>NZ_AKJC01000086.1 GCF_000282535.1 Pseudomonas sp. GM84 | reverse complement strand
TTGCCGGCGATGAGGCCGGTGAATCCCCCAGATAAACCAGGGTTATCCCTCATTACAGACCAAGGGGTGAAATCCTCCCCCCGGGATGCAGTACAATCGCCCCCTTTTTACTTGGCAACGAGTAGACGCCAATGATCGAACCCAAGCGCGTCCTGCGCGCCCTAGCCGAACACTGGGCACTGATCGAGCCGCTGTGCGAGCGCTTCGACCAAGGCACCCTGAGCCTGGTCGAACTGCGCCAGCAAGTGGGTCGCCAGCAGGTGGAAAGCACGCCGCAGGACATCACCCAGCTGCTCGACGTATGGATCCGCCTGGATATCCTGGTGCCGGTGGCCAAGAGCCCGAACCGTTTCGAGCTCAACGCCCAGATCCACGATTTCCTCGCCTACCTGCGCCGCGAGCACCGTCTGGGCCTGTGCCTGGAAATCGAGGCTTACCTGCGCCACCTGGAGCGCCTTGCCGGGCACATCCAGGACGCCTTCGACAACCGCGACAGCGATGACCTGGCGCGCCAGTTGCGTCTGCTCGACATGCGCGTGCGGGATGTCCTGAAGAAGCTCGACAACGATGAGCAGGCGCTGGTCGCCGTGGCCGAACGGGCCAAGACCAGCAACCGGCAGATTCCGCTGCGCCAGCGTTATGCCGAGGTGCTCGCGACCTGGGACGAGTACGTCGAGCCGATGATCCAGCTGGTCAACGCCGACGGCGCCTTCGAACAGGGCGTGCGCAAGGTCGAGACGGTGCTGTTGAAACTGCTGGGCGAACAGGCGCGCCTGGGCCACCTGGTCGACGACGACATGCTGCTGCGCACCCACGCGCGGATCCTGGAGATGCAGACCAGCGCCCAGCTGACCCTGCGCCACGCCCGTGAATTGCTGCTGCCGCTGCGCGAAGAAGCGCGCCGGCACAACGCCGTGACCCGTGGCGCCGCGCTGGCCCTGTCGGTGATCCGGCGCAAGGGCATCGACGCCGTGCCGCAGGCCGCCATGCCGCTGTTCACCCGCCCGCAGAGCACCTTCCTCGGCAGTGCCAGCCAGGTCGAGGCCTATGTCTACGCCCTGGCCCGCTTCGAGCCGAAACCGGCCAAGTTCCCCAAGGCCCACAAGACCCAGAGCGGCCCGCTGCCGCGCGCGCCGCGCACGGTCAAGGAAATGCTCGAACGCTGCGAAGGCGCCCTGCCGCTGCCCGACCTGATGGTCTGGCTGCTGGAGCAGGAACCCGAAGGCGCCACCGACGAACTGCTGTACTGGTTCTCGCGCCTGTCGCGGGAGAAGCGCTTCAAGCGCGAGCGCCTGGAACGGCGCGAGTACACCACCCAAGAACACCTGGTCAGCCTGCGCTCGTTCGCCCTGTCGTCCGGCCGCGAAGCGCAACCTGAAACCAACGCGAGCCCAGCCCATGCATCTTGATCTTTCCGAACTGTCCCAGCTCGCGCCGATCTTCCGCGAGCTGTTCAAAGGTTTCCACGTCAGCCGCCGCGACCCGGAAATGTACGCCCAGCTGTCGAACTTCCAGGACCAGTACCGCACGCTGTTCAAGGCCCTGGGCTTCGAGCTGGTCTGCGATACCCGCGGCTTCTACTACTTCGTCCCCGAGCAGGCTGCCGCGCAGGTCAACAAGACCGCCCAGCGCCTGTCGCTGTTCACCTTCATCCTGGTCGAGCACCTGGCCGACCAGGGGCGCGACCCGATGGCCGTGCTCGACGGTGGCAGCATCGGCCGCGACGAACTGCCCTCGCTGCTGGACAAGTACCGCGACCTGTTCCTGCAGGCCGAAGTGCAGACCGTCGACGAACTGGAAGAAAAGATCATGCGCCGCATGACCCAGCTCGGCTTCGCCCATGAAGAAGGCGGCATCTACCGCTTCCTGCCGCCGATGCACCGTTTCCTCGACGTGTGCCTGTCGGTGCAGCAGGACCGCGACCTGGCCGCCAGCCTGCACAGCGACCTGCCGCTGCCGACCCCGGTACTGGTCGAGGAAGAAAGCGCCGAAGCACTGGCGCGCACCGACGACCCGCTCGACCTGACCCCGTTCGAGGCCGAGGAAAGCGAAGAAGAGGCCCTGGCCCGGGCCATCCGCGAAGAGCAACAGGAGATTGATGCATGAGCCAGGAACGCTACGGCATCCGCCGCTTCGCGCTGCTCAACACCGCCGGCTACAGCCTTGGCCTGTTCCCCCTGGAGCACCCGCTGTCGGTCTACGGCGCCAACAACCTGGGTAAATCGGCGTCGATCAACGCCCTGCAGTTCCCGATCCTGGCGCGCATGTCCGACATGAGCTTCGGCAAGTACAGCCTGGAGCAGTCGCGCCGCTTCTACTTCGCCAGCGACACCTCGTACATCCTCTGCGAACTGAACCTGCCCCACGGCCCCCACGTGATCGGCGTGGTCGGCCGTGGCCCGGGTGGCGGTTTCGGCCACCAGTTCTTCGCCTACAAAGGCGAGCTGGACCTGGCCCATTACCAGAAGAACGACACCTGCCTGCGCCAGAAGGAGCTGTTCACCAACCTCGAGCGCCTGGGCCTGAAAGCCTATGAGCTCAAGCCCGACGAACTGCGCCGGCTGCTGGTCGGTGGCCATACTTCGGTGCCGCTGGACCTGACCATGATCCCGCTGCGCTCGACCAGCGAGCAAAGCCTGAAAACCTTCCGCGCGCTGTTCATCAACCTGCTGCACATGCGCGAGATCACCGCCGCCAAGCTCAAGCAGCTGTTCCTCGACGCCTTCGAGCACAGCCTGCGCTCGGGCAGCGTCGACTACATCGCCGCCTGCGAGGAAGCCTTCCGCGACGTGCGCCGCATGGAGCAGGACTACAACGCCCTGGTCGCCGCTGGCCCCCTGGTCGAGGCCCTGGCCGGCGGCGTGGCCCAGCGCGACATCCTGCGCGGCAAGCTGCACCGCCTTTCGCCACTGCTCGACAACCTGCTGGGCACCTGGCAGGAATACGCCATGGCGCGCAAGGAAGAGCTGGTCATCCAGGCCGAGCACTACCGTGGCGAGCAGGACCGCCTGCAGAACGACCAGCGTGGCGGCACCCAGGAGCTGATGCGCCTGGAGCGTGAGATCACCGGCATCCAGCGCTGGCTCGGCGAGCTGTCGGTGCTCAAGCACCGCTTCGCCCTGGTCGACGACGTCAAGGTCCTGGAGCAGCAGCTGCTGGCGGCCAAGGACGCCCACGACGAACTGGCCGGTGCCCTGGCCCAGTCGCGCCAGTTCTCCGCCGAAGACCTCGACGAGCGCGTGCGCGACCTGGAAAAACGCCTGAAGCAGGTCAAGCAGCAGCTCGACCACGCCGACAACAACAGCTACGCACGCCTGCGCGAAGAGTTCTCGCAGCAGGATGTCGACCGCCTGATGCGCCTGTTCAACGGTGCGCTGTTCAGCCTGCCGCTGGGCGACCGCGGCATCGAGCTGGACGACAGCGACCTGTGGGTGAAATCCCTGGAAGCGGTGCTCGATGGCTTCAAGGGCGAACGCTTCGAAGCGCCTGGCATTTCCATCGATATCTCGCACATCGACCCGCCGGCCCTGCAGGCCCTGGCCGACCGCGCCGCGCTGCGTGACCAGAAAGACCGCCTGGATCGCGAGCTCAAGCAGCTCAAGACCCAGCAGTCGGTGGCCGCCGACCGTACCGCCTCCAAGGCGCAGACCGAAGCCCTGTACCAACAGGTACTGGATGCCCAGAAGGCGCTGGAAGACTACCGCCGCAGCGAAACCCTGGCTGCCGAAGAGCCCGAGAAGCTGGAGCAATTGGCGCAGCTGGAAGCTGCCCAGGACGAGCTCAAGCGCTCCAGCGATGCGTTCACCGAGCGCGTCCAGCAACTGTCGGCCAAGCTGCAGCTGGTCGGCCGCCAGATCGGCGACCTGGAGTCCAAGCAGCGCACCCTGGAAGATGCCCTGCGTCGTCGCCAGCTGCTGCCGGCCGACCTGCCGTATGGCACGCCGTTCATGGAAGCGGTCGACGACTCCATGGATAACCTGCTGCCGCTGCTCAACGACTACCAGGACAGCTGGCAGGGCCTGCAGCGCGTCGACAACCAGATCGAAGCGCTGTACGCCCAGGTGCGCCTCAAGGGCGTGGCCAAGTTCGACAGCGAAGACGACATGGAGCGCCGCCTGCAGCTGCTGGTGAACGCCTATGCGCACCGTACCGACGAGGCCCTGACCCTGGCCAAGGCGCGCCGCGCCGCCGTCACCGACATCGCCCGTACCCTGCGCAACATCCGCAGCGACTACGACAGCCTCGAGCACCAGCTGGCCCTGTTCAACCGCGAGATCAACAAGCGCCAGGTGTCCAACCTGGAGAGCTTCCGCGTGGTGCTGGCGCCGAACAAGGAAGCGCTCAAGCACATCGACCAGATCATCCACAGCGCCGGCCAGTACGAGGAAGGCGAGACCCTGTCGGTGTTCGACCTGACGCAAAGTACCGATCAGGACCACAAGAACGAAGAGGCCAAGGAGTACCTGGCACGGCTGGTGGCGGCCAACCACAACCAGCTGGGTCTGAAAGACCTGTTCGAACTGGCTTTCGAGATCACCAAGATCAACAGCCAGCCGGTGATCCACGCCGACATCGATGGCGCTGCCTCCAACGGCACCACCATGACCATCAAGGCGCTGACCAACATGTACCTGTTGCTGCACCTGATGGACCGCGACCTGGCCGGGCGCATTCGCTTGCCGTACTACCTCGACGAGGCGGCGGACATCGACGAACGCAACCAGGCGGCGTTGCTGGAGACCAGCCTGCAGCTGGGCTTCGTGCCGATTCTGGCGAGCGTGAAGCCGCAGGTGTCGGCACAGGTGGCGATCGATCTGGAAGGCGGTAGCGGGCCGAATGGCATCTACATCGACGAGGCGGACTGGAAGTTCATCAGTCGCCTGGATGAGGTGAAGGCGGTCGTGCGCGAGGATGAGGCCGAGGAATTGGCCTAGGTTCTGCGCAGAGGGGCCGCTTTGCGGCCCATTCGCGGGGCAAGCCCGCTCCCACAGGACTACACCAGACTCAAGGTCTGCGGGGAACCTGTGGGAGCGGCGGTGCGGCGATCCGACTTGTCCCGCGAATGGAGGCCGAAGGCCTCCCCTAACTCAACGCGGTATCAGTGCGCCCAAGGCAGAATCGGTATCGCCGTCACCGCATTCTGCGGGCTGCCTTCGATCATGCGATCGCTATACACCAGGTACACCAGCGTATTGCGCTTCTTGTCCAGGAAGCGCACCACCTGCATGGTCTTGAACACCAGCGAAGTGCGCTCCTTGAACACTTCCTCGCCGTCCTTCAACTCCCCGCTGAAGCTGATCGGCCCGACCTGACGGCAGGCAATCGACGCCTCCGCCCGATCTTCGGCCAACCCCAGGCCGCCTTTCACACCACCGGTCTTGGCCCGCGACAGGTAGCAGGTCACGCCCTGAACCTTCGGGTCATCGAAGGCCTCGACGACGATGCGATCATTCGGCCCGACGAACTTGAACACGGTGGACACCTGGCCAATTTCCTCGGCCCCGGCAACCATCGGCAAGGCCAGTGCCAGCACGGCCATCGCCCGCTTCAGCACGCTCATACCAGCACCAGGTTGTCGCGGTGCACAAGCTCCGGCTCTGCGCTGTAACCGAGCAGGGACTCGATGGCATCGGACGGCTGACCGATGATCTTCTGCGCTTCCAGCGCACTGTAGTTGGCCAGGCCACGGGCCACTTCAAGACCATCCGGGCCGACGCAGACCACCATCTCGCCACGGCGGAAGCTGCCCTGTACGGTCTTCACGCCGACCGGCAGCAGGCTCTTGTTGGCCTCACGCAGCGCCTGCACGGCACCGGCGTCGAGGACCAGGGTGCCGCGGGTCTGCAGGTGGCCCGCCAGCCATTGCTTGCGCGCCGCCAGCATGCCGCGCTCGGGCGACAGCAGCGTGCCCAGGCGTTCGCCGGCCTTGAGACGGTCGAGCACGCGCTCGATGCGGCCACCGATGATGATGGTGTGGGCGCCGGAACGGGCCGCCAGGCGCGCGGCGCGCAGCTTGGTCTGCATGCCGCCACGGCCCAGCGCGCCACCGGTACCACCGGCCACGGCGTCGAGCGATGGGTCGTCGGCACGGGCTTCGTAGATAAGCTGCGCTTCGGGGTTGTTGCGCGGGTCGGCGTCGAACATGCCGTCGCGGTCGGTGAGGATCACCAGCAGGTCGGCTTCGACCAGGTTGGCCACCAGCGCGGCCAGGGTGTCGTTGTCGCCGAAGCGGATTTCGTCGGTGACCACGGTGTCGTTTTCGTTGATCACCGGCACCACTTCGAGGTCGACCAAAGTACGCAGGGTGCTGCGCGCGTTCAGGTAACGCTTGCGGTCGGACAGGTCGTCATGGGTCAGAAGGATCTGCGCGGTGTGCTTGCCGTGCTCGCCGAAGCTCGACTCCCAGGCTTGCACCAGGCGCATCTGGCCGATCGAGGCAGCGGCCTGCAGCTCGTTCATCGCGCTCGGTCGCGAGGTCCAGCCCAGCTGGCTCATGCCGGCAGCCACGGCCCCGGAGGAGACCAGTACCAACTCCACGCCTGCTTCACGCAGCGCGACCATCTGCTCGACCCACACAGCCATGGCGCCACGGTCGAGGCCCTTGCCATCCGCCGTGAGCAGCGCACTACCGATCTTCACGACCCAGCGCTTGGCGCCAGTCACCTTGCTTCGCATCTTGTCTTCCAACCTATGTCGAATCTGTAGATACCGTAGATACAAAAACGCCGCTCCAAAGAGCGGCGTTTAGTGTACTGCAACCGATCAGTCGCGCACGTAAATGATTTCCGGGCCGTCTTCGTCGTCCTCGAAATCATCGTCCCAGGCATCGTCGTCGCCGATGTCGTGCACGCTCTTGACGCCGGTACGGCGCAGGGTGCGGGCGTCGTCCAGGGCCTGCAGCTGGGCACGGGCTTCGTCTTCGATGCGCTGGTCGAGCTCGGCCAGCTCTTCGGCGTAGGCCGGGTCGTTGGCCAGGCGGTCGGCGCGGTCTTCGATGTAGCGCATCAGGTCGTGGCTGAGCTGCTCGGTGCCCTGCTTGGAGATGGCCGAGATCACGTAGACCGGGCCTTCCCACTGCAGGCGCTCGACGACTTCCTTGACGCGCTCGTCGCGCTCGTCGTCCATCAGCATGTCGGCCTTGTTCAGCACCAGCCAGCGCTCACGGTCGGTCAGCGACGGGCTGAAGCGGGTCAGCTCGTTGATGATGACCTCGGCGGCATCGGCCGGGCTGCTGCCGTCCAGCGGCGCCAGGTCGACCAGGTGCAGCAGCACGCGGGTACGCGCCAGGTGCTTGAGGAAGCGGATACCCAGGCCGGCACCGTCGGAGGCGCCTTCGATCAGGCCGGGGATGTCGGCGATGACGAAGCTCTTCCAGCGGTCGACGCTGACCACGCCCAGGTTTGGCACCAGGGTGGTGAACGGGTAGTCGGCAACTTTCGGCTTGGCGGCCGAGACCGAACGGATGAAGGTGCTCTTGCCGGCATTCGGCAAGCCCAGCAGGCCAACGTCGGCCAGTACCTTCAGTTCCATTTTCAAGTCGCGCTGATCACCCGGCTTGCCTGGGGTGGTCTGGCGCGGCGCACGGTTGGTGCTGGACTTGAAACGGGTGTTGCCCAGGCCGTGCCAGCCGCCTTGGGCGACCATCAGCTTCTGACCTGGGGTGACCAGGTCGCCGATCACTTCCTGGGTCGAGGCGTCGATCACGGTGGTGCCGACCGGTACGCGCAGGAACAGGTCTTCGCCCTTCTTGCCGGTGCAGTCGGTGCTGCCACCGTTGGAGCCGCGTTGGGCTTCGTGGTGACGGGTGTAGCGATAGTCCACCAGGGTGTTGAGGTTTTCGTCGGCAACCATGTACACCGAGCCGCCATCGCCACCGTCACCGCCGTTGGGGCCACCGTTCTCGATGAACTTCTCGCGACGGAAGCTCATGCAACCGTTACCGCCGTCACCGGCCTTGACCCGAATGGATACTTCGTCAACAAACTTCATTCAAAAACCGCCTCTCGTCGATCGACGAGTTGAAGACTTAAAAAACCTGAGGCTCTTGCAAAAATGAGCGCGGCGGCCCCGTACGACCGTAGAAACCCACGCCGGCAGCCCATACAAACAGCTTTGCAAGAGGCTCACCACAAACGAAAAAGCCCCGTCGCATGACGGGGCTTCTGGAGCGACGTCGCGATTAAGCGGCGACGATGCTCACGTAACGGCGGTTGAACTCGCCTTTCTTCTCGAACTTGATCACGCCTTCGATCTTGGCGAACAGGGTGTGATCCTTGCCCATGCCAACGCCGTAGCCGGCGTGGAACTGGGTGCCGCGCTGACGGACGATGATGTTGCCGGCCTTGACGACCTGGCTGCCATACATCTTCACGCCAAGGCGTTTCGATTCTGAGTCGCGACCGTTACGGGTACTACCACCAGCCTTCTTGTGAGCCATGGTTCAATTCTCCAAATAAATTCAGGGGATCTAGGGGATTAAGCCTGGATGCCGGTGATTTTGATCTCGGTGAACCACTGGCGGTGGCCCATACGCTTCATGTGGTGCTTACGGCGACGGAACTTGATGATGCGTACTTTATCGTGACGGCCTTGCGAAACGACTTCGGCAACAACTTTAGCGCCAGCGACGACTGGTGCGCCGATGGTGACTTCTTCACCGTTGGCAACCAGCAGAACGCGATCGAAAGTCACGGATTCGCCAGTGGCGATTTCCAGTTTTTCGATCTTGAGGAATTCACCTTCAGCGACTTTGTACTGCTTGCCGCCGGTAACGATTACTGCGTAAGACATGGGTATTTCTCCGATAATCCTGCTCACCCAGCGCTTTATATGATGAGTATTGGCTGGCATGGCTGCATGGGGCTGGAACGGCCCTGTGCAATTGCGTAAGGCAGGTGCTGCCCAGGAAGTTAGGGTGCGCGATTGTACGCAACCCGGCTTTTGCTTGCAAGTGCCGGCCCCGGCCCACGGGCAGCGCGCCTTGACACACCGGGACCCGCGACCTAGCATGCCGCGCAACCTCACTGGAGCAGCCGATGCAACCCCAAACCTTCTACCGCGCGGTAGCTGACGATTTCAGCGCCGTCGACGAGATCATCAAGAAGCAGCTGACCTCGCGCGTGCCGCTGGTATCGAAGATCGGCGACTATATCACGTCCGCCGGCGGCAAACGCCTGCGCCCCCTGCTGGTGCTGCTGTGCGGCAAGGCCTTGGGTCGCGAGGGCGATGACCTGCGCCTGCTGGCCGCGACCATCGAATTCCTGCACACCGCCACCCTGCTGCATGACGACGTGGTCGACATGTCCGGCATGCGCCGTGGCCGTTCCACCGCCAACGCGCTGTGGGGCAACGCGCCGAGCGTGCTGGTGGGCGACTTCCTTTATTCGCGTTCGTTCGAAATGATGGTCGAGCTGGGCTCGATGCCGGTCATGCAGATTCTGTCCAAGGCCACCCGTGTGATCGCCGAGGGCGAAGTGCTGCAGCTGTCGCGTGTTCGCGATGCCAGCACCACCGAAGACGTCTACATGGAAGTCATCCGCGGCAAGACCGCGATGCTGTTCGAAGCTTCGACCCACAGCGCCGCCGCGCTGGCCGAGGCCACCGAGGAGCAGCGCGAGGCCCTGCGCACCTTTGGTGACCACCTGGGCGTGGCCTTCCAGCTGGTCGACGACCTGCTCGACTACAAGGGCGACTCGCAGACCCTGGGCAAGAACGTCGGCGACGACCTGGCCGAAGGCAAACCGACCCTGCCGCTGATCTACACCATGCGCGAAGGCACGCCTGAGCAGGCGGCACTGGTTCGCCAGGCGATCCAGAAGGGTGGCCTGGAAGACCTGGAGCAGATTCGTGTGGCGGTGGAAGCCTCCGGCGCCCTGGACTACACCGCGCAGCTGGCGCGCGACTACGTGGCCAAGGCCATCGAGTGCCTGGAAGTGCTGCCGGCCAGCGAATACCGGGATGCACTGGTTGAGCTGAGCGAGTTTGCCGTAGCGCGTACGCACTGAAAATCGCGTCGCCCTCTTCGCGGGACAAGCCCGCTCCCACAGGACCTGCATAGCCTCCTGCAGGAGCGGGCTTGTCCCGCGATGCTTTTGTGCAGACGAAACACTTCCTGGAGAAAACCTTATACAATATGGGCCTTTACCGCCTGTCTGTTTAAGGAACCGAAGTGAGCACTCTGCCAGCCTGTCCCAAATGCAATTCCGAATACACCTATGAGGATGGCACTCAACTGATCTGCCCCGAATGCGCCCACGAGTGGTCGGCCAACGGCGAAGCCGAAGCCGCCAGCGACGACGTGGTGAAGAAGGATTCGGTCGGCAACGTGCTGCAGGACGGTGACACCGTCACCGTGATCAAGGACCTCAAGGTCAAGGGTTCGTCCCTGGTGGTCAAGGTCGGCACCAAGGTCAAGAACATCCGCCTGTGCGACGGCGACCACGACATCGACTGCAAGATCGACGGCATCGGCGCCATGAAGCTGAAGTCGGAATTCGTGCGCAAGGTCTGATTGCGCAAAATCCGCCAATTGGCGCTTGCTATTCTGATAATAAGAATTATTCTCATTGGAGCCGCTATCCAAGGAGAATAGCCATGACTTATCTGATCGACGCCTGGCTGGACCGCCCCCACCCCTACCTGCGCATCCTGCACCGTGAAACCGGTGAAGTGTGCGCCGTGCTCGAAGAAGAAGCGCTGGATGAACTGCGCGACCAGGGTGACCTGGACCTTGAAGGGCTGAATTCGAGCGAGCCGGTGGTGCTCAAGGAGTTGGTGCGAAATCTGTTTCTGTTCTGCTATGCGCGGGCGTTGCGCCCTGCGGGAACGGACTGGAACTGAGGACGGCAGGCCCGGCCTGTTCGCGGGACAAGCCCGCTCCCACAGATACACCACAGTTTCCAAGCCCTGTGATGTACCTGTGGGAGCGGGCTTGTCCCGCGAATGGGCCGCAGAGCGGCCCCAAGGGCATTACAGAACGTCGAGCAGCTCGACGTCGAACACCAGTACGCTGTGCGGCGGGATGCTGCCAACGCCCTGGGCGCCGTAAGCCAGCTCGCTCGGCACGTACAGGCGCCATTTGCTGCCGGCATTCATCAGCTGCAGTGCTTCGGTCCAGCCAGCGATCACGCCGCCAACCGGGAATTCAGCTGGCTGGCCACGATCGTACGAGCTGTCGAAGACGGTGCCGTCGATCAGGGTGCCGTGGTAGTGGGTGCGCACGTTGCTTTCGCGGGTCGGCTTGGCGCCGTCACCTGCGGTCAGCACTTCGAACTGCAGGCCCGAAGCCAGGGTGGTGATGCCTTCGCGCTTGGCGTTCTCGGCCAGGAATTCCTTGCCCGAGGCAGCAGCAGCTTCAGCCTTGGCGGCAGCTTCGGCTTGCATCAGTTCACGGATGACCTTGAAGCTGGCCGACAGGTCGGCTTCGTTGACGCGGCTGTCGGCGCCGTTGAAGGCGTCGGTCAGGCCGGCCAGGATGGCTTCCAGGCTCACGCCCGGTGGCGGGTTGTCGCGCAGCTGGCCGCCCAGCTGACGGCCGATGCCGTAGCTAACGCGGGTTTCGTCGGTAGACAGGTTGAGTTCGGACATTGTCGTGCTCCACTGCAGGGCGCAGTGCAGCCGCGCCCTTGATGAAAAGGGCGAGCAGCCTAGCACACTGGGAAGCTGCGAGCAGCTACCAGGCCGAACGCTGGGAAATCGGCACCTTGAGGTCTTCTTCGGGGTGGGAACCCATACCGCACATTTCATCCTGCACGGACCAGTGCACCAGGTTCATCGAGACCATCGGGATGGTCTGCAACAACTTGCGCGCATCCTCCACCGAATGTACCCGCAGGCGCTCGCCACGGGTGTCGGCCAAGGGGTGGGCGCGACCCTTGACCCGGGCCTCGATCAGATAGTCACCGCCTTCGATGGCGATCAGGTTGACTTCGTCGACATGGCCGGCCCTGGCCTCGGTATTGAGCTGATGCAGGTTCATGGGAGCACCTCGCTGGTGGGAACCACGCATGAGTGCTCATTTTTTGTACGGGGGCGGGGAATACACAAGGCATAACTGACGCCGCTCGTCAGTTTTACCGTGGTGGCCGCTTCGCGGGACAAGCCCGCTCCCACAGGAATCGCGCCAGCTTCTGGAAATTGAGCAAGACAGTTGCTCCCACAAGTTCTGCACCGTACTTGTGGGAGCGGGCTTGTCCCGCGAAAGGGCCCGAGAAGGCTCAGTGCTTGGTGAGCTTGTCCAGGTAGCCCATGCAGAACGCCGACACCACGAAGGTCATGTGGATGATCACGTACCACATCAGGTAATCGGTGGAGATGTTCTGCGCATCCATGAACACCCGCAGCAGGTGGATGGAGGAAATCGCCACGATCGAGGCGGCCACCTTCATCTTCAGCGACGAGGAGTCCATCTTGCCCAACCAGTTGAGCTTCTCCTTGCTGTCGTCGATGTCCAGCTGCGACACGAAGTTCTCGTAGCCCGAGATCATCACCATCACCAGCAGGCCGCCGACCAGCGACATGTCGATCAGCGAGAGGATCACCAGGATCAGGTCGGCTTCGCTCAGGGCGAAGACGTTGGGCAGGACGTGGATGACTTCCTGGAAGAATTTCAGCGCCAGGGCCAGCAGGCCGAGGGACAAACCGAAGTAGATGGGGGCGAGCAGCCAGCGCGAGGCATACATCGCGTTTTCGAGAATACGTTCCATGGAGGGTTTTGGGACTCGTCAGGTGACTGGAAAAGCGAGCGCGAGTATAGCCAGCCGCCTGTGACAGCAAAAGCCCGGATTGGAGGGGGTGCGATGCAGCCCAATCGCCGGCAAGCCGGCTCCCACAGAGACTGCGTTGCGCCCTGCTCTCAGGATTCAGGATGGAACTGGTAGTCCCCAAGGTTGCGGCAGCGCTCGCCATTGATTCGTCGCAACTGAGCCTGCAAATGCAAGGTCCAGATCTGCGGCCCCTCGGTCACCTGATACCCATGCAGGGTCAGGCTGTCGACGATGGCGTTGAGCACCGACTCGGCCACCAGCGGCCCATGGAATGGACCCTGTGCCTTGATCGCCGAGGGTTGTTCACCGGACATGCCGGCGGCGAACAGCAAGGTCCACATGCCGTTGTCCCCGGCCAGCGGACGGATGCTGCATTCGATACGGGTCACCAGGCCCAGGCACTGGCGAGTAAGGCTGAGGTTGCGCATGGCCGCGTCCCCTCCAATGAGCCCTGTTCAGCCCGAAGCTCCCAGGCTGTTTCCATCCTGAACGCTGATGCCGTCCTTAGGTTCCATCATAGAAGAACAGCACAGAAAGTTTGAAAACCGGCGCTGAACGGTAGCACATGGCCGCCAGCGCCGATTTATTGACTCAGGCGGGTTTGGCCTGGGCAATCACCTCTTCCAGGCGCTCCTTTTCCGCACGCTCGATCTCTTCTTCGCTGATCATCTCGGCGATCTCGCGCAGGCGCTCGACCACCCGGGCATTGACGCTGCCTTCGGTGAACTGGCCCTTGTCGTCCAGCTCCCCGGCGTCCTCGCCCACCAGCAGGCTCAGCGCCTCGTCAGCCTGGCTGACCGCGTAGACATGGAACTGGCCGTTCTCCACCGCCTGCAGCACCCGCTCATCGAGCATCAAGGTAGCGACGTTGGCGCGCGGGATGATCACCCCCTGCTCGCCGGTCAGGCCACGGGCCTCGCAGAGGCGGAAGAAGCCCTCGATCTTCTCGTTGACCCCGCCCACCGCCTGCACTTCACCGAACTGGTTGATCGAACCGGTGATGGCGAAGCACTGCTTGAGCGGTGTGCGCGAGAGTGCCGAGATCAGCGTGCAGGCCTCACCCAGCGAAGCGCTGTCGCCGTCCACATAGCCGTAGGACTGCTCCAGGGCGATGCTCGCCGAAATCGCCAGGGGGAATTCCTGGGCATAGCGGCTGCCCAGGTAACCGGTGAGGATCATCACCCCTTTGGAGTGGATCGGCTGGCCCAGGTTGACCTCGCGCTCGATGTCGACGATGCCGCTGCCGCCCGGGTAGACGGTGGCGGAAATACGCGCCGGCATACCGAACGCCGAGTCGCCGACTTCCAGCACGGTGAGCCCGTTGCACTTGCCGATTGCCGCCCCCTCGGTGTCGATCAGGATGATGCCGGCGAGCATGTCGTCGAGCACCCGCTGCGAGACGCGACCGGTGCGGGTGGCCTTGGCCTTCAGCGCACGTTCGATATGCCCGGCGTCGGTCATCTCGTCACTGGCCAGCTGGCGAATGAAATCGGCCTCGCTGACCAGCTGGAACAAATCACCGATACGTGCCGACAGGCGCGACTGGTTTTCCGCCAGGCGCGCGCTGTAGGTGGCCAGGCGCGCTACCGCATCGCTGGTCAGCGGCGCCATGCCCTCCTCGTTGGTGCGGGTGCGCAGCAACTGGGCGAACTGCTCCAGGTTCTCGTCGACCATCGGCATGTCTTCGTCGAAGTCCACCAGCACCCGGAACATCTCCTGGAAGTCCGAGTCGTGGTCCTGCAGCGCGTAGTACAGCTGGCGCGAGCCGATGATCACCAGCTTGACGTTGAGCGGGATCATCTGCGGCGTCAGGCTGACGGTGGCGACCCGGCCCAGCTCGCCCAGCGGCGACTCCATCTTCAGCTTGCGCGACTGCAGGGCACGCTTGAGCGCATCCCACACGAACGGCTCGCCGAGCATTTTCTCGGCTTCGAGGATCAGGAACCCGCCGTTGGCACGGTGCAACGCACCCGGGCGCAGCTGGCGGTAGGAGGTGTACAGCGCGCCCTGGTCGGTGCTGTATTCGATCCGGCCGAACAGGTTGTCGTAGGTCGGGTGCGGCTCGAACACCACAGGTGCGCCACCGTCAGCGTTGTGGCCCACCACCAGGCTCGGGGCGTACTGCTCTTCGAGCAGCTTGCGCGCGGCGGCGTCGGTCTTGCTGTCATCGACCAGTTGCTCGACCACGGTACGCAGCAGGTTCAGCTGCACGGACTGCAGGTAGGCACACACCGCCGCGTTCTCGGCGTACTTTTCCGACAGCGGCGCCAGCAGGGGTTGCAGGGCCAGCGTGATGGTTTCTTCGTTGAGCTGGCGCAGCTGGTTGTTCGACTCGCGCTTCCATTGCGGCAGGCTCGCCAGTTCCTCGTTGAGGCGCTCTTCAAGCAGGGCGATGTCCTCGTGGAACTGTTCACGCACCTCTTCCGGCAGCTGGCCGAACTCGGCCTCGTCCAGCGCCTTGCCGTCGGCCATCGGGGTGAAGGCGACATTGCTGGCATCGCGGTACAGGGCCACGTCCTTTTCCAGCGAAGCGCGCTCGATCACATCCAGGGCGCGGTCGTAACGCTGATTGAAGGCGCGGTCGATGGCGCCTTTCTTCTGCTGGTACGACGGGTGCTCGAACACCGCCGGGAAGGTGGCCAGCAGGTTGTCGATCAGCCCGCCCATGTCGCTGATGAACGCCGCGGCGCTGCCGGAGGGCAGCTCCAGGGCACGCGGCTCGCGTGCATCGTCGTAGTGGTTGACGTAGAGCCAGTCGGCCGGGGTCTGTTGGCGCTTGCCCTCGGCCTTGAGGTAGCGCTTGACGAACGAGAAGCGGCCGGTGCCGGGCTCGCCCATTACATACACGTTGTAGCCAGGGCGCGGCATGGCCACGCCGAATTGCAGGGCCTCGACGGCACGCTCCTGGCCCAGGACGCCACGAAACGGCTCCAGATCGTCGGTATGGGTAAAGGCAAACTGCTCGGGGGAGAAACGCCGGGTCAGGGCTTCAGGCGCGAGACGCAGGCGCGCAGCGACAGGATCGGGCATTGGGTTTCCTTACTTCGGCGGGGCGGATACGCAGCATTCTGGCGCTGCCCGCGCGCGCGTTGCAAGGCTCGGCGGGACTTTATGTCGCAGCGCCCACGCGGTAGTACAGGAGCAAATTTTTCGCAATGAACGACGCAACCTTTAGATCGTGCCTAAACTCCAAGCTGCGCGGGTGGGTGAAACGCTTTCCCGACCTGGCAACCGAGTTGCCAGAAACCCTGACCCTTGGTTAAGACAAATAGAGAACAAATGCTATGAAACGGATTCTTCTGGGTACTCTGTTCACCGTGGTCTCCCTCAACGCCATGGCCGAAGCGCCAGGTGGCCCGAACTGCGGCTGGGGCAACATGCTGTTCGAAGGCCAGCGCGGCACCCCGGCTCACTTCCTGGCCTCCACCACCAACGGCACCTCCGGCAACGCCACGTTCGGCATGACCTCCGGCACCAACGGCTGTTCCACCAAGGCCTCGCTGACCTACGGTGGCAAGTCCTGGTTCGCCATGAACGGCATGATGAACGAACTGTCCGAAGACATGGCCATGGGCCAGGGCGAAGCCCTGACCACCTACGCCGTGGTCCTGGGCGTGGCACCGGAAGACCGCGGCTACTTCGCCTCGGTTGCCCACCAGCATTTCAGCCAGATCTTCAGCAGCGCCGACGTGACTGCCGAGACTGTCCACAACAACACCCTCGCCGTTCTGAAGAACGACCCGCGCCTGGCCAAGTACGCTACCGAGGCCTAAACGCAGCTACTCCCGCCCCACCCCGGGGCGGGTTTCGCCTTTTTCGGCATCGTTAAGAAGTAGTTGCCCGACATGCTCAAACGCCTCGCTTACCTGGCGCTGTGTATCTGCGCCCCCGTTCAGGCTGCACCGGTGCTGGACGACGCCCGTGTGCAACAACTGGCCAACACCCCCTACTGGATCGCCTTGGGTCATTACGAAACCGCCAAGCTCGGTGGTTGGCGCAGCTATGTGGACGATGACGCATTCTTCCTCGCCGAGGACGGCGCGCACCACCCGGACCAGGAACTGCGGGCCACGGTGCAGGCGCTGTACGCCCCGGCCAACCTGGGCGACAAACACGCCCAATGCGTGTTCCCCGCGCGTACCCGCTGGCTGCGCGAGCAGCTTGACCTCCAAGGCCTGCCGCAGCCGGACTGCCAGGAGTTCAAGACCTGGTACCAGTCGATCGACCCGCACAGCGCCGCGTTGATCTTCCCGGCGGCCTACCTGAACAGCCCGTCGTCGATGTTCGGCCATACCCTGCTGCGCATCGATCAGTCCACGACCCGCAGCGACGACACCACGCTGCTGAGCTACGCGATCAACTTCGGTGCCTATATCGAAGGCAGCGACAACAGCATTCTGTATGCCTGGAAAGGCCTGATGGGTGGCTACCCGGGCCTGTTCGCGCTGATGCCCTACCAGGAAAAACTCTCCGAATACCGCAGCCTGGAGAACCGCGACCTGTGGGAGTACCAGCTGGACCTGACGCCCGAGGAAACCGGGCGCATGGTCGAGCATGTGTGGGAGCTCAAGCAGATCCAGTTCGACTACTTCTTCTTCGACGAAAACTGCTCCTACCGCCTGCTGGAGCTACTGCAAGTGGCCCGGCCGAGCCTGGACCTGACCTCGCAGTTCCCGATCACCGCCATCCCCACCGATACGGTCAAGGCCGTCAAGCAATCGGGCCTGGTGGCCAGCGAGACCTACCGCCCTTCGCGCGAACGCGAACTGCTGGCCCGCGCCGAGCCGCTGGACCCCGACGAAAAACGCCAGGTGCTGGCCGTGAGTGCCGACACGGCGCAACTGCAAAGCCCCGCGTTCACCGCCCTGCCCCGCGAACGCCAGGCGCTGGTGCAGGATGCCGCCTACCGCCTGGAGCGCTACCGCGCCAACGGCCAGGAGCGCGACCCCGGCCAGGCAGCCCGCAGCTTCGAGCTGCTGCGGGCGATCAACCGCAACCCGCCGCCGCCACTGGAAATCGAACGCCCCGGCCTGCCTGAGGACGGGCATGACTCGCGCACCTGGCAGCTGGGGGCCGGTACCCGTGAAGACCGCGCTTATGCCGAGTACGGCCTGCGCATGGCCTATCACGACCTCAACGACAACGCCTATGGCTTCCCCCTGGGTGCCCAGATTGAAATCCTCCAGCTCAAGCTGCGCCAGTACGAAGGCAACGACTGGCAGGTGCAGCGCCTGGACCTGGCCACCATTCGCTCGCTGACGCCGCGCAACGCGCTGCTCAAGCCCTGGTCGTGGCAGGTTGCCGGCGGCCTGGAGCGGGTACCGGGCAAGCATGACGACGAGGTGCTGGTGAGTCATGTGAACGGCGGTGCCGGGGGCACCTGGCAGCTGGCCGATGGCTTGCTGGGCTTTGCCCTGGGGACGGTGCGGATCGAGCACCACAACGACTTCGCCCAGTTCATCGCACCGGCGGCGGGGTTCAATAGCGGGCTGTTGTGGCGCAACGGGCTGGGCAACCTGACGCTGGAGGCCAAGGGCGATTACTTCACCAATGGCGAGGTGCGGCGCAGTGTGAGCCTGAACCAGCAGTGGGAGATCAGCCAGAACCTCGGGCTGAGGCTTAGTGCTTCGCGGGAGTTCAGCCATTTGGCGACGGCGCAGAATGAGGTGATGCTGGAACTCAAGTGGTATCACTATTGATGGTGGCCTGTACTGGCCCTTTCGCGGGGCAAGCCCGCTCCCACAGGGTACTTGTGGTGAACCTTGTGGGAGCGGGCTTGCCCCGCGAAAGGGCCGGCACAGACCACAGAATATTCAATGTGAACCAACCGACGCTTTGACACTGTTTTGACAGCCCCACGACAACTGCCCACCTAGACTTTCCTGTATCACTCAGAGGGTCTCGAAGGTCATGTCGCGGTACTGGTTCGGCTTATGCATTGCCTTGTTGCTGTCAGCTTGCGAAACCACCCACGAGCAGATGCTCAGCCAAGGCTACCCGCCCTCCTACGCCGACGGCTTCCAGGACGGCTGCAGCAGCGGCCGCCAGGCCGCCGGGGTCATGGCTGGCGACTTTCGCAAGGATGTCCCGCGCTACCTGCACAACCGCCAGTACGAAACCGGCTGGGACGATGGTTTTCGCCAGTGCAATGCCATGAAGAATGGCGAGGATGAACGCCAGTACCGTGACCGCTACTGGGACGAGCGTGACCGCGAATGGCAGCAGGAGAAAGACCGCGACGCCGCGCGTGCCTATCGTCACGACTAGGTCGCAAACGGACATCCGTTGAAACCTGCGACCTGTCACCATGGTCTCCAGCACAAGGAGGCCCGCCCATGAGCCGAGCATTCGTCAACGAGGACCAGGCCGCCGCCCAGGCCGATCAACCCGTGGAGCGGCGCGTCAGCGACCAACCCAACTACCTCACCGCCAGTGGCCTGCGCCAGCTGCAGCAGCGCGTGGCCGAGCTCAATGCGCTACGCAGTGAACTGCAGGCCCAGGGTGAGGGTGCGGACAAGCAGCGCCTGGCGGATACCGAGCGCGATCTGCGCTACTTCAGCGCCCGGGTGCAGAGCGCGCAGGTGGTGCCTGCCGCCACCTCGACGGACAAGGTGCAGATCGGTAGCCGGGTGAGGTTTGTCGATGAGCAGGACCAGGAGCATGTGGTGCAACTGGTGGGGGAGGATGAGGCCGATGCTGGCCGGGGGCTGATCAATTGGGGGTCGCCGCTTGGGCGGGCGTTGTTGGGCGCCGAGGCTGGGGATGAAGTGGTGTGGCGGCGGCCTGCGGGGGATCAGTCGATCGAGATCATCGAGATTGGTATTGAAGCCTGAAAGGCGGGGCCGCTGCGCGCCCCAATCGCCGGCAAGCCGGCTCCCACAGGTACAGCAGCGCCGCTGATACTGTGGGAGCCGGCTTGTCGTGGCGACGAACCGCGGCGATTGGGCTGCAAAGCAGCCCCAACTATTACATCAGACCACGCCCTGAGCCAGCATGGCGTCGGCTACCTTGACGAAGCCCGCGATGTTGGCGCCCTTCACATAGTTGATCGTGCCATCGGCCTCTTCACCGTAGTGCACGCAAGCATGGTGGATCGACTGCATGATGTTGTGCAGCTTGCTGTCCACTTCACCGGCGGTCCACAGCAGGCGCATGGCGTTCTGCGACATCTCCAGGCCCGACACCGCAACGCCACCGGCGTTGGAGGCCTTGCCCGGGGCATACAGGATGCCGGCTTCGATGAAGATATCCACAGCTTCCAGGGTGGTCGGCATGTTGGCGCCTTCGGCGACGCAGATGCAGCCGTTGCGCAGCAGGGTGCGGGCGTCTTCGCTGTCCAGCTCGTTCTGCGTGGCGCACGGCAGGGCGATGTCGCACGGCAGGCTCCACGGGGTCTGGCCCTTGCGGAACTCCAGCCCGAACTGCTCGGCCAGCTCGCTGATACGGCCACGCTTGACGTTCTTCAGCTCCATCAGCGCGTCCCACTGGGCGTCGGTCAGGCCCGCTTCGGCGTACAGGGTGCCTTCGGAATCCGACAGCGAGATCACCTTGCCGCCCAGGTCCATGACCTTGCGCGCAGCGTACTGGGCAACGTTGCCGGAACCGGAGACGGCCACGCGGCGGCCATCGATGCGCAGATCGCGACGCTTGAGCATTTCTTCGGCGAAGTACACGCAGCCGTAGCCGGTGGCTTCAGGGCGGATCAGGCTGCCGCCGTAGGTCATGCCCTTGCCGGTCAGCACCGAAGTGAACTGGTTGGCCAGGCGCTTGTACTGGCCGAACATGAAGCCGATCTCGCGGGCACCCACGCCGATGTCACCGGCCGGCACGTCGACGTCGGCGCCGATGTGGCGGTACAGCTCGCTCATGAAGGCCTGGCAGAAGCGCATGACTTCGGCATCGCTCTTGCCCTTCGGATCGAAGTCCGAGCCACCTTTGCCGCCGCCCATGGGCAGCGAGGTCAGGGAGTTCTTGAACACCTGCTCGAAGGCCAGGAACTTGAGCACGCCCAGGTTCACCGACGGGTGGAAGCGCAGGCCGCCCTTGTACGGGCCGATGGCGCTGCTCATCTGGATGCGGTAGCCGCGGTTGACCTGGACCTTGCCCTGGTCATCGACCCACGACACGCGGAACAGCACGGCGCGCTCGGGCTCGACCATGCGTTCGAGAATGCCGGCTTGCAGGTAGTGAGGGTTGGCTTCGAGGAACGGCCAGAGGCTGCGTAGCACCTCTTCGACGGCCTGGTGGAATTCAGGCTGGGCAGGATCGCGTTGTTTCAGACGCGCAAGGAAATGGTCGACAGATTCGATCATGGTAGACATCTCACCAAGAGGGATTGGACTTATTGGTTTTTTCCGCAATGTACCAAGAAGCAATCGCACGGGAATAGGGCGAAATGTCGTTTTTTTGAAATTATTTGGTGCGTTTTATATAAATGTATACAAAACACCACGATTCGTGTTGGCAAATCTGGCCTCTTCGCGGGGCAAGCCCGCTCCCACAGGGGGACTCCAGAACCCCTGAAATCGTGGGAGATTCTGTGGGAGCGGGCTTGCCCCGCGAAGGGACACCACCCTTTTACCCCAGGCACAAAAATGGGGCCCCTGAGGGCCCCATTCTTGTGCATCCGAAACCGGCTTACTGCGCCAGCTTCTTGTGCCGTACACGGTGCGGCTGGGCAGCAGCGTCGCCCAAGCGCTTCTTGCGATCCGCTTCGTACTCGGTGTAGTTGCCCTCGAAGAACACCACGTTCGAGTCGTCTTCGTAAGCCAGGATGTGGGTAGCCACACGGTCCAGGAACCAACGGTCGTGGGAAATCACGATCGCAGCGCCCGGGAAGTCCAGCAGGGCTTCTTCCAGCGAACGCAGGGTTTCGACGTCGAGGTCGTTGGACGGTTCGTCGAGCAGCAGGACGTTGCCGCCCTCCTTCAGGGTCAGGGCCAGGTGCAGACGGCCACGCTCACCACCGGAGAGGTCCTTGACGAACTTCTGCTGGTCGCCGCCCTTGAAGTTGAAGCGGCCAACGTAGGTACGCGACGGGATCTCGTAGTTGCCGATGCGGATCATGTCCGAACCGTCGGAAACCTGCTGGAACACGGTCTTGCCACCGTCCAGGTCTTCACGGCTCTGGTCCACGCAGGCCAGCTGCACGGTTTCACCGATCTCGATGCTGCCCGAATCCGGTTGTTCCTTGCCCATCAGCATGCGGAACAGGGTCGACTTACCGGCACCGTTACCACCGATCACGCCGACGATCGCGCCTTTAGGCATGGCGAACGACAGGTTGTCGATCAGCACGCGATCGCCATAGCCCTTGCTGACGTTCTTGAATTCGATGACCTTGTCGCCCAGGCGCGGACCGGCCGGGATGTAGATCTCGTTGGTTTCGCTGCGCTTCTGGAATTCCTGCGATTGCATTTCTTCGAAGCGCTGCAGACGGGCCTTGGATTTGGACTGGCGGGCCTTGGCGCCTTTGCGCACCCACTCCAGTTCCTCTTTCATGGCCTTCTCGTGGGCGCTCTGCTGCTTGGATTCCTGCGCCAGACGGTCCGACTTGGCTTCCAGCCAGCCCGAGTAGTTGCCTTCGTACGGGATGCCGGCGCCGCGGTCCAGTTCGAGGATCCAGCCGGCGACGTTGTCGAGGAAGTAACGGTCGTGGGTGATCGCCACCACGGTGCCCGGGAAGTCGTGCAGGAAGCGCTCAAGCCAGGCTACCGAGTCGGCGTCCAGGTGGTTGGTCGGTTCGTCGAGCAGCAGCATGTCGGGGGCCGACAGCAGCAGGCGGCACAGCGCCACACGGCGCTTCTCGCCACCGGACAGGTGTTCGATGCGGGCATCCCAGGCGGGCAGGCGCAGGGCGTCGGCGGCGACGTCCAGCTGACGCTCCAGGTTGTGGCCGTCGGCCGCCTGCAGGATGGATTCGAGCTTGGCCTGCTCGGCAGCCAGCTTGTCGAAGTCGGCATCCGGTTCGGCGTAGGCCGCGTAGACCTCGTCCAGGCGAGCCTGGGCGTCCTTGATCACGCTGACCGCTTCCTCGACCACTTCACGCACGGTCTTGTTCGGGTCCAGCTGCGGCTCCTGGGGCAGGTAGCCAACGTTGATGTCGGGCATCGGACGGGCTTCGCCGTCGAATTCCTTGTCGACGCCCGCCATGATCCGCAGCAGGGTCGACTTACCCGCGCCGTTCAGGCCGAGCACGCCGATCTTGGCGCCAGGGAAGAACGACAGGGAAATGTTCTTGAGAATTTCCCGCTTCGGCGGCACGACTTTGCTCAGCCGATGCATGGTGTAGACGTATTGAGCCAAAACCAAGCCCTCTAAATAGATAGATAAAGACATCGACGATCGCCCCGGCAAAAGGCCAGGGCGATGTGTTTACGGGGTGTGAATGAACAAAGACGCCCATTCTACGCCAACGCGCGGCGTTTCACAGGGTGGTCGGATGGTGGGGGGATGGGGGCCGCTGTGCGGCCCATTCGCGGGACAAGCCCGCTCCCACATGTTCACCGCAGGCCTGGAGCTAGCGGGCCTTTTGTGGGAGCGGGCTTGCCCCGCGAAGAGGCCGGCGCAGATGCTAGAGAAGGCTCAGACGTGGCGCTGCTTGGCCTTGCCCCGCGGCAACCGGCAACGGTCGCCCTGCTCGGCCAGGCGCGCGGCATAGGCGGCCTTCACGCTGAAGCCGCCACTGCGGGCAGGCTGCTCAACGGCCTTGGCCGGCTTGGCAGCCGGTGCGCTGGCGACCTTGGCCGCAGGCTTGGCCACGGCTGCAACCGCAGCCGGCTCTGCCGCCGCCTTGGCGGTCTTGCGCAGTTCGGCCAGCGATGGCGTCTTGTTCTTCGCGGCAGCTGCCGCCTCAGGCTTGACCAGCGAGCGCTGGCACGACTTGCACGATACGTCCTCGGTCACGGCAGTGCTGACAAGGGTCTGACTGCTGCGCCCACAGGCGGAATCGAGGCCATTGGTGGAAAAGTGAGTAACCAAAACCGAACATCTCCGAAGCGTTGTCATTGAAGCGGCCGGCATTCTCGCACAGGAAGCAGGGTCTTGCCGAACCCACCGCCCGCGAGCACGACCGTCGGCAGCAGACAAGCGAACTGGCACTTTGCCATAATACTGGTTCGTTTCGGGTGCCCGGCTTATAGTGCGCCACCACGGTCCCGGCCTTCGTATTGGCCGGCACACGCCGTGCATAACAAAACCTGCCATCGCCAGCCCAATCGCAGGACCAACGTTTGACCAATCTCAATCATCCGTCGTCGCTGTGCCCTGCTACCTCGGCCCCGGTCGCGTCCCTGCGCGGTTCGATCAAGGGTGCGTTGGCCCTGCTCGCGTTGGTCCTGCTGGGCCTGCTGCTGTGGCAACTGTTCGCCCAGTTTCGCCATACACAGGCCGACCAGCGCCAGCAGAACCTGGAGGCGAGCGCGGAACTTGCCGACCACCTGAGCCTGAACATGGCGCTGCAGGCCCAGCAGGCGCTGAATGTGGTGCAGCCCTACGTCAAGGCGCCGACACCGGCAGCCCTGCCCAGCCTGCTGGCCACCCTGCGCGAACGCCTGCCCAGCCTGCGCGACGTGGCCTGGATCGAGCACAGCGGACAACTGAGCAGCGACAGCCTGGCCGGCAGCCCCGACCGCCAGCTGATTGACGAGCTGTTGATGCTGAACCAGGGCCGTTCGTTCTTCTTCACCAACTCGCCAGACAACCGCACCCTCTACCTGTTGCTGCGCCAGGCCAGCGAACAGGACCGCGGCTACTGGCTGCTGCGCCTGTCCAGCGACTATTACCGCACCCTGACCGTGCACCTGGACGGCCCCGGCCACCCGCTGTGGTTGCTGGAAAACAGCCGCAGCGGCGAAGTGCTGGAACGCCATGGCCCGGCAGCGACCAGCGACGAGCCCCTGCAAAGCGTGATGCTGGCCTTCATCGACAACAGCACCTGGCAGCTTCGCGGCCTGTACGACGCCGCCCTGGCCCGCGAAAAGCTGCTGCCGGCGTTGCTCGGCAAGTGCCTGCTGGCGTTGTTCTGCGCCCTGCTGCCGGTGTTGGCGCTGTTCAAGATGCGCCGCCGCCAGCGCGCGCTGCAGGAAGACCGCCGGCGCTATCAGGAAATCTTCGAGGGCACCGGCGTGGCCCTGTGCGTGCTCGACCTGGCCAGCCTGCCCGGGCAGCTCGACCGCTACCACCTGCGCAACCGCGCGGCGCTCAAGCAGAGCCTGGCCCTGGACAGCAACCTGCGGCGCACGTTGCTGCACGAGCTGAAGATCACCGAAATCAACCAGGTGGCGCGCCAGCTGCTCAACGTCGAGTGCCACGAAGGCGCCTGGCAACGGCTGATCGATGGCAGCGGCGATGGCCGCGACAGCATCGGCATGCAACTGATCGACGCGCTGATCGAACAGCGCCCGTTGCTTGAACTGGAGGTGCGCCTGCCGGCGCCGCTGGGTGGCGAGCTGCACCTGTGGCTGATGGCGCGCCTGCCGCAGCAGCGCCGTGACTACCAGGCGGTGATCCTCAGCATCAGCGACATCACCAGCCGCAAGCAGGTGGAGCTGTCGCTGCTGGAGCGCGAAAGCTTCTGGTCGGACGTGGTGCGCACCGTCCCCGACCAGCTGTACGTGCAGGACGTGCTCAGCCAGCGGATGATCTTCGCCAACCGCCACCTCGGCCAGACCCTGGGCTACGACCGCACCGAGCTGACGCAGATGGGCGAGCGCTTCTGGGAGCTGCTGCTGCACCCCGAGGACGCCGCCAACTACCAGGCCCTGCGCCAGCAGCAGCGCGGCAACGGCCACAGCCAGGCGCTGCATACCCAACTGCGCTTCCGCCACCGCGACGGCGGCTGGCGCTGCTACGACATTCGCGAACAAGTGCTTACCCGCGACAGCGACGGCCAGGTCACCCGCATCATCGGCGTGGGCAAGGACGTCACCGTGCAGATCGAAGCCAGCCAGTCGCTGCGCGACAGCGAGCAGCGCTACCGCATGCTCGCCGAAAGCATCAGCGACGTGATCTTCTCCACCGACAGCCGGCTGCAGCTCAACTATGTAAGCCCCTCGGTGAAAGCGGTGCTGGGCTACCCGGCCGAGTGGATCTTCGACAACGGCTGGCAATCGATCGTCGCCAACCCCGCCCAGCTCACCGGCATCTACAGCCTGATGGAGCGGGTCAGCCGGGCCATGGGCGACCGCGAACAACTGGCGCAACTGCGCCAGCATCTGCCAACCCAGCTGTTCCTGTTCGACTGCCTGCGCGCCGACGGCCGCAAGATCCCCATCGAGCTGCGCCTGGTGCTGGTATGGGACGATAACGAACGCTTCGAGGGCGTGCTCGGCGTGGGCCGCGACATCAGCCAGCAGCGCCGTGCGGAAAAAGACCTGCGCATGGCCGCGACGGTGTTCGAGCACTCCACCTCGGCGATCCTCATCACCGACCCGGCCGGCTACATCGTGCAGGCCAACGAAGCCTTCAGCCGCGTCAGCGGCTATGCGGTGAGCGACGTGCTGGACCAGTTGCCCGGCATGCTCACGGTCGACGAGCAGCAGGAAAGCCATCTGCGCTATGTGCTCAAGCAGCTGCACCTGCGGGGCAGCTGGGAAGGCGAAGTGTGGCTCAAGCGCCGCGACGGCGACCACTACCCGGCCTGGGTCGGCATTACCGCGGTGCTGGACGACGAGGGCGACCTGGCCAGCTACGTGTGCTTCTTCACCGACATCAGCGAGCGCAAGGCTAGCGAACAGCGCATCCACCGCCTGGCCTACTACGACGCCCTCACCCACCTGCCCAACCGCACGCTGTTCCAGGACCGTTTGCACACAGCGCTGCAGCAGGCCGAGCGGCAGAAGTCGTGGGTGGTACTGATGTTCCTCGACCTCGACCGCTTCAAGCCGATCAACGACTCCCTGGGCCACGCCGCAGGCGATCGCATGCTCAAGGACATGGCCCTGCGCCTGCTGGCCTGCGTCGACGATGACGACACCGTGGCACGCATGGGCGGCGACGAGTTCACCCTGCTGCTGCAACCGCGCGCCACCCGCGAGATGGCGCTCAACCGCGCCATCCATGTGGCCGAGAACATCCTCGCCAGCCTGGTGCGGCCGTTCGTGCTGGAAAACCGCGAGTTCTTCGTCACGGCCAGTATCGGCATCGCCCTCAGCCCGCAGGACGGCAGCGAGCTGAGCCAGCTGATGAAAAACGCCGACACGGCCATGTACCACGCCAAGGAGCGCGGCAAGAACAACTTCCAGTTCTACCAGGCCGAAATGAACGCCAGCGCCCTGGAGCGCCTTGAGCTGGAAAGCGACCTGCGCCACGCCCTGGAGCAGAACGAGTTCATCCTCTACTACCAGCCGCAGTTCAGCGGTGACGGCAAGCGCCTGACCGGTGCCGAGGCGCTGCTGCGCTGGCGCCACCCGACCCGCGGCCTGGTGCCGCCGGGCGACTTCATCCCGGTGATCGAGGAATTGGGCCTGGTGGTGGACGTCGGCGACTGGGTACTGCGCGAGGCCAGCCGCCAGCTCAAGGCCTGGCACAAGGCCAAGGTGCGCGTGCCGAAGGTGTCGGTGAACATCTCGGCGCGGCAGTTCTCCGACGGCCAGCTGGGCAACCGCATCGCCAGGATCCTCGAGGAAACCGGGCTGCCGCCGGCGTGCCTGGAACTGGAGCTGACCGAAAGTATCCTGATGCGCGACGTCTACGAAGCGATGCAGATACTCGACGGCCTGAAAGTGCTGGGGCTGAGCATTGCGGTCGACGACTTCGGCACGGGCTACTCGTCGCTCAACTACCTCAAGCAGTTCCCCATCGATGTGCTGAAGATCGACCGCACCTTCGTCGACGGCCTGCCCGAAGGCGAGCAGGACGCGCAGATTGCCCGGGCGATCATCGCCATGGCCCACAGCCTCAACCTGGCGGTGATCGCCGAGGGGGTGGAAACCCATGAGCAACTGGAGTTCCTGCGCGAGCATGGTTGTGACGAGGTGCAGGGGTATCTGTTCGGACGGCCGATGCCGGCGAACCAGTTCGAGGCGCAGTTCTCCAACGAGACGCTGTTCATGTTCCATTGAGGGGGTCTGCACCGGCCTCATCGCCGGCAAGCCGGCTCCCACAGGGGGTGAGGTGGTGCCTTGTACTTTGTGGGAGCCGGCTTGCCGGCGATTGGGGTGCAAAGCGCCCCCAAAACCGGACCCCAAAGTCAACTCGCGCCCCCACGCCAGCCCAGAAACGGCGCGGGATGCAACATGAAGCCCATTGGTCCGCGACTTGATGCCAGTTCATATGCCAGGCGCGAATCAATCGGTTAGAATGCCCCCCCAATCCCGCCCGATCCTTGAGGACCGTTATGTTCAGCCGTGATTTGACCATTGCCAAGTACGACGCCGAGCTCTTCGAAGCCATGCAGCAAGAAGCTCTGCGCCAGGAAGAGCATATCGAGCTGATCGCTTCGGAAAACTACACCAGCCCAGCCGTCATGGAAGCCCAGGGCTCGGTGCTGACCAACAAGTACGCCGAAGGCTACCCAGGCAAGCGTTACTACGGTGGTTGCGAGTACGTCGACGTGGTCGAGCAACTGGCCATCGACCGCGCCAAGGAACTGTTCGGCGCCGACTACGCCAACGTCCAGCCGCACGCCGGCTCCCAGGCCAACGCCGCCGTCTACCTGGCCCTGCTGTCGGCCGGTGACACCATCCTGGGCATGAGCCTGGCCCACGGTGGCCACCTGACCCACGGTGCTTCCGTCAGCTCCTCGGGCAAGCTGTACAACGCCATCCAGTACGGCATCGACGCCAACGGCCTGATCGACTACGACGAAGTCGAGCGCCTGGCTGTCGAGCACAAGCCGAAGATGATCGTTGCCGGCTTCTCGGCCTACTCGCAAGTGCTGGACTTCCCACGCTTCCGCGCCATCGCCGACAAGGTCGGTGCCTACCTGTTCGTCGACATGGCCCACGTCGCTGGCCTGGTTGCCGCAGGCGTGTACCCGAACCCGGTGCCGTTCGCCGACGTGGTCACCACCACCACCCACAAGACCCTGCGCGGTCCACGTGGCGGCCTGATCCTGGCCCGTGCCAACGCCGACATCGAGAAGAAGCTGAACTCCGCCGTCTTCCCAGGCGCCCAGGGCGGCCCGCTGGAGCACGTGATCGCCGCCAAGGCCATCTGCTTCAAAGAAGCCCTGCAGCCTGAGTTCAAGGCCTACCAGCAGCAAGTGGTGAAGAACGCCCAGGCCATGGCCAGCGTGTTCATCGAGCGTGGTTTCGACGTCGTTTCCGGCGGCACCCAGAACCACCTGTTCCTGCTGTCGCTGATCAAGCAGGAAATCTCCGGTAAGGACGCCGACGCCGCGCTGGGCAAAGCCTTCATCACCGTCAACAAGAACTCGGTGCCGAACGACCCACGTTCGCCGTTCGTGACCTCGGGCCTGCGTTTCGGCACCCCAGCCGTCACCACCCGTGGCTTCAAGGAAGCCGAGTGCCAGGAACTGGCTGGCTGGATCTGCGACATCCTCGCCGACCTGAACAACGAAGCGGTGATCGACGCCGTGCGTGAGAAGGTCAAGGCCATCTGCAAGAAGCTGCCGGTTTACGGCAACTGATCGGCAAACGCCTGATGTGAAAAAGCCCGGCCTTAGTGCCGGGCTTTTTTGTTCTACAGCCCGCCCTCGCGTATTACCCTGTGCCGCTTCAGTCCACCGCGTACAGGCCCCGCTTTGACCAGAGAGCAACTCGAAACCCAGCAGATCCCGATCTACTTCGCCGTGGTGATCGCCGCCGTCGCCTTCGGCCTGCTGGCCCCCGGCGCCGCGCATCACCTCGAAGCTTTGGTCACCCCCGCCATTGCCGTGCTGATGTACGCGATGTTCCTGCAGATCCCTTTCCTCGACCTGCGCCAAGGCCTGGGCAACCGCCGCTTCATGACCGCCCTGCTGCTCGCCAACTTCATCCTGGTGCCATTGCTGGTATGGGCCATCACCCGTGGCCTGGTCGAACACCCCGCGATCCTCATCGGCGCCCTGCTGGTGTTGCTGACGCCGTGTATCGACTACGTGGTGGTGTTCACCCACATCGGCAAAGGCGACTCGCGCCTGACCCTCGCCGCAACGCCCGTACTGCTGTTGGTGCAACTGGTGCTGTTACCGGTGTACCTGGCGGTGATGCTGGGTGATGGCAGCGAGGTGACGATTGCCATCGCGCCATTCGTGGAAGCGTTTGCGTTGCTGATCGTGTTGCCGATGGTCCTTGCCGTGCTCACCAGCGCCGGGGCTCGTCGTTCGCGTGCGGTATCGGCCTGGAACGACGGCTGGGCGTGGATGCCGGTGCCGGCGATGGCATTGGTGCTGGTGGCGGTGATCGGCTCGCAGATTGCCGTGGTGTGGCGCGATTTCGACCGGTTGCTGCCGGTGATTCCGGTGTACATCGGCTTCATGCTGCTGGCACCAGTGCTTGGCTTCGTCGCCGCGCGGGTGCTGCGGTTGCCGGTGGCCGAGGCGCGCTCGGTGACCTTCAGCGCCTCGACGCGCAATTCACTGGTGGTGTTGCCGTTGGCGTTGGCGCTGCCGGAGGAATTGCGCGGGTTGGCGGCGGCGGCAGTGATTACCCAGACGTTGGTGGAGTTGGTGAGTGAGCTGGTTTACGTAAGAGCCATCCCAGCCCTGCTACGCGACTGATGCTACACCCCAAATTTTGAAAGCTATGGTTACCTGTGGGAGCAACTGTCTTGCTCAATTTCTAAAAGCTGGCGCAAATCCTGTGGGAGCGGGCTTGTCCCGCGAACACCGGCGAAGCCGGTGCCATGCTCCGCGCTGCCTGTTTCGCGGGGCAAGCCGGCTCCCACAGGTTCCTCTACAGCCTCTACAGACGTGAATGCCTGTTAGAACGGCCCCCACTTTATTTCCACACCAACAATCAAAACGACCACGCAAATCACCATCCACACAGCAATCAACGGCGCTACAAACTTCACCCACTTGCCAAACGGAATGCCTGCCACAGCCAACACGCCCATCAGCACGCCGGATGTTGGATTGATACAGTTGACGATCCCCTCACCAAACAACACCGCATGTACCACCACTTGCCGCGTCAACCCGATCATGTCGCCGATAGGCACATAGATAGGAATAAGCAACGCCGACTCGCCCGACCCGGAAGAAATCGCAAAGTGCATCAGCGCCGCACTGACATACATGCCGAGCGCTGCCATCGCAGGATGCAGCGGGGCTAATACATCAGCCAGGAAGCCGACAATGGGGTCAAGGATGTGGCCGTTTTCAAGGACGATCGAGATGGCACGTGCCATGCCGACGATCAGCGCCCCTGATACGATCCGAGAGCATCCACCCAGAAAACTGTTGGCAATGTCGGACGCCGAAAGCCTGCCAATCATCCCCGCCACCATCGCCATGAAGACAAACATCGCCGTCATTTCGACTTCACCCCATTTCAGGGTCATGGCACCGTAGATGAAAGCCCCCAGGCAAAGCGAGGCGAAGGCCAGAATCACCCAGTGACGGGCTGTCGCCTTTTCCCCCTGCCCGGTTACCTCGGAAACTTCAGGCCGCCGTTCTCCGTTCTTGCGGCAAGCACGCACATACAGCGTCAGGAAAACAATGCACGCGAGAATGAACAGCGCCGACGTGATCCCGCGCAGCCCAAAGCCGGAAAACAGCGGAAGGTGTGCAAGTCGCTGGGTAAGCCCGGTGGTGACCGGGTTGGTAAGCGCCACGTTGAAACCCGAGGCACACGTCAGGTAGACCAGCGACACCCCGAAGATAGGGTTCAAACCCAGGGACTTGGCCACCAGCAGGCCAATCGGAACGAATGCGACCACCGCATTGACCACAACGCCCGTCGTGCCGAGTGCCCCAAAAATCAGACCGAACATGGCAACGATCAAGAAGTCATTGAGCCGGGTGCTGTTGGCGATGCCATTCAACGCTTGATGAATGGCCCCGGTGCGCTCCAGTACTGCCAACGCACCGCCCGTGAACAGGATCAGGAAAATGATCGGTGCCGACTTCTGCAAGCCTGTGGCTATCGCTGTAAAAACTTCCAGGGGCAGAGCGCCGTTCTGGGCGACCGGATGAAGGCTTCCCGAAATCACGAATGAAATGCCATCGCGCATTTCACGGTCAAAAGACCCAGCCGGAATTATCCAGGTCGCAATAGCGGCGAAGACCAGGACGACGAACAGAAAAACATAGGGGCTCTTGGTTTCTTGCTTTGCGCTTTTCGAGGCGTCGCTCGCCGCCTCAAGGGCCGATTTTGTATTTATCATAGCCATTACTCTAAATGTTCTCGGTAGATTCAAAGTCTCTGAATGAGCTCGGCCAGAAGTGCAGCGCGTACTGGCAAGTCCGAGATAATGATGTGTTCATGAATGGCATGTGGCCCGACACCCGTAGCGCCAAGCCCATCCAACGTGGGCACGCCGACTGCGGACGTGAAGTTTCCATCACTTCCCCCGCCCACCGAGGCACCTTCGATCTGAATACCCAGCGCGGTTGCTGCTTCCTGGGCAACCGCGAATAGCGCTTGGTTTGCAGGCGTATATTCAAGCGGCGGGCGCACCAGGCCACCCGTTACAGAAACCTGCGCCCCCGCCAGGCAGGGCTTCATTGCATTGACCAACCCTTCGATACGCCTTGCCTCCGACACACTGCTGACGCGCAAATCGACACTCAATTCGGCACTGTCGGCAACGACGTTGGTTCGCTGACCACCCTTGGCGATCCCCACGTTCAGGGTGGTCCCCAACTCTGGAGCGTTCAGGCCATGCAGGAACAGGATCTGCTCGGCCATCTCGTGCACGGCACTGACCCCGTCCTCCGGGTTGTTGCCGGCGTGGGCCGCACGGCCCTTGATCTTGATGTCGAAACGCCCGGTTCCTTTGCGCTCGATCTTGAGCGCGTTGGTATGCGAGGTAGCCGGTTCGACGACAAGCACCTGCTCACACTGCACCGCTTCGCTTTCGATCCACTCGCGAGAACTCGGGCTACCGAGTTCTTCATCGCTGGAGCACAAGAAACGGATCTCCCGGTCATTGAGCAATCCAAGATCAATGAGGGCCTTGGTCGCCCAAATGGCCTGAACAAGTCCGGCCTTCATGTCCAATACACCCGGGCCGTAAAACTTGCCGTCCTCGATTTTCATGGGCAGGCGCCCGATATCCCAGACTGTGTCGAAGTGCCCGAGGATAGCCGTGCGCTTCGAGCCTTTACCGACCGTGAAAACGAGATGGTTACCGTACGCTTCACGAGGAACGACTTCGACGCTAGCGCCAAGACGCTGCGCCATGATTTCCCGAAGCACCTCCCCGCAGGCATCGACCGCACGTTTATCTGTAGAAGGTGATTCCGCACTGACCAGCAGCCTCAAATCGGCGAAAAGGCTGTCGGAATGCTCCTGAAGGTACGCTTGCACGCTACTCATGTCTTGGCCTGTGATGCGCTTGATGAAGCCCCAGTATGGGAGGGCATCCTGGCTTGAAAAATACGAGGCACACCACTAGATTGTTGCCCTCAGGTCAACAGTTAGCTGCCGCCGTAGGTCACGAAAATGGACAATGAACTGCAGGAAAAGCGTCTGGGCTATCTCCACGAAGTCGGGCTTCACGGAGGTATCCGCAAGGCAGCCGATGTCCTGAACGTCAATCCTTCCGTGATCAGCCGCCAGGTGGCGCTGCTCGAACGCAGCTTGCATCTACCGCTGCTTGAGCGCCGTGGACGAAACGTGGTGTTGACCGAGGCCGGCAAGCTGCTTTCGGATCACTATGCGGAAACCCAGGAACGCCGCGAACTGCTGAGCAGGCACTTGAATGACCTTCGCTACATGAAGGGCGGGACGGTGAACCTGCGGATTGGGCCAGGCATGGTTGCAAACTTTGTGGCCAACGAGTTGCGTGAGTTTTCCAAGGTCTACCCGGATGTTTTCGTCGACATCAGTTCAGGCGACATGAGTGCGACGCTGATGATGCTGGTGCGCGGGGAAGTCGATATGGCCTTGTCTTTCGGGCCTATCGAAAACGTTTCGCTGCAACGTCGCAGTTTCACCCGAGGCCCCATCTGCGCCATCGTTCCCAACGACCATCCCTTGAACGACTTCACCAGCATTCCCATCAAAGCGCTGGCGCAGCACAGGCTTATCGCGCTGACCAACAGCTACGGCATACAGCGCTACATCAACAAGATGTTCGAGTCGGAGAACGTGGTGTTTACCCCTGCCTATCGCTGTAACCAGCAGTCGGTCGCGATCGCTTTATGCCAAGCAGGGCTGGGGGTGGGTTTCATGACCGCTCAAGCGCTTGGGCAACAGGGCGGGAATTCGCTTTCGGCGATACCACTGGATCACCCGATCGCGAGGGGCTCGCAGTGCCACATCTTGCGAAGCTCGGATCGCCGGCTGCATCCCGCCGCTGAGCATCTGTGGTGGTTGCTGGTGAACAACCTGGAAAGGGCGCAAAACGAAGGGGCTGTGTAAGGCCCGCATCCGCATTGCGCCGGTTGCCGGTTACCCAATCGGCCCTACTCTCCCTCCCCCTCTTCGTCCTGCAACAAGCTCACTTTTCCACACTGCTCGCTGGCCAGTCGGCTGATGATCCTAATCGCCTGGTGGATGCCGGCGGTGTTGCGGAAGCTCAGGTGCGGGTTGTGTTCGCACTCGAGCACTTCATCGTGCTGGACCAGGGCTTCACCGAGCAGTTCGAGTGTCCAGGCGTAGCTTTGGAGGGTGGATAAGCGTTCGTGGTCAGTCATGGGGCACCTGCTTGGGGGTTGGGTGCGACTGGTTGCAGATGGGGTAGAAACGGTGGGGTTTGGGAGGCGCCGGAGGGGTGCGGCGGCGGAGAACGAATGCGAGGATCTTGAACGGATTTCTGATGGTCATGCATGAGTTCCTTTCGTTGTGGAACTGCCACCGCTCGCGGCCAAGCAAGTTGGGGTGGCAGCAGTACGCGGGTTGGCCGACCGGGACGAAAGGAGCCCGGCACACCCGAAGGTGTCCCGCGCACCACCGCCATAACGCAACATCGCGGGCACAAAAAAAGCGCCTGCGATGAAGACTTGGCGCTGCTGCGCCTTTCGATTCCGACCGGCCAAGGTCGCGTCGCCGATGCTTCGACGACCTGGGCAATTTATCCCTCTGGCTCTGGTTGTGCAAGTTTTTGAGCCTTGAGCTAAGGCCTCATTTATTGTAGGAAAAGAATCAGAGCAGGAAGCACTTTGCCTCTAGCCCTACAACCGTACATGGTCCGAGACGTGTCGTCTGTCGCTTTGATTACGAGTAAAAGGCCATCAGTCGATTTCATATTGACATCACGGAAAAGCATCAAGGAAACTCACCAAAACCCCAAAAAAAATAGGGAAACCCGTGATGAAAAAACGCTCCTTTTTGGTATCGATGGCAAGCCTGGCAGCGGCAATAGCTGGTGAACAAGCTTCAGCCGTTGCTACCCACGAGGTTATCGAACCTAGCACCGACACCACAAACACATTCCAAGCGGAAGCTCAAAGTGAGGACCTTTCGGTTCGCAGTGGCAATGATCAATTCGCTTTTGTTCTGAAGCGTGGAGACCAGGGTCAAATGATGGCTTACCACAGCTCTCATAGCTCCCACGCTTCGCACAGTTCCCATCGCTCCCACTATTCAGGCTCCTAATGTCACTCTCGGATACCCTCGTCTTTGATGAGCGGCTTTATGACGCACAGGTTCTACAGAAAGCTGCTTATCGATCGATCAATGCCCTGACGGTTGATATCGTCTCCGATGGGGGGCAGTTGATCTGCGCTTTGTCATCGAATATCGACGTCGACGAGCAGTCTTTTCTGCATGCCGTCCAAGAGTTCAAAAAGGATGCACTTGATTATCAGCTACGCCACCGACTAGCAATCGAAACGCTGCCGATCAAGAATCTGATTCTCGGACTGGCTTTTTCAAAAACTGGGCTCACTAGTGAGTAAATTTCAAAAACTAGAGTTCTACGCGCAGCAACATCCCTACGAGTTGCTGCCCTTCAAGTTTGACCGCCTGAATGACGACGAGTACGTCATCACCAATATGGCAGGTGAATTTCACGTCATACCGGTGCCGATGCTTGAGCCGATCATAAGCAGGACGCTTCCGCTCTCATCAGGGCTCATCCCTACGCTCCGGTCCAAGCAGTTTATTCGTTTTCCCAATGAGCAGGCACCGCTTCAGCTTCTCGCTCTGAAGATCCGTACACGATTGTCAAGATTGGCTCAGTTCACCAATTTGCATATCTTTGTAGTGACTCTCCGCTGCGACCATAGCTGCCCGTATTGCCAGGTATCGAGGCAGTCAGAGAGCAAAGGCGAATTCGATATGACCACGGAGATGGCAGACAAGTCGTTAGATTTTGTTTTTAGGTCTCCGAATCCAGCTATAAAAATCGAATTTCAGGGTGGCGAGCCACTGCTCAATTTCGAGATGGTGAAGTACGTCGTTATTGAGGCAAAGAAGCGCAATCTACAGGAAGGCCGTGACCTGCAATTCGTCATTGCGACCACGCTGTCGCTCCTGAACGAAGACATACTCGATTTCTGTAAGCAGCACAACATCGTGCTTTCATCTTCGCTCGATGGGCCAATGGATCTGCATAATGCGAATCGCCCACGGCCAGGCCGAGATAGTCACCAGCGTTTCGAGGAAGGCTTGAAGAAAGCCCGTGCAGTCCTCGGTTATGACCAAGTGTCAGCCCTGATGACAACCACGGAGAAAAGCCTGCCACGAGCACGCGACATCATTGATGAATACTTGCGCTTGGGCTTTGATGGCATCTTCCTCCGCACGCTCTCCCCTTACGGCTTTGCAATCAAGACCAAGAAATTCATGTCGTATGACACCGAGCGCTGGCTGGAATTTTTCAAGGAAGGGCTTGAGTACATCATTGAGCTGAACAAGTCTGGCATACGATTTGTTGAGCAGTATTCCGCGCTCGTGCTGACAAAAATGCTGACATCCGGAGACCCAGGGTTTGTTGATTTAATGAACCCTGCCGGTGCCGGTATCGCAGCCATCGTATTCAACTACGACGGATCGGTCTATGCCTCGGATGAAAGCCGTATGCTTGCTGAAATGGGTGACCATACGTTCCGGCTGGGTAACATTCTTGAGCATTCATATGAGGAGGTCATCCTCTCTGATCAGCTTTTGGACGCACTGGAAAATTCGTTCACCTTAAGCGTGCCAATGTGCTCTGACTGTGCATTTGAACCTTATTGTGGCGCTGAGCCCGTTTACCATCACGCCATCCACAAAGACGTAGTGGCAAGAAAACCTGAATCTTCATTCTGCAAGCGAAATATGGCGATTTTCAAGCATCTCATTGAGTTGATGAAAAGCGATGACCACACGAAACGGATTTTTATGGGTTGGGCCAATCGATGCTAAAACTCGGCGGAAAAATTATCCGGATCCATGCGGTGGATGTTCACAAGGACCTCACCTTGGTCAAGGTTTCTACCAGCAGAAATCTACCTGAAGTCTTGCGACGGCAAATGGCCTATCTGGTTTCCGATCACCAGATCCCCCAAGGATTCGCACACTATCTTCTGCTTGAAAAGCATCGGCAGTTGGTTGATATGCTGCCTTCAGACGCTGATTACTCTGTCCTGCCGAATGACTACAGCTACATCGGGGATAACGACGTTGTCCGGCTTTCAGCAGATCGCCAACGTATACGCGTGCTGTTTCGGGCATCGTCGCCGCACAACAGCATCCTGATCACCGAGCAATGCAATCATTACTGCCTTATGTGTTCGCAACCACCTAAAGTCGCTGATGACTCGTGGATACTTGACGAAGTCGAGAGTTTGATTCCACTAATCCCCAAAGATACCCGCGAGTTGGGGTTTACTGGGGGCGAGCCGACGACCAACCGGGAACGTTTCCTTAAGATTATTAGCCTGACAAAAAGTTATCTGCCAAGGACCACAATTCACATTCTATCGAATGGACGTAGCTTCAAAGACCCAGCGTTCACTGACAAGTATGCGGAAATTAAATTGCCCGACGCGATGATAGGAATTCCTATTTATTCAGACGATCCGACGCTGCATGACTACATTGTCCAGGCCCAAGGCGCATTCGATGAAACCATTCAGGGAATACTCAATCTGAAGCGCTTGGGCCAGAAGGTTGAGATCCGAGTCGTCATTCATAAGCTATCAGTGCAGCGCCTGCCTGAACTGTGTGAGTTTATTGCTCGCAATTTGCTATTTGTTGATCATGTGGCTCTGATGGGCCTTGAAATGATGGGATTCACCAGGGCTAATCTCGATGAGCTGTGGGTCGACCCAATCGAATACAAAGACACACTCAGCAAATCGGTTGGCATTCTGGCTAAATATGACATGAATATCTCGGTCTACAACCATCAGCTGTGCTTGGTTAATCCGGACATCCATCCCTATTACCGCAAATCAATCAGCGACTGGAAGAATGAGTACGCGCCGGAGTGCCAGAGCTGTACAAAAAAAAGCGACTGCGGGGGGTTCTTTGCATCAGGGGTGAAATTCGGCTATAGCAAGCACCTAGCCCCATTCTAACTTCAGGACTAACTTGGTGAGCCGCATGGCGTCCCCGGTGTATGCACGGCCTTAATCTGTATTGATAAAGAGGGAATAGCGTCGAGGGTGATAGCGCTCGGTTAGGAGATCTTGGTGGCTCCATTCTGGCCCGTTGTAACCGTACGTACTTTTCGATTATGCACTGGCTCTACTGCGGTGATAAGGCTTTGCAGCTAGCGGCGCGACGCATGTTCAGAATCCTCACTATGATGGTTGCCGACTCAGTCCAATGACCATCCTTGGCTTCATCGCTGCTTGCTGGAGCCTCCTTCTGGCCGATTGCTACCTGAAGGTCGAAACCAGTGTCTGGCACGCACTAACCCTGCTACTGCAGGGGAAGAAGTGGAACAGCCGGTGTTTCTCGTCACTTACTTTCAGCTGCCAATCGCCTAACTCTCCGATGCGACGCCAGAGGCGAGTCGAAGGACGGGTTCAGCAGCTGGAGATCGTGATGAAAAAATGTGGCCATCTAGAAATTATCTCTAAACAGGAAAACAACTATCTTTAAAATTTTCGCAAAACACCCTGAAAACATTGGGCGAAAGCTGAACTGCAGCTAAGCATTATCTTGAAAGCCGTGCAACCGGAAGTGAAAATCGGCTTACCGCTAACTCGAAAGTAGTCGTGAGCTGGAGCGGCCAGGAGGGGAATGAAGGAGACAAAAAAGCCCGCACAAGGCGGGCTTTTTTGGAGGGGCCGGAAACAAGGAAAGCTGCATCGGGCCATCTGGATGTGGTGCCGGAGACAGGAATCGAATCCGGGCGATGCAGGCCTTTGAAAATGTGCATCTTCACAGATTCAAAATTAATAAGGATACTCATTAAGGTACTCAGCCATTTCTGATCACTCCTAGCTTCTCGCTGAACGAGCACGGCATAACGTCAGAGACGATATAGGAGTCGAAACGGGCCATCAGTGCTGCAGTAGGCGAATTCGGGACCTGATGTTGCGGTCGAAAAGCCAAGTATAGAAATCTCCCGCACCACAGCTTGGGTCCGCAGTGTTCAAGCCGTGGATGCCTTGGGAAATGGGGTGAGAGAACCTACTCGGGGGAAAGAGCCTCACCACGCTGATGCAGTCGTTCAACACAGTCACTCAGCTCCGTATGCAAATCGCCGGACGCATAAGGTGACGTCCCCCAGCCATTCACGCGCTACGTCCACCTGATTAATGCGATGGTTAGCCCACAGTCCGAGCGGATAGCGAGTGCCTTGGCCACGTACATGATTGGCAACTACTCTGAGCGCGAGGAAAGCGTTTTCGTAATCTCCGAATGAGTGAACCAGAAATCTCCTGCGCAGCACGCGAAAGCACACCATGGCTCAGCGCAGAGTGGACTGGCAAACCTTACCCCCATTTCAGCATCAGTGAATCAAGATATCACTCTACCCGCCGATATCTGCCACTCCATTTCTTGAGCCTGTCTAAGCGCTGCATCACCAAAGCTTTTTCCCGTTAGGAGTGTATCAATCGCTTTGAACAGCAAAGTGTCAAATTGGTTGTGCAGCCACTGGTACCGGCCACCATTTAATCTCTGAAACTCCACTAATTTCTCAGAACCGAATGCAGACTCAACTAGTCGCTGAATATTGAAATCTTCAAACCATACGAGCTTATCTTCTTCATTTCGCCCCCGCTTGACCAAGTAAATTGACCTACCAAGGATAGATCGGTAAGTGGCATATAAAGCCCAGATGTATTCTCCTAAGTGGGGACGCATTAGCTGCACAGATTCCAGGCCAACATTAAAGAATGCTAGCTCATCGATGGAGTGCACTTGTGAAGAATATTTATACATCCGCGAATCGGTGTAAAAGCCCCGCAGCTCCTCATTGGTTAGTATATCAGTGATAGAGATATCACTAGGGAATGACGCACGAGACTTAATCACACCACCCCAGACCGCATCTACAGCTTCAATCTTTTTACTGATAGTCGCTTTTTGAACTTCAGAAAATGAGGCTGAAGCGATTTTGAGCTTATCGGCCTGACGCTCCATCTCGGATCTGAGAACAGCTAAACTAGCGTCCCCCTGGGATTTTAGTTCGGATCTTAGCTGCTCCATTCGCTCATCGTATTCATACTTGAGGCTGGCCTTTATTTTCTCGCCTATCCATGTACGAAATAGCCATGCGAAAGCGAGCACCATCGCTGCGGATGTAACCGACGTCTTCAGTACGGACCAGACCAAGCCCAATGCGTCTTCCATTTACACATCCGTTAGCATAAGAAATATAGACCAGTGCTTTCCAGCGGGCCGCGCACAAGCGAGCCCCCGTTTTTATAACCGCAAAAAAATGGGATCAGATATCGCGCGGGTTGTTTCATGCAGAATGTAGCCCGGGTAACCCTCGGTTTAGCGGACGATGAGCTTGCCTTGTGCTTTGGCTGCCTGAACAATTGTCCGGTTTGCCGTAAATACCGTGATACCAGGTACAGTAGCAAAATCTCCATCGTCAGTGATGACCTGAGTAACTCCGCTTGCAGCCATCGCTTCGAGGATGAAAAGATCGTAACCATCTACCGAGCAGGTCTTTAGACGAGCAAGTGATGATTTTACCATGTTCGAATCGATAGACACGTTCATTGACTCCCCGAGAGCAAGCACTTGCTTGCAGGCGGAATCTATTTCCAAACAAACATTAGCTCGCTCCGCAGGGAAGTTGTGACGGTATTCTTTCGTGCTAACCTGCGGATTAGCTTTATTGAAAATCTCACGCTCTGACTTTTCAATAATGTGCGAAAGCTCTGCAATACTGACACCAGATTGATAAATAGTTGAATTAGCCGCCAGCGCATTATTAGTATAGGTCGGGTAGCTTCGTACCTGATAAACCTTTGCGCCAGCTGTGCTTGCACGGGAATAAGTCATCCAATACCAAACATTGGTATCGACAAGAAATACATCTTGAGGCTTTGGGGTATCACTCGAAATGTCAACAACATCTGCATTAACCTTCAAGTTAAGAGCCATCTTAGTCCTCTCCCCTCGCTTGCTGCTCAAGAATATCATCAACTATCTTTCGATAATCTTCATTATTTTGATATCTCGAAGCATTCGCAATCACGCGATCCACAACGATACGTCCGGTCTCATTCAGCCCTTCTAGATGAAGGAATTTCCGTAGATTTTCTTCTGATACGTCATTCAACAACTGCCCGATTGAAAAATTGAAAAAAGGTGATGCAAATTGCCTTACCTCAGAAAAATCAAGGAATACATCCTCCTTGTCACGAAGATGGCCTACAACCGCGTCATGAAGTTTCTGGCCATCTTCAGCGACTATGCACCGAGTACCTATTGTCTCACTGATAACTAATCTCATACATCTTCTCCTCAACTTGGAAATTCGCCTCGAAAATGATAGAGCGTTTCATCGCAGTTCAGCTTAATCAGTACCGCCGTGCCTGCGAAACTACCGTTCATATCCTGGAAACGCTGACCGTTTCTATCGACTATGGCGTAAGCATTGTTGCTGTAAATTTCCAACGAACCTTGATTAACCCGAACAAATTCTTTAAGAAGATCTAGTCCCAACCCCCGCGCGACCCCAGGTTTGTGGCTGGTGGTATTGCCACTCTGGAATGCCCACTCAAGACATGAACTAGACAGCAGATTCGCGGCGCGCGGATCACTTTGTAGGTAGCCCCGGATTTTGTTAGGTATCCCCATACCAAAATCGACCACAGTGAGCACGAGTTGGTTCATAGCTTGGTAATACTGCCCACACGAGTACACACCCACGCTAGACCCACTATGCTCGAACGAGTTTGTGTAAATTTCCCACACCTTTCCGACAATCGCATCCTTTAACAAAGGGCTTACCTGCACCCACCCACGGCCAAGCCAGAGGTCGGTGAGATAGTCGAGTATCGGATCGGTTGCCGAAACCCGGTCCTCTCGAAACGGAATCGAATTTCCATTCCATCCGGGGGATGGGTGTCCGAAGCTGCTGGCAAACCCATTCTGACAAAGGTTTGCCATCACAGCGCCACCTATGGTCTCCCAAGCAAATGTCACCGGATAGTTGTGATGCTGGGCGAGGCGCGCGAGCCCTCCGAGAAAAGCCACGGCATTCGGCCGTAGGAACGTGCAGTACGTGAAGTCGAACCGTGTTCCTTGAGGGGCAGAGCTGACTGCCTCCCAGATCTGGAAGAGGCGGAGAAAATCATACTGGCCGTCATTGAGAGTAGGCACCAGCACATTCTGCACGTTTCGCGCTCCTTCATCATGCTCGCGGTGGGTTCACCGATTATCCTTGCTTGAGCAGAATCTAGCAGCTCGCACGCAGGCTGTCTCTCGGTCGATCGGCTCCATTCTGCAAGAAAAAAAGGGCTATGGAACAAAAAAAAAGATAGTGAAACACATACGCTTCGGCATACGGCTTGCCCCGACCAATGTCAGGTACTGACAGAAATACACAAGTAGATGAGCATACCTCCGACAAGGTGCTACCGCTGCTCAGCATTTCAGAAACGCTGACGTACGCTCGCGGTCCGCATGCCACCTTTTGTAGGCCCTAGCAGGCTTAATTTGAGCTGGGTCCCGCTCCTGGCCTTGAGCTAGGCCCTGAACAGCTTTCCGCCCAGATTTTTAAGATCTCGGCAAGCATGACGGCCAGTCTAGTTTGGTAACAAAAAGGAGCGCCTTGACGCTCCCTCTCTGATTTTGGCAACGCTCTAGACGTCAACGAGTGACGCTATCCTTTCTCAAACAAGCACCGGACTCCCCGACCTTGCTTGCAGCTCTCAGAGTTGTTAAGAAATCTCGTTCGATGAGCTTCCCGTCTCGAACGCTGGTGAACGTTGCTTTTTTCATCCAGAGATGATCTTTCCTGCTCTTGTTCGGCACGACAGTAAGCTCGATTTCCACTGCCGGGCTTCCTGAAAACACTCCGGAGACCTCAGGTTTAGTGAACCGGAAAGTCAGCTCATTATCGTCTGTTGCAGCCACGCTCTGTTCGCTGGTGAGAGGAGCTCCCAGCTTCGCAGCGATTGGGAATCTGGCCGAGTACAAGGCTTTACCATCGTGGACCTGCTTGGTGATATCCAGAAGATATTGCTCGCGATCCGAGGCGCTAGTAGGGGTCGCGCACTCCTCTCCCTCCGCAGCGAAGTATTTCCCCTCAAAGGCGTAATCGCTCTGCCAGCACCCGGCAAGGGAGGCGGATGCCACGGCCAGCATCACCAGTTTCCATTTTTTCACACAGCACGCTCCTTGATAACAATTTGCCATTATCACCACTCCCCCTGTCTTGAGCCACCAGACGCGCCTAAGGCGTTGAGCTCCCTCACAAAAAGCTGCGCACGAAACTCGTCAAGGCTCAAAAGGGCTGGCATCCAGTAGAGTCGGATGACCGGTCCTTCCGACGCCACAAATACCCGTCGTCTCACCGCCAATCTCCAACTCCAGGAAGGAAACATTGCAGATAGCACAGCGAGATCCTTCATATCGGCATACATCATGGTTTGCCCTCGTCATTCCCTTCCCGGAGCTCAATCCACTCGGCAATGGCCCATAACCCCACGCCCAAAATTGCCAATCCGATTACCAGCCAAGGAGGTACTAAGCGATTCGCTCCCAGCCAATACCCTCCCCCAGCGCATATAACCGTGATCAAAAGAGTCTTCATGCTTATCTCCACTCCCAGTAGAGGGGGAAGCAAAACACCACTTGGCATGGTGTCATCGGGCCCCGGAAAAAAATGCTCACTACCCCAAGTGGGAATCGAGGAGTTCTTGGCGGATCTCAAAGATAAGCCGGGGTGTATCAACAGTCCCCCAAAGCACGAGAGGGTGCGCCGATGATTCTCAGTGGTTTTTCGGAGATTTTCGCTGGATAGCCACTGGTGTGGCGCAGGCTTGATTGGGTCTGGCGACGCCATGCCAATGGCAGGGCGAAGAATCAGAGACTCATCTCAGGGGAGCCTCAAAGGCGAGTCACTGGAACGGCAGTTGCGAGCTTGTGCGGCCAACTGCTTCGGCAACGCAAAAGCGGTGCCCCCAATTGAGTTTTTAGGGCGCCGCGAATGCATCTGTTGGCTTCTTTCGGAAATGGAGGGCTTGTACAGATGAGCCCCGCAAAAAGCGACGTCATCACCTGTACCAGGGCGGTCAGCGCCGCCCCCCTTGCCCGAACTCTAACGTCCGGCTTTCGGTGGGTTTAGCGATCTCACACCAGGGCTACCGGGCCGAAATGTGGGAATCGAGCTAGGCCCAACCGGATTGGCTGACGGTGGCATGGATGGAGGGGTTTCGTTGCCCGACTGAGTTTTAGAGCCACGCCTGCGCCCAGTCGAGGCCGCTCCCGCTATGCTAGCAATTCGGGAGCCCATCATGGCAAAGCCAACCGCTTTCATACCTAGGCGTCCTACATCGCTGGCAGTTGCCACAGCGCCGGACAGGCTACCAGCCAACCCCCCCAACGATACACCTAGCATACTCGAAGTGATCCAGGTGGAAATGCCCAGTGATACAGCTGCAATAGCTGACATCAACCCACGAAGACCGTCATAGTCCGCTCCGACGCCTGACCACCCACTAGCAGCCCCCGCTTGGGCAACCGCAACAGCAGCCACAGTCTGGGACACCGCAACAGTGATCATCTGTGCGGTCATGACGGAGATGACCGGCAGCATCAGCAGCGACAGCCAATTGGTCAACATCCTACCGCCCCTGAGAGGTGCGAGCATCAAGAAGAACGGCGCGAGGAGTAACACAATCCAAAACAACCAGGCTGACATGATCACATAACCAGGTAACAGCGTTTGCAGATCAAGCCACCCGCTGAAGTTCTTCCACATCTGAGCCGCGGCTAAGAAGCTCCCAGCAACCTCACTATCCCCACGAGAGAGGCCCGCCGTTTTCTGCAAAGAACCAGCCATGAATCTCTGCCAAGCTGTCGCTGTACTGACAGCCCCCACCTCAGCGCTTACTCTCTGCCCACCTGCTATAACCGCACCCGACTCGCGCAACGCCTGATACGCCTGCTCAGCGCCCATCTGGGCAATTTTGTATGCCTCGATGCAACTGGTGGGTCGAAACATTATTCCTTGATCGTCGCCGACGATAGCCGACTCCTGACCTGACACTGTGCTGATCGACAAGTAAGACGGCGTAGCTTGAGATTCGCCTGCAAGCTTGGCGGCCCAATGCGCTTGTGTTGGCAGTGCATAGCGGTCCCCCATGAACGGCCCGGCAGATTCAAGAGCACGAATCCCGGCCTCACGACGCGACTGGATAGCTCTCTGGTCAAGCACCTGACCCAGACTAGTCCGGGCAGCCCCGCCGCCTAACAGATAAGCTCCCCAACCTCCATTTTCTTCGGCTGAACCGAACACATATGTCCACGCGCCGCCAATAGCGGTGCGTGCTTGTGCTATCACGCCGACTTCTTCATCCGGTATCCCCAAGCCACCACCGCCGAGCAGCCCGATAGCTTGCAAAGCTTCCACTTTGGCCGCGTGCTCGGGACCGGCAAGCTCAGCCGGCGCCGGGGCACAACTGGCGTTGTAATCTCTAATCAGCCGGGCCAAATCACTGCCGGCAAACACTTCGGCTGATCGACCTACCATGTTGTCAATCGCGGACTGCGCAGGGACGATTGTCCCGGCCACTGTTTGATCACTCAGGACCTGATCAAAAGCCTCTCTGTAGATTTTGTGAATCGTCATCACGAAACTGAGCGGCACCGCCTGAGCTTCGACCAGCCGGACCGTTGCTCCGCTTGGAAGAGTCACGGTCACGGGTCTCATTCCGTACGCCACAACCAGGAAAATCATAATTCCTGACAACACCGTTCGCGCAGCTCCTTGCCCCACGCGCAATGCAACGAGCAGCATCCATCCAAATCCAACCGCAACGATAAGCGCGTTGCTGGTTTCGTTGAATGCGACAAATAGCGGCTCGGTGGCAGTCAGGATCGTCAACGCAACGTTTTCCCACAGCCCGAATACCCAATTGAATCCGGCGAAATCCTCAGCCGTGCCAATGCTCATCAGGCCGCCCGCCGACAGATGATCCAACTACGCAGAGCCAAGCCACACCGGACAGCCCAAAGGAACACCCAGAGGACACCGAAGACCGCGCCCAACAGAATGAAATACTGCGCAGTCGGAGCGGCTAGGAGGCTTCCGGTGAGCTGGACCGCATCATATTGGGCGAGTACGAGTTTCCCATATGGTGGAAAAATTGATGCGGCGATCAGATGTAGAACGCAAAGAACGGGGCCTAGGAGCAATCCCAGCCGCCCCGCCCACCTGGTAAGGAATGGCATACGCATCTGAACCCAGTCCAAGAAAATCGCGATTTTCATCGTCACATCACTCCAGTGATAAAGGATACGTATCGATCCTATGAATCCACTGGCTGCGGTTCTACCGAACCCTATGTAGTTACTGCTACTGGTTCTGCTCGCGCCCCGTGCCCGCTATGTAACGCTCCTAAACGTCGCGCCACATAGCGGGCCCCATCGAACGGTTTGATTTCGCGCAACAAATACAACGCAGCGCAGTTGCGTTGTTTGCCCTCCCCCATTTTCGTAAGCTGATCACGAACCAAACCGCACTGCCCGGCAGTCTCGTTACCCATGTGATTCATGGGTTGGGACAGTGGCAGGGGGCTCGGCCTGCGTCATCGCGGGCATTAGCCCATCGGCCACACTTGCGTCATCGCGTGTGTGCCCGGCCCAACGCCGACTACATATCGGGACCATCAACGGCCAATCACTTGAGGAGAGAAGACAACCCAACATGGTCAGCCAGACCCAATGGCAGCCGAACCTGAGCGGACACTCAGGAACTCACTCGGAGAATCCGAGTAGGCGTGAACAGTCCCCGCCTGCATCTCATACTAAGGGGGGCGAACAGGCACACAACGAACCATCTACGGATGGTGTGTCGCTGAACCGGCAACGGTCAGGAGTTCTTACACCTGATAGAGAGAATCCCATGAGCGAATTCGATGCGCAGAGCATTACTGCACGCCTCAAGGCCGAATCTAGGATTCGGAGAAAACCCCGAACCTATGCCCAACGTCGCTCATTGCTGGATAACTATAAGTACGAGCTGTTGCAGCTTGATTCCGCAGGCTGCAATGGCACTGAACTGCAACGCTGGATAGCAGAAAAAGGTATCAAGATTCAGCGCTCTACAGTGCACCGATGGCTACATCGGAATCGCCTGAGTGGCTAAGTTTGCCAAGCCTACAAAGCAAGCTGCATCCGTGATGAAAAAGCTCCAGGGCACCCACATTCGATCCGTGGGCACTGTCCGTAACTACGAGCAGCGGTTGGTACGCATCACCGCTTACCTACAGGAGCATCGCTTAGGCAGCCTTCGTGAAATGACTCCTGATCGCGCTATTAGCTACCTGCAGCAAAGAGCGACGACCGTGGGCCAGAAAACATTGGATATGGAGCGTCAGGCTCTCCAGGCCATGATGCAGCACGTCACCCTAAAACTGCCGCTAGGCCAGACTCTAGAAGTAATCAAGAGCAGCGCGACCGCTCGTACTAGCACGAAAGAGCACCCGACTTTGGGTCGCCGTTTGGCCAACCAAACACGAGCATATAACCGCGAGCAGATGACGCTGATCGCCTCTCGGCAAGCTCCTCACAACTCGCTCGCGACAGAGATTGCATACGCAGCGGGTCTCCGTGCTCATGAATTGCTGAGCCTCCAAAGAACTCATCGCCGTGTAGCGGATGAACGTCCAACGCACGCGATGAAATTTACGGGAATTCGGGAAACCACGATCAGCTACACCGTTCACGGCAAAGGTGGACTGGTTCGTGAGGTGCGTATCCCGATTCCGCTGGCTCAACGATTAGAGAGGACCCGGCTGGCGGCACCACGGGTCGTAACGGATCGCGGCATCAACTACCAGCAATTCTATGCAATAGGCGGCGGCCAGCCTTGGAGCAAAAGCGTCAGCACTGCCTCGAAGGAAGCTCTCGGCTGGTCAAATGGCGCACATGGATTACGGCACACGTACGCTCAAGAGCGAATGGCTTCACTACAACGTCATCTCCCACGGAAACAAGCCTTGGAGGTGGTCTCACAGGAACTGGGCCACTTCCGCCCTGAGATTACCGAGGTCTATCTACGTTGAGCACCCCCGTCGATCCAACCCTGATTCACAGCTGCCTTCTCTTCGTTTTAGGTGCTTCGCTCATTCTAATTGTCGTGCTCCTCCTCCTACTTATCGAGAGCAAAAAAGCTATATCGCAAACTGAAACATTGCTGGATGCCAGCACTCAGCGACAGCTAGCTCTGCACAGAGAACAAGGCGAAGAAATTGAAGCTCTCGAACAGCTGCACCTTGAGCGCTTAGCTGCAACTGCAACGCATCATCGACGTGAGGTAGCTAGCCTTATGCAGATTCTCGGTATCGCAGACCAAGAGCGAGACGCCGCGATTAAGGCCGCCTCTGACGATCAGAGACAGGTCAAGTTGATGCACGACCGCATCGCTTACCTAAACGTGCTGATGGAGACATGGGCTACTGGCGACGATGCGACGGCCGCAGTCGTGAAACAAGCCCTCCAGAGGGATCGCAATCTCTTCTCATAGTCAGTTACTAGAACCCAACTGCAAAGCAGCGATTAGATTTGATTAGTAAGAGATTAGCAGCCTCCCGTGGTACGGCCGACACCCTATTCCTACTGGGCTGGAGCGCGATTTTTCAAGTCGTCCAAGGGGTGCTGGAACGGTAATGGCGGGGGTGTCAGAACGGTATTCTAAGGGTGCTAGAACGGTATTCAGGGGTGCTGGAACGGCATCGGCAGGGGTGCTGGAACGGTATCGACAGGAGCGCTGGAACGGTATCGGCAGGGGTGCTGGAACGGTATCGGCAGGAGTGCTGGAACGGTATCGGCAGGGGTGCTGGAACGGTATCGACAGGAGCGCTGGAACGGTATCGGCAGGAGCGCTGGAACGGTATCGACAGGGGTGCTGGAACGGCATCGGCAGGAGTGCTGGAACGGTATCGACAGGAGCACTGGAACGGCATCGGCAGGAGTGCTGGAACTTTATAAGTAGAAGGCTGGTACGTTACGAGCAGGAGTGCTGAAACGGTACCAGCGGGACTGGGACGGTATCAGCGTTTCTTATCTAGGTGCCGCTTTTGAGAGGCGCTAGGAGTCGTCTTAACTTGGACCAAATGAGCTTCAACAAGATAGCTAAACGGTCTACCAACATTGGCACTTGCTTGCTTTACTGCCTCAAGAGACTTCAGCAAGTCCTTTTTAAAATCAATCAAGGAGCTTGCACGACTTCTGCACAACCTATGCAAAGTTTCGACTTTAAGATCATATGGCCGTGCGTGACTGGAATAAAACCCATGTAGCCACTGTGCAAGCGGCTTACCGCGCAGCGCATACCTTATTGACAAATCTACATCGGTGAATTGATCTTCACGAAAGAACACTCCGAGCTTCGGATTTAATCGTACGACATAAATTCGTTCACTACGCTCATGATGATCGCGATAAACCTCATGAATCAAGCTGCCTTCATATGCGTACCGACCAACCTTAACCTGCAAAGCCGTGGCTTTCAAGCGGCTGATGCTCAGGTCCAAGACACGACGATTTTTACCCGAATCGGTTTTCCCCAAAACTTTTAAAATGCGGTAGGCAGTAATTCTGCACTCCACTCCCAACTCTTGCATTCGCGCCAAATGTAGAACTGCTGCCCAAACGTCCAAATCACCTTGATCAAGGAGAGCACCTGTATAGAGGATACTGACACTACCTAGCGCATTGACCTCCATTTGTTCAACATAAGGACGCGCCCCCTTCCTCATGGCCCCAAACAACGCCGATCTAAGAGCCACATTAGGTACACGCCTAACTGAGTCGGACCAGTTTGGTAGTGATTCTCGCTTGGCTTCAAGCTCGACCTCAACGTACTTATCTTTTTCTTTACGCCTAGCAATAGAGCTCTTTCTAAGCTCCTCTATCTTGATATTTACGCGTGGTGGAAGTGGCGGATTTGTAGCCATCGTTAACGAACAGAGGAACTGATTTTATCCGCTACCCAAGCCTGTACCTGCTCGGCAGGCCATGCTACAGAATTCGCTCCGAGAGAGATTCCAGGAGGAAACTCGCCGGCTCGAATCAAACGGTAGATCTGAGACTTGCTTAGCCCTACTAGGGCACAGACTCCCGGCAGGCGAAGCAACAAAGGTGAAACAGATTGGTTAGCCATCTATAGGGCCTCCTGAGGCCGGATTGGATGGCTAGGCATTCAATGGCACCGCAGTAGAGGAGTCATGAGGAACCTCAAATTCTCATAGGGTTCCTCAAGATTTTCGCTATGGATAAGTCACGCCTTTGTATCGGACTTGGACTGGATACCCATATATTTTCGCATGGTTCCATGATATGAAGGCATGTCAACTCCAGCCTCCTCCGCGAGAGCTATCAAGGTAGAGCACACATCAGAATTCTTACGCGGCGGGTTACTGAGCGTACAGGCATAACGTTTGATATTACTTGAGCTAACCTTATCATCATAATTAGTCGGCGACTCGCGATGAGCCTTATCAACTGCCTTTATTATATCAACCAGACCATTTACAATCTTGATGACAGTACCCAACTCCTGCTCGTTGAGCCCGCCATCGCTCCTACCCTTAGCTTTCTCAGCTAAATTAGTACTTAACAGAAAATCTGGACTTTCAAACCCTGCATTCAAAATCCACTCTACTAAGACGGACCCTGAAAAATAAACTACACTATCAGGAACATCTATCGACCGCTGTGCCTCCTCACAATAGCAGCTCAGTTTATTTTTATCACCTTTGCTCGGCGAGCAAAAAAGCTCGTAGAAATACTTGCTCAACTCCTGAAAATAGATCACATGAGTTCTGGGGGATCGGTCATGACTTCCAAAACAACCAACCCAAAAAACATCATTAACCGAATTGGGAAGAAACCGATTTACACCGTACTCGACATATAATCTCTCAATCAGTTCATACAGCGCGTATGCAGCTTCTTGCGGTCTAATTTTGTGGAATCGAGCGTATCTCGGCACCAGATCACACAGGCGCATAAAATCATCACTCACTGTGCACACTCTCTTCCTTTAATAGAAATCTCGGCAGCCCCACACGACAAAGCATCTAAATGGTTGGCATACCACTGAAGCATTTCACGACGCCCTTCAAGGTACTGAGCGTGATTATAGGTTCCTCGAATACTGTTCTTGTCCACATGCGCCAGTTGGGTTTCCACCCACTCGCTGCGGTACCCCTGCTCATGCAGGGTGGTGGACATTGTGTGACGGAATCCATGCCCTGTGGCTCTGCCGTCGTAACCCGAGCGTTTCAGCAGCTGATTGATGGCGGCCTCGCTCATCGGCTTAGCGGGGTCATTCCGACCAGGAAATGCGAGCGTGTAGCCACCGGTGATGCTTTCTAGCTCACGCAGTGCAGACACAGCTTGTTTCGGCAGAGGAACTAGATGGGCCCGGCGCATTTTCATCCGCTGAGCCGGAATCGTCCAAAGGGCATTTTCGAGGTCAAACTCAGACCACGGCGCCCCTCTGAGCTCAGCAGTCCGTACACCAGTGAGAATCAGCAAACGGGTAGCAATTTTTACCACGTCATGCCCTGGGCACGCCTGGAAGCCTCGAATCAGATCTGGGATTTCCGCGATAGGAAGGAAGGGGTAGTGCCGTGAGGTAGGCGTTTGAAGTGCCCCTCCGATATCTGCAATGGGGTTGTACTCGACCCTGCCGGTGGCAATCGCAAAGCGGTACACCTCTTGGCAGCGCTGTCGAACCTTGCGTAGCTTTTCCAAAGCCCCACGTGACTCTATTCGCCGGAAGACCTGTAACCACTGCATAGGCTTGATCTCAGACAGAGGCAAGCTTCCAACCTGCGGAAAGATGTCCAGCTCAAAAGCCTCGATGACGTCAGTCGCATACCCTTCTGACCAGCGTGCAGACTTATGCTGATGCCACTCCAATGCGAGACTTTTGAAGGTATTGGCACGAGAAATTGCCGCCTGGGCCCGAGCGACCTTTCTCTCAAGGCCCGGATGCCGCCCCTGTGAAACCAGCTGGCGTGCATCAAATGCAAGCTGGCGAGCCTGCGCCAACGTAACGTTGTCGATAGTGCCCAAAGAAATGTGTGACTGCTTACCGTCCAGCCTGAAACGGAAGCGCCAAGACTTGCCGCCGCCGGCTCGAATCCAGAGGAATAAGCCACCTCCGTCAGGAAGGCCAAAGTCCTTTTCGCGGGGTGCAGCGTTCTTCACTTGCAGCACTGTCAAAGGCATGCGAGTACCCATAGATTATTGAACAGCGCAAAGGTACTCGCTGGGGTACTCAGATAGCAAGGGCTGGGATGGGATCGGATGGCACCGCATGAAACAGAAAGCCCGCAATAGGCGGGCTTCTGAGGGGTTTCATGCAACTGCTTGGCACTGCATGAACCTATTGACTGGTGCCGGAGACAGGAATCGAACCTGCGACCTTCGCGTTACGAGTGCGCTGCTCTACCGACTGAGCTACACCGGCGTGTAGCGCAACGTACCACTGCCGCAGCCGTTACGCAAACCCCTGTTTCCCCTGACTAATTACCCCGCCCTCAAGATGCCTTGCAGCCGTTCGGCGCCAGGTCTTCCTCGATGTTGGTCGTGCAACTCCACCCCGTGGCCGAACGGGTCAGCGTCAGGGTCTTGCCGAGCACAATGGCCGGCGCATCGGCCAGGGTGCAATCGATAGTGGCGCTGCCGGTGGCGGCGGTGCCGCGTGCAGTAATGGCGCAATGGGAAGTGGCAGCCTGCCCGCCCAACGCCGCTACGTCGGCAACGTCCTTGCCTTCGTTCAAGCGCAGGTCCATCGCGGTCTTCAGCGCGGAAATCTCCAGCAACCCGGCAGCGGCCTTGGCGCGGGCCTGGTGGTTGGTGTACATCGGGATGGCGATGGTCGCCAGAATGCCGATGATCGCCACGACGATCATCAGTTCGATCAGGGTGATACCGCGTTGCCCTTTCATGAACGTTTTCCTTTTTGATTCGCATACTCGGTGAGGTCAGGCTCGACCCCGGCTGGCAGCGGCGCAGTAGGCCTGAACAGACACCTTTTGTCACCCCTGCCCGTCCGGGCGTCAGCGTCGCTGAACTACTCTAGTGAGCATCAGGGAAGTGCGCCCCTTCAGGGACTCGGCAAGCTGTTTCCAGGCTTGTCGCACGGGCAAAAAAGGACCTTTTGCATGAAGCATTCGACTCAGCGTTACGCCTGGCACGGCACCGATGCCAGTGGCGCAGCCGTCAGTGGCCAGATGAGCGGGCGCAGCCCGGCGTATGTGCGTGCCGGGCTGCAGCGCCAGGGCATTCGCGTTGCGCGCTTGCGGCCGGCCGGGGGGCTGGACTGGCGCTGGCCGAAGGCGCGGGAGAAACGTGACCCGGCGGGTTTCAGCCGGCAGTTGGCGACGTTGCTCAAGGCGGGCGTGCCGCTGCTGCAAGCATTTGAGGTGATGGGCCGCAGCGGCTGCGATGCCGGGCAAGCGGCGTTGCTGCAGCGGTTGCAACAGGATGTAGGCGCGGGGCTGGGGATGGCGGATGCGATGCAGCGCCAGCCGAGCTGGTTCGATGGGTTGTACTGCAACCTGGTGCGGGTGGGTGAGCAGTCCGGCACGCTGGACCGGCAACTGGAACAGCTGGCGGGCATGCTGGAGCAACGTCAGGCGCTGTTCAAGAAAGTGCGCAAGGCGATGCTCTATCCCCTGCTGCTGTTGCTCACCGGCCTGGGCGTATCGGCGATCTTGTTGCTGGAAGTGATTCCACGTTTTCAGAGCCTTTTCGCCGGCTTCGATGCGGCATTGCCGGCCTTCACCCAATGGGTCATCGATTTATCCACAGGGCTGGGGCGCCATGCGCCGCTGTTGTTGATAACTTCCGTGGCGCTGTGCCTGGGTGTGAATGCGCTGTATCGCAAGCATGCGCCAGCACGCCTGTGGATATCTCGACAGGTGCTGCGTTTACCGGTGTTCGGCCGGTTGATTGGGCAGGCCGCGCTGGCGCGCTTTGCCCGCAGCCTGGGGACGGCGTATGCCGCCGGGGTGCCGTTGCTGGATGCGTTGGGCACTGTGGCCGGTGCCTGTGGTGGCGACCTGCAGCAACAGGCGGTGCTGCGCCTGCGCCAGGGCATGGCCAATGGTCAGGGACTACACCAGGCGATGGCGGCAGAACCGATGTTTCCACCGCTGCTGATTCAGCTCACGGCCATCGGCGAATCCAGCGGCACCCTGGACCAGATGCTGGATAAAGCCGCCAGCCATTACGAGGAACAGGTCAGCCAGTCGCTGGACCAGTTGACCAGCCTGCTGGAGCCGGCCATCGTGGCGATCCTGGGCGTGCTGGTAGGCGGCCTGGTAGTGGCGATGTACCTGCCGATCTTCCAGTTGGGTAGTTTGATCTGATGACTTTATCGACTTTCCTGGCTGAGCAGCCGGCGTACTTCATCACCTTGGCGACCTTGCTCGGCCTGTTGGTGGGCAGCTTTCTCAACGTGCTGGTGTATCGCCTGCCGATCATGCTGAACCGGCAATGGCAGCGTGAAGCCCAGGAGGTGCTGGGGCTGGTACCCGATGAGCACGCGCGCTTCGATCTGTGCCTGCCCGCCTCCCATTGCCCGCATTGCGGGCACCGCATTCGCGCGTGGGAGAACATCCCGCTGCTGAGCTACCTGGCGCTGCGCGGACGCTGCTCGGCCTGCAAAGGCGCGATCCGCCTGCGTTATCCACTGGTGGAAGTTGCCTGCGCGTTGCTGTCTCTGGTGGTGGCCTGGCGTTTCGGCGCCTCGCTCGAAGCCTTGCTGGCGCTGCCCTTGACCTGGTGCCTGCTGGCCCTGAGCCTGATCGATGCCGACCACGGCCTGTTGCCGGACGTGCTGGTGCTGCCGATGCTGTGGCTGGGGCTGATCGTCAATGCCTTCGGCATCTTCGTGCCATTGACCGAGGCCCTGTGGGGCGCGGTGGCCGGGTACCTCAGCCTGTGGACGGTGTACTGGCTGTTCAAGCTGGTGACCGGCAAGGAAGGCATGGGGTACGGCGACTTCAAGCTGCTGGCGCTGATCGGTGCCTGGGCAGGTTGGCAGATATTGCCTTTGACCCTGCTGCTGTCGTCGCTGCTGGGCGCGATTATCGGCCTGTGCCTGCTGCGCCTGCGACATCGTCCGGTGAGCGTGGCGATACCCTTTGGCCCTTATCTGGCCATTGCGGGGTGGATTGCTGTGCTCTGGGGTGATGAAATATACGCCTCATACCTGCAACTGCTTGGATTCTGATGACCACTCCAGCCTTCACACCCTGGATTCTCGGCCTTACAGGCGGCATTGGCAGCGGCAAGAGCGCTGCCGCCGAACGCTTCGTCGAGCTTGGCGTGCACCTGGTCGATGCCGACCAGGCGGCGCGCTGGGTCGTCGAGCCTGGCCGCCCGGCCCTGGCCAGCATCGTCGAGCGCTTCGGCCCTGGCGTATTGCTGGAAGACGGCCAGCTCGACCGTGCGGCCTTGCGCCAGCTGATCTTTGCCGACCCGGCTCAGCGCAAATGGCTGGAGCAGCTGCTGCACCCGCTGATCGGGCAGGAGATCTTCAGCTACCTGGCCAAGGCCGAATCGCCTTATGCGGTGTATGTGTCGCCGCTGCTGATCGAGTCTGGCCAGCACCTTAAGACCCAGCGCGTGCTGGTGATCGATGCGCCGCAGGCGTTGCAGGTGTCACGCACCTTGCAGCGCGACAACACCAGCGCCGAGCAGGTGCAGGCGATTCTCAAGGCCCAGCTGGCCCGCGAGGAGCGCCTGCGCCATGCCGATGATGTGGTGGTCAACGACAGCGACCTGGCCGCGTTGCATGGGCAGATCGACCGATTGCACCACTTTTACCTGACTTTACGAGGAGGCCAGCCATGAGCAAGCCATTGACCGTCGATTGCCCGACCTGTGGCGCACCTGTGGAATGGAACGAGAAGAACGCGTTCCGGCCGTTCTGTTCTGATCGTTGCAAGTTGATCGATCTGGGGGCCTGGGCGGCTGAGGAGCACAAGATTCCGGGGGCTGAAGAGTCTGAGGATGAGCTGTATTCGGGGGATCTGGAGCCGCGGCACTAAGCAGCTGCCTGTTGCGGCCTCTTCGCGGGACAAGCCCGCTCCCACAGGTACACCTCAGATTCTGGAAGCTGTGGTCATCCTGTGGGAGCGGGCTTGTCCCGCGAAGAGGCCAGCCAAGCCACTACAAAATTATCGCTCATCATCCTTCCACGGCGCCTGCAGATATCGGGTGCGGTTGAACGTTTCCAGCCATTCCGGGCAAAACACCACCAAGGCACTGATCACCATGCCGTTGATGAACGCCTCCGGGAACATCATCAACCACAGGTAGCCCACAAAGTCGCTCAGCCACTCCGGCATGGCGAAGCGCCCGTCCAGCCACAGCAAACCCAGCGCCGCCAACAGGCACACCAACACCGTAAGCGCGGCCGGGAAAAAACCCGAACAGAAGATATAGACGAACAGGTTACGCGGCTGCGCACGCTCGACCAGGATGGCGCACACCTCGGTAATCAGCACCGGCAGCCCCACCAGCAACAACCCGTTCACGCCCAGCGCCGCCAGGTCCTGCCGCCCAAGCGCCAGCAACCCGAGCTGGGCGAAGAATCCCCCCAGAATCGCCAGCGGCCAATCCAGCAGCAAGGTCACCGCGGTCATGCCAATGAAGTGATACGACACGCCGGTATCGAAGTCTCGCCGCACCAGCCACAGGGCAAACAGGCAGAACACCGTGCCGAAAAGCAGGTGCTGCCTGCGCCTGTCGGCGAACAGTTCCACCCAGCGGGTGCGACTGGCTGCCCACAGCAACAAAGGAACGTAAACCAGCCAGCCGACGCTGAGGCTGGTGTCGGACAACACCTGCGCACTGATCACCTGACGCATGCCCCTTGCTGCCATGTGGATATGCCTGAGTCTACACCCATTGGAAAACAGCATCTTATCGTCATGGTTTAGCGACTAAGCTTGTCTCCATGGATGACTCAGACTACCTGCGCCTGCTCACCATCCAGGCCGAACAAGCCAATGCTTTCCTCTCCAATGCACGCAAGTGGGAGCGGGAACGTTGGGTATGCCAGCGTCTGCTGCAGGGGCTGAACATTCCCTATCGCAGCGAGGACTTCACCCCGGCCGGCCAGGAGCCGCCGGACGTGCTGTTCCGCGATGCCGCATTCGAGGTGTTTTTCGTGCTGGATGAAGGGCGCCGGCTCAATGACGAATGGCGCGAAGAACTGCAGCGTCGGCGCAGCGCCTTTTCCCTGGCCCAGCTGGTACGCCGCGAGGCGCGGCCCAGGCGGATCGCCGCCAGCGAGCTGCTGGCACGGCTGGCACCGACCTTGCGCAAGAAGGCGCATAACTACCGTGAACGTGGGCTGGACCTGAACGAGCTGGACATCATCGCCTTCGCCAGCCTCAAGCGCGAAGTGCTCGACCTGAACACCCACTTTCCGCCGCCCACCGAATACCTGCGCCAGGGCTGGCGCTCGCTGTCGCTGGTCGGGCCGACGTTTGCCCGGGTGCTGTTTGCCCACCCCGACGCGCCGGATTTCCTGCGCGGCAACCTGGGGCGCAGCATCGTTTTCGACGTGGGCATCAGTCTTTGATCCAGTGCCGAGAGTCTTTGCGATGGCGTACACTCGGCGCCAGGGATAGAAAGCATTATCATTTGATTCAAGCGCTTGCATGAACGCTGTAGCGTCCATGCAGTCACATACGTCTACCTGACGAGGCCCACCATGACCAGCCGACTGAATCCGGAAGATCAGCGTCGTGTCGATGAGTATCTGCGAGCCCCCCAGCACCAAGTCGAGCGCAGGCCATTCCGGCCTTGGTTGCTCCTTGTGCTGGTGCTGGCGGTGACCATCGGGTTGGGTCTCATCAGCCGCCTGTTGAGTGGACTGGTGCTATGAGCTGCTTCGCGCTCGCCCTCCCCTCGTGCAGTTTGCGGCCGGCCGCCATGGCCACGAATTCCGTAAACCTTATGAGATATCCCCATGACTCATCGCATCGTGATTGTCGGCGGCGGCGCCGGCGGCCTGGAACTGGCGACCCGCCTGGGTAAAAGCCTGGGCAAGCGCAAGCAGGCCGAAATCACCCTGGTCGACGCCAACCTCACGCACATCTGGAAGCCGTTGCTGCACGAAGTGGCCGCCGGCTCGCTGAACTCCTCGGATGACGAACTGAACTACGTGGCCCAGGCCAAGTGGAATCACTTCAATTTCCAGCTGGGGCGCATGAGCGGGCTGGACCGTGAAGGCAAGCAGATCCAACTGGCCGCCACCCTCGACGAAGAGGGCCGCGAGCTGTTGCCTGCGCGCACCCTGGCGTACGACACCCTGGTGATCGCCGTGGGCAGCAACACCAACGACTTCGGCACTCTGGGCGCGGCGCAGCACTGCCTGTTCCTGGATACCCGCAAGCAGGCGGAACGCTTCCACCAGCAGCTGCTCAATCACTACCTGCGCGCCCATGCTGGCGACGTGGCCAGCGAGAAGATCAGTGTGGCCATCGTCGGCGCCGGTGCCACCGGTGTGGAACTGGCGGCCGAGCTGCACCACGCGGCCCACGAACTGGCGGCCTATGGCCTGGATCGCATCCAGCCCCAGGACATGCACATCACCCTGATCGAGGCCGGCCCGCGGGTACTGCCTGCCCTGCCTGAGCGCATCAGTGTGCCGGTGCACAAGACCCTGGAAAAACTCGGGGTGAAGGTGATGACCAATGCTGCGGTCAGCGAAGTGACCGAAGACGGGCTGAAGACCAAAGACGGTGAAGTAATCCAGGCCAGCCTGAAGGTGTGGGCGGCGGGTATCCGTGCGCCGGGCTTCCTGAAGGACATCGATGGGCTGGAAACCAACCGTATCAACCAGTTGGTGGTGCGCCCTACTCTGCAGACCACCCGCGACGACAACATCTTCGCCTTCGGTGACTGCGCCGCGTGCCCGCAACCGGGCAGCGACCGTAACGTGCCGCCACGGGCCCAGGCGGCGCACCAGCAGGCTTCGATGCTGGCGCAGAGCTTGAAGGCGCGGCTGGAGAACAAAGCGCTGCCGACTTACGAGTACAAGGATTACGGCTCGCTCGTGTCGCTGTCGCGCTTCTCGGCGGTGGGCAACTTGATGGGTAACCTGATGGGCAGCGTGAAGCTGGAGGGCTGGCTGGCGCGGATGTTCTATGTGTCGCTGTACCGGATGCACCAGATGGCGCTTTATGGGTTCTTCCGCACGGCGCTGATGATGCTGGGTAGCAAGATTGGGCGGGGCACTGAGCCGCGGTTGAAGCTGCACTGATTTCGGAAGTGGCTTGAGGTCAGGTTGATTGCACTGGCCTCATCGCCGGCAAGCCGGCTCCCACAGGAATCGCGTCAACTATCAGAAATTGAGCAAGACAGTTGCTCCCACAGGGAGCGCACAGCATTCAAGGCTTGTGAAACACCTGTGGGAGCCGGCTTAGAGCGTCGTGTA
>NZ_AKJC01000085.1 GCF_000282535.1 Pseudomonas sp. GM84 | reverse complement strand
CCGGCGATAGGGCCCGCACAGCCAGCCTCTACCTCTGCCTGGGCAACACCGCCAGAAAGTTATCCCGCGCCACCTTCTTCGCCACGGCTTCCGGCAACGCATCCAGAAACGGCCTGAACCCGTGCATCTGCTCCTTCAGACTGTCAAACCGCCCAACCACATCCGACCCCAGCATGAACCGCTCCGGGTACTTCACCACCAGATCGACCCACCCCTTGCGCGGCACGCCCTGCTCATCCAGCAGATAAGGCTCCAGCACACTCCAGGACAAGTCGACATACAGGTTCGGGTAATCCCCCAGCAAACGCGTCAGCACCGGCAGCAGAAAGTCCATCTGCGTCTGGTGCCGGTGAATCTCCACGCTGCTGCCCGCGTGGGCCCAGATGAACCGGGTGTGCGGGTGGTTGCGCAGCGGCTCCTCGATCTCGGCCAGGTACAGCGGGTTGCGTTCACGCTTGGAGGTGATGTTGGAGTGCAGCAACACCGGCATATCGCGCTCGGCCGCCAGGTGATAGATGCGCGCCATCGCCTCGTTGTTGGCCCGCGGCGTATCGCCAGTGGTCAGGGCGGTCAGGTCGTCGTGGCGGGTGAAGACTTCGCCAATGCCCTGCCAGAGCCCGGGATAGAGATCGAGCATGCGCTCGATATGACTGACCGCGTTCTTGTCCACCGGATTGAAGCCGGTGAGAAATGGGTGAAAGCGCTTGCGCTGCTCTGCGGGCAGCTGCAGCAGAGCCGCCGCCACGTAGGTATCGGTGGCGCTGTACCAGTAGGCATCGGCATCGTCACCCGCGTAGTAACGGGGGCGCTTGGGTTCGTCCTCGTGCCATTTCTTGGCCACCGGGATCCCCGAAATCATCGATTGCTCGACGCCGGCGTCGTCCATGGCCTTGAGCAAGGCCTGCATGCCTTCGGTTTCCTGGAAAAAGTCCACGTAGTGCAGGTGGGCGTCACTGTAGCGGTAGTCACGCGCCTGCGCCGCCTGGCACAGCCATCCGGACAACAGCACGCAAGCCAGCGCTTTGACGATCATGGGCAGCTTCCTTTTGCGAATACCAGCAAGGTAGACCGGCCGCCTGGCAAGACGGTTCAGCTCTGCCCGCCAAACCGCTATGCTGGGGGCAATTCCTCCCCCCTGGAGCCCACCATGAGCAGCCCCCTGGTCATCCGCCCGCGCGCCGAATCGGTCGAGGGCCAACCGATCCTGCGCCCGCTGCCTTCGGCCCAGTGCCGCAGCGTCGGCCCCTTCGTGTTCTTCGACCACATGCTCGAAACCGACTACGCACCGGGGCATGGGATGGATATCCGCCAACACCCGCATATCGGGCTGTCGACCCTGACCTACCTGTTCGAAGGGGCCATCCTGCACAAGGACAGCCTGGGCTCGGAGCAGCGCGTGCTGCCCGGTGACGTCAGCTGGATGACCGCCGGCAGCGGCGTGGCGCATGTCGAACGCACGCCTGCGGACGCCATGGCCCACGGTTCGCGCCTGCACGGGCTGCAGGTATGGCTGGCTTCGCCGCGCGAGCTCGAGCAGGGTGCGCCGAGCTACAGCCATCACCCGGCGGCAAGCCTGCCGGTCAGCGACAGTCTGGGGGTACGCATCTGCATGATTGCCGGTAGCGGGTTCTGCCTGGAGTCTCCGGTGCCGGTACTCTCCCCTACCCTCTATGCACAGGTTCGAATGCAGCCGGCGACCACTTTGCTGGTACCCAACGAGCACGATCAGCGGGCGCTGTATCTGCTCGACGGCGAGCTGATGCTCAATGGCGAGGAGGAAGTGGAAGCCTGCAGCCTGCTGGTGTTACCGGAGGGCGAAGAGATCACCTTGTATGCCGAAGGTGAATGCCAGCTGGTGCTGATCGGCGGGGCGCCGCTGGATGGGCCGCGGCGGATGAACTGGAACTTTGTCGCCAGTGACCCGGAATTGATCGAGCAGGCCAGGGCGAAGTGGGCTGCGGGGGATTGGCCGGTGGTGCCGGGCGAGATCTCGCGGATCGAGTTGCCCCGCTAGATCAGGGCCGCTTTGCGGCCCATCGCCGCGGTTCGTCGCCACGACAAGCCGGCTCCCACAGGGACCGCGCGGCTCTCAGGGGCAATACCTTACCTGTGGGAGCTGGCTTGCCGGCGATGGGCTGCGCAGCAGCCCCTTTACACAATCAGCGCTGGAACACTTCGGTGAGCAGATTGTGCATCGAGCGGAACGCCCGCTCCGAGGTGCGGCGGTCATACTGCATCTTGCCCGGCACATTGGCATTCGGGTCGGTGAACGAATGCACCGCGCCACCGTAGCTCAGCAACTGCCAGTCGACCTTGGCCGCGTTCATCTCCTCCTCGAACGCCGGCAACTGCTCCTTCGGCACCAGCGGATCGGCGGCGCCATGCAACACCAGCACCGAGCCCTTGATGCGCTTGGCGTCTTCCGGGTTCGGGGTATCCAGCGTCCCGTGGAACGATACTGCCGCCTTCAGGTCGGCACCGGTACGGGCCAGCTCCAGGGCGCAGCAACCGCCAAAGCAGAAGCCGAAGGTGGCCGCCTTGCCTGGCTCCAGCAACGCCTTGGACTGCCCCAGCAGCTGCGCCAGGGCCTCCTGCATGCGTTTGCGCAGCTCGGCCCGATCATTCTTCAATGGCATCATCGCCGCCCCCGCCTCATCGGCATTGGACGGACGTACCGATTGCCCATACAGGTCGGCAATCAGCACCACATACCCTTTTTCAGCCACTTCCTTGGCAATGCGCTCGGCGCCTTCGCCAATACCCATCCAGTTCGGCGCCATGACCAGGCCAGGCCGGCCCAACGCGCCTGGCTCGTAGACCAGGCGGCTTTCATAGGTTTTGCCGGAGAGGTGATAAATCAACGATTCGACGATTACCTTGCTCATCAAGCACTCCTTAGCTACTGACCATTAAAAAAGCCCGCCGAAGCGGGCTTTCTGTGCATCAACTCAAGCAGACAGCTCGACCAGCAGCTTGTTCAGGCGACGAACGTAAGCCGCCGGGTCCTTCAAGCTGTCACCAGCCGCCAGGGCCGCCTGATCGAAGAGGATATGCGACAGCTCGGCGAAGCGGTCTTCGCTCTGCTCGTTGTCGAGCTTCTCGATCAGCGGGTGGGTCGGGTTGAATTCGAAGATTGGCTTCGAATCCGGCACTTTCTGCCCACTGGCTTCGAGGATCTGGCGCATCTGCAGGCCCAGGTCCTGTTCGCCGATGGCGAGAATCGCCGGCGAGTCGGTCAGGCGGTGCGAAACGCGTACCTCGGCGACGCTGTCACCCAGCGCACCTTTCAGGCGTTCGACCAGGCCTTCTTTTTCCTTGGCCACTTCTTCCTGGGCTTTCTTGTCCTCTTCGGAGTCCAGCTTGCCCAGGTCCAGGTCGCCACGGGCGACGTCGACGAAGGCCTTGCCGTCGAATTCGTTGAGGTAGCTCATCAGCCACTCGTCGATACGGTCGGTCAGCAGCAGCACTTCGATGCCTTTCTTGCGGAAGACTTCCAGGTGCGGGCTGTTCTTGACCTGCGCGTAGGTCTCGCCGGTGAGGTAGTAGATCTTGTCCTGACCTTCCTTGGCGCGCGCCAGGTACTCGGCCAGGGCAACGCTCTGCTCGCCACTGTCGTCGTGGGTAGAGGCGAAGCGCAGCAGGCCGGCGATCTTCTCCTTGTTGGCGAAGTCTTCAGCCGGGCCTTCCTTCAGCACCTGGCCGAAGTTCTTCCAGAAGCCTTTGTATTGCTCGGGCTCGTTCTTGGCCAGTTTCTCCAGCATGTCCAGCACACGCTTGGTCAGCGCGGTCTTCATCGAATCGATGATCGGATCCTTCTGCAGGATCTCGCGGGAGACGTTCAGCGACAGGTCGTTGGAGTCGACCACACCTTTGATGAAACGCAGGTACAGCGGCAGGAACGACTCGGCCTGGTCCATGATGAACACGCGCTGCACATACAGCTTCAGGCCGCGTGGCGCTTCGCGCTGGTACAGGTCGAACGGCGCACGGGCTGGCACGTACAGCAGCGAGCTGTACTCGAGCTTGCCTTCGACCTTGTTGTGGCTCCAGGCCAGCGGGTTTTCGAAGTCATGGCCGATGTGCTTGTAGAACTCCTGGTATTCCTCGTCCTTGATCTCGGTACGCGGACGGGTCCACAGGGCGCTGGCGCGGTTGACGGTTTCCCATTCTTCGGCTGGCTGCGCTTCGCCTTCGGCGGCAGCCTGCTCCTTGGGCAGCTGGATCGGCAGGGCAATGTGGTCGGAGTACTTCTTGACCACGTTGCGCAGGCGCCAGCCATCGGCGAACTCCTGCTCGTCCTTCTTCAGGTGCAGGACGATGCGGGTGCCGCGCTCAGGTTTGTCGATGGTAGCAACTTCGAACTCGCCTTCGCCTTTCGACGACCAGTGCACGCCTTCTGCAGCCGGCTGGCCGGCGCGACGGCTGTAGACGTCGACCTTGTCGGCGACGATGAACGCCGAGTAGAAGCCCACGCCGAACTGGCCGATCAGGTGCGAGTCCTTCTTCTGGTCACCGGTGAGGTTCTTCATGAAGTCGGCGGTGCCGGACTTGGCGATGGTGCCCAGGTGCGCGATGACGTCTTCCCGGCTCATGCCGATGCCGTTGTCCTCGAGGGTCACGGTCCCGGCGTCCTTGTCGAAGCTCAGGCGGATCTTCAGATCGGCATCGCCCTCGAACAGCTCTGGCTTGGCCAGGGCTTCGAAGCGCAGCTTGTCGGCGGCGTCGGAGGCATTGGAGATCAGCTCACGCAGGAAGATCTCTTTGTTCGAATACAGCGAATGAATCATGAGGTGCAGCAGTTGCTTCACCTCGGTCTGGAAGCCCAGGGTTTCCTTTTGTGTTTCCACACTCATGGTCTTCAAAACTCCGATCTGATGGCAGGTGGCGCCTGGCGGCCGATTCGGCCCGCGTTTACGGCGGATGTCATGCAGATGGGGGCTGCCCGGGTGATTTCAAGGGCTTTTCCGGTTCGATCTTGAAATGCGCACGTGCGGTGGCGATCGGCGACTGCCGGTCACCCTGCCAGGCGGTGATCGCCACGTTGGTCACCCGCCGCCCCTGACGCCACAGCTGGCACTGGGCGTACGTGTCGCGGTAATGCCCGGCGCGCAGGTAGTCGATGGAGAAATCGATGATCTTCGGGATGCTCGCGCTCTCGCTGTAGATCAACAGGTAAAGCGCCGCCGAAAGTTCCATGAAGCCCGCGATGACACCCCCATGGATGGCCGGAAGCAACGGGTTGCCGATGTTGTCCTGGTTGGCTGGCAGCAGGAACAGCAGGTCATCGCCTTGACGCTCGCAGGTGATGCCGATCAGGGACGCGTAGGGAATCAGCGCCAGCAATGGCTGGTAGTCGCCTACGGCATGGGCTGCATTGAGGCGTTCACGCACGTCTTGCGGGATCATGCACCGCCCTCCTTCAGGGTGTTGCCGAAGCGAATGCCGCCCTTGATCTCTTGCCCCAGGCGCATGAACGTGCCCACCACCTGGCAGATCGGCTGGCTGGGGTCATCCTGGTAAGCCGTGCCTCGGGTGAAGATGACATCACGGGTAACCCGGTAGCACTGAGCATGGCCGTAGATGGCCTTGCCTGCTTCAGCCGGGTGCATGTAGTCGATCCGCAGGTCCAGGGTTGGGCAGACCTCGAAACGCGGCAGCACACACAGCGTGGCCATGCCGCAGGTGGTGTCCATCAGCGTGGTCAAGGCCCCGCCATGCACCGCGCCGGTCTGCGGGTTGCCAACAATGGCGGGTGACCAGGGCAGCATCAGTGTCATACCTTCGGCATCGGCATGGGCCACGCGCATCTGCAACACCTGGCAATGTTTAAGCGCCGACAAGAAGCGTTCGGCCATGGCCACCAAGCTGGAATCGCTCATCCGTACTTCCCCTGATAACTGACGCGCCGGCATAAAATCGGTAAAAAGTCTATATAGATCGGGGCTTTATATATGTGCAAACTCTGCGGAACTTATCCGCTATGGATGAACTCGAAGGAACAAGTCACTTATTCCACCAAGGAGATACACCCCCATGCGTAAACCTTTTGCTTTTGCTCTGATGCTGGCTGCTGCCATGGGCCTGGCTGCTTGCGATAAAGCGAGCGAAGACAAAGCCCAAGACGCACAGCAACACGCCGAGCAAGCCCAGGAAAAGATGGGCGAAGCTCAGGATAAGATGAACGAAGCCGCCAAGGAAAACGCCGAAGCCGCCAAAGATCAGGCCGAAGCCGAGAAGAAGGCTGCCGAAGAAGCCGCTCCGGCAACTCCGGCGCCGGAAACTGCTCCAGCCGAGCCTGCCAAGCAGTAATCGAGCCGCACAAAAAAACCCGACAACTGTCGGGTTTTTTTGTGCCTGTAACTTTCGGATTAAACGTTTCAGGTACTTGCAATAGTTTCTTTGCCGGCCTCGGTAGGCGCACTCTCGGTTGGCGTGAATACCATGACTTCGAGCACATCGGAATGAAACTCGCGGCGGTACAGCACCAGCACAACCCCCACACTCACGACCATGAACAGCCAAGGGCTGATGAACCAAGTGAGCATGGCCATGCCGAAGTAATAAGAACGCAGGCCGAAGTTGAACTGGTTGGCCGCCAGCGACAGTACCCGTGCCGCTCTTGAAGCAAAGGCCTTGCGCTCCAACTCATTGACCAGGCGTTCACCAATCATGGGTGCCGAACCCACCAGCACGGCAGCGAAGTTGTATTGGCGCATGCACCAGCTAAAGGTGAAGAAGGCATAGACGAACACCATCGCCAGGCACAGCAACTTGATTTCCGACATGCCCTGGGATGCCTGCTGAACCAATGGCAGATCAGCCAGCAATGACAGCGCACGGTCAGAAGCCCCCAGCACAGTAAGAATGCCGGCCAGGATGATCAGGGTACTGGAGGCGAAGAATGACGCATTACGCTCCAGGTTGCCGATCACGCTGGCATCGGCGATACGGTTGTCGCGCAGCAACATGCGACGCATCCAGTCTTCGCGGTACAAGTGCAACACGCTGGCCAGGCAGGCGGTGTCGCGCCCTTTCCAGATGGCGTAGCGGGTGTAGCCACCCCAGCAGAGTGCGAACCAGCAGACGGCCAGCAAGTTGTGGAAGTTGTTTTGGATGAAGTTCATGCAGGTTTCCCGAAGGCAAGGTGCATAAAGGATAGGAACCGGGTTTCGACGTCGGCAAGTCGGTAAAGACACACATTCGGCACAAAATGTTCCTTGCCCGGTCCGGCCTCATCGCCGGCAAGCCGGCTCCCACAGGGACCGCGCCGTTTTCAGATCGCGTGTGGGAGCCGGCTTGCCGGCGATGAGGCCAGTACAGACAAACAAAAACCCCGCATCCTTGCGAATGCGGGGTTTTCTGGTCTCCACCTGCGGCGTGCACCCTACGGCTTGTGGCCGGTGCCGCCCCCAGGCTTCAACGCATCAGGCCAACGCTTCGCGCGGCTTGCCGAGCATGCGGTCGCAGACCACGGCGCCAGCCAGCGTCACCACCGAAGGCACCAGCCAGGCCAGGCCCTGGTCGCTCAGCGGCAGGTGCGCCATGAAGTCTGGCAGCATGTGGGCAATGTTGCTGCCCTTGATCGCGTCGACGATGCCGAACAGCAGCGACACCAGCATCACCGGTGCCAGGATACGGGTCGGCGAATGCCACAGTTCCTTCACGAAACTCAGGCCCACCACCACGATGCAAGGCGGATAGATGGCGGTCAGCACCGGAATCGAGAACATGATCAGCTTGGTCAGGCCCAGGTTGGAGATCACCAGCGAGAAGCCCGCCAGGATCACCACCAGTGCGCGGTACGACAGCGGCAGGATCTGGCTGAAGTACTCGGCGCAGGCGCAGGTCAGGCCAACAGCTGTCACCAGGCAGGCCAAGGCGATCAGCACCGCCAGGAAACCGCTGCCCAGCGAGCCGAAGGTATGCTGCACATAAGCATGCAATACCGCCGCACCGTTGGTGGCATCCGCGGCGATCTCGTGGCTGCTGGCCCCAAGACGGAACAGGCTGACATACACCAGCGCAAGGCCGACACCGGCGATCAGGCCAGCGATGATGGCATAGCGGGTGATCAGCTTCGGCGACTCGACACCGCGCGAGCGGATGGCGTTGACGATGACGATACCGAAGACCAGGGCACCCAGTGTATCCATGGTCAGGTAACCATCGGAGAAGCCCTTGGAGAATGCGGCGGCGGCATAGGCCGGCTGCGCTTCACCAATGGTCCCTGCTGGCAGCGCGAACGCTGCAATGCCGAGCACGGCCAGGGCGATGATCTTCAGCGGCGCGAGGAAGCGACCCACGGTATCGAGCAACTTGCCCGGATACATGGACACTGCCAGCACCACGAGGAAGTACACCAGGCTGTAGATGAACAGCGCCAGCGGGCTTTCGCCGGTCAGCGGTGCCACACCTACTTCGAACGACACGGTCGCGGTCCGCGGGGTAGCGAACAGCGGGCCGACCGACAGGTAGCACACGGCCGCCAACAGGCCACCGAAGAACTTGCCGATAGGGCTGCTCAGGGCATCCATACCGCCACCGACCTTGGCCAGCGCGACCACGGTGATGACCGGTAGGCCTACCGCGGTGACCAGGAAGCCCAGGGCTGCCATCCATACGTGCGGACCGGATTGCAGGCCAACGATAGGCGGGAAGATGATATTGCCGGCGCCCACGAAAAGCGCAAACGTCATAAAGCCAAGTGCCAGGATATCCTGGCCTTTTAAAACTTTCATTTAGGGTAGTACCACACTGCTGAAATCGGGATTCGAGAAGGGATTTCCCCATGGATGAGGGAAATGCTGCCCGGCTTGGTAGGCCAGACCCGTTTAGCGTGTCGTTCCCTTTTGGGGTACGGGCACAGAGTGAACGCGTAGATTAACCGTTTTACCGGGTAAACGCACTGCAACGGTGCTGCTTGTCCGATGTGCGTACATGTTTGTCGTCTGCGTGACCGATGACAGTAGGAATTATCCCAGACATGGGAAATTCGTCTGTGTGAAAAAACCTATCAAACCTATCGAAAAATCATTGTTGTCTGCGCTGGCCCTATCGCCGGCAAGCCGGCTCCCACAGGTACGGCGCTGATCCTGTGGGAGCCGGCTTGCCGGCGATAGGGCCAGTGAAGGCAATACAAATCCCAGAAACGACAAAGGCCACCCGAAGGTGGCCTCTGTGCGCGTGGGGGTACTACGTGTTACTTACTTCTTGACTTCCCAGCCAGTCAGCTCGGCCAGGGCCTTGCCGATGTCAGCCAGGGAACGCACGGTCTTCACACCCGCGTCCTGCAGGGCGGCGAACTTCTCGTCCGCAGTGCCCTTGCCGCCGGAAATGATGGCGCCAGCGTGGCCCATGCGCTTGCCCGCAGGTGCGGTAACACCAGCGATGTAGGAAACGACCGGCTTGGTCACGTTGGCCTTGATGTAGGCCGCGGCTTCTTCTTCAGCCGAACCACCGATCTCACCGATCATGACGATCGCTTCGGTCTTCGGGTCTTCCTGGAACAGCTTCAGGATGTCGATGAAGTTGGAGCCCGGGATCGGGTCACCGCCGATGCCGACGCAGGTCGACTGGCCGAAGCCGGCGTCGGTGGTCTGCTTCACGGCTTCATAGGTCAGGGTGCCGGAACGCGAAACGATACCGACCTTGCCTGGCAGGTGGATGTGACCTGGCATGATGCCGATCTTGCACTCGCCCGGCGTGATAACGCCTGGGCAGTTAGGGCCGATCAGGGTCACGCCCAGCTCGTCGCACTTGACCTTGGCGTCCAGCATGTCCAGGGTCGGAATGCCTTCGGTGATGCAGACGATCAGCTTGATGCCGCCGAAGGCCGCTTCCAGGATCGAGTCCTTGCAGAACGGAGCCGGAACGTAGATGACCGAAGCATCAGCGCCGGTAGCTTCCACGGCTTCCTTGACGGTGTTGAACACCGGCAGGCCCAGGTGGGTGGTGCCACCCTTGCCTGGGGTTACGCCGCCGACCATCTTGGTGCCGTAGGCGATGGCTTGTTCGGAGTGGAAAGTACCCTGCGAGCCGGTGAAGCCCTGGCAGATGACTTTGGTGTCTTTATTGATCAGGACGCTCATTACTTGCCCTCCGCAGCTTTGACAACTTGTTGAGCAGCGTCGGTCAGGCTGGTTGCCGCAATGATGTTCAAACCGCTTTCTGCCAGTACTTTAGCGCCCAGTTCGGCGTTGTTGCCTTCAAGGCGAACGACGACCGGAACCTTGACGCCGACTTCTTTCACTGCACCGATGATGCCTTCGGCAATCATGTCGCAGCGAACGATGCCGCCGAAGATGTTGACCAGAACGGCCGCGACATTGCTGTCGGACAGAATGATCTTGAACGCTTCGGTAACGCGCTCTTTGGTGGCACCGCCGCCTACGTCGAGGAAGTTGGCTGGCTTGCCGCCGTGCAGGTTGACGATGTCCATGGTACCCATGGCCAGGCCAGCACCGTTGACCATGCAGCCGATGTTGCCTTCCAGGGCCACGTAGTTCAGCTCGAAGCTGGCAGCGTGGGCTTCACGAGGATCGTCCTGCGACGGGTCGTGGAAGGTTTTCAGCTTAGGCTGACGGTACATGGCGTTTGCGTCGATGTTGATCTTCGCATCCAGGCAGTGCAGGTCGCCGTCGGCCTTGATGACCAGCGGGTTCACTTCCAGCAGAGCCAGGTCGTGCTCTTTGAAGAGCTTGGCCAGGCCTACGAAAATCTTGGCGAACTGTGCAACTTGCTTGCCTTCCAGACCCAGCTGGAATGCCAGTTCACGACCCTGGAACGGCTGAGCGCCGACCAGCGGATCGATAGTAGCCTTGATGATCTTCTCAGGAGTTTCGTGAGCGACTTTCTCGATGTCCACGCCACCTTCGGTGGAAGCCATGAACACGATACGGCGGCTCGAGCGATCGACTACAGCGCCCAGGTACAGCTCTTTGGCGATGTCAGTGCAGGATTCGACCAGGATCTTGGTCACTGGCTGACCGTTGGCGTCGGTCTGGTAGGTCACCAGGCGCTTGCCCAACCATTGCGCAGCGAACGCCTTGGCGTCTTCCTTGCTGCGAACCAGCTTGACGCCGCCCGCTTTACCGCGACCACCTGCGTGAACCTGGGCTTTAACAACCCACTCGGAACCGCCGATCTTGTCGCAGGCTTCTGCTGCAGCTTCAGGGGTGTCGACTGCGAAACCCTTGGAAACTGGCAGGCCGTATTCAGCGAACAGCTGCTTACCCTGATACTCGTGAAGATTCATGCTTTTTACCGTCTTCGTTAGGTACTGCGCTTCGGCGCTGCGCCATTGCTGGCGCCGCACCACCTGTGACCGTTGTTAACCCCGGGTTTTCCCGTGTGATTCGGTCCGGCGGACGTTCCGCGGTGAGTCATGCACGCAAGACTCACGACGGGCAGCCCGCCGTGGTTTCTTATAATTAACGCTTCTTACGGTTGGCCACGTGAATGGCGCCGCCATTCACTGCCAGCGCTGCTTCATGCAACGCTTCGGACAGGGTTGGATGGCTGAAGACCATCATGCCCAGATCCTCGGCACTGGTGCCGAATTCCATTGCGATTGCGCCCTGCTGTACCAGTTCGGCAGCCGATGGGCCAATCACGTGCACACCCAGTACGCGGTCGGTCTTGGCATCGGCGATGACCTTGACGAAACCACCGGTGTCGTTGGCTGCCATCGCACGGCCGCTGGCCGCGAACGGGAAGGTGCCTACGTTAACCTCAACACCCTCGGCCTTCAAGGCTTGTTCGGTCTTGCCGACCCACGCGATTTCCGGGTGGGTGTAGATAACCGACGGGATCAGGTCGTAGTTCATCTGGGCTTTGTGGCCCTTGATGCGCTCGACGACCATGATGCCCTCTTCCGAGGCCTTGTGCGCCAGCATCATGCCACGCACCACGTCACCGATGGCGTAGACGCCCGGTACGCTGGTAGCGCAGTGATCGTCGACGAAGATGTAGCCACGCTCGTCGATGGTCACGCCGCTGTCGGCGGCCAGCAGGTCAGTGGTCACCGGACGACGGCCGACCGCGACGATCAGCTTGTCGAAGGTGATCTTCTGCTCGCCGTTGGCGTCGGTGTAGGTCACTTCGACTTCGTTGCCGTTGACTTTCGAGCCGGTGACGCGAGCGCCCAGCTTGATGTCCAGGCCTTGCTTGGTCAGGGTCTTCTGGGCTTCTTTCGACACGGCGGTGTCGGCAGCCATCAGGAAGGTGTCCAGGGCTTCCAGGACGGTGACCTGGGCACCCAGGCGCGACCATACCGAACCCAGCTCCAGGCCGATGACGCCAGCGCCGATCACGCCCAGGCGTTGTGGCACGGTCTGGAATTCCAGGGCGCCGGTGGAGTCGACGATGACGTTCTGGTCGACCGGAGCCGGCGGAATGTCGATCGGACGCGAACCGGAGGCCAGGATCACGTTCTCGGCTTCGATGACTTCGGTGGTGCCGTCAGCCTTGGTGACTTCGACTTTCTTGCCAGCCAGCAGTTTGCCGTGGCCCTGGATCGAAGTGACGCCGTTGGCCTTGAACAGGGTGGCAACGCCACCGGTCAGGTTCTTGACGATGCCGGCCTTGCGGCCAACCATCGCGGCGACGTCCATCTTCACTTCGCCCGTGGAGATACCGTGGACGTTGAAGCTCTCTTTGGCTTCCTTGTACTTCCAGGAGCTGTCCAGCAGCGCCTTGGACGGAATGCAGCCTACGTTCAGGCAGGTGCCGCCCAGGGCCAGCTTGCCCTCGGCGTCGGTGTACTTCTCGATACAGGCAGTCTTCAGACCAAGTTGGGCAGCCTTGATGGCAGCTACATAGCCGCCAGGACCTGCACCAATCACCACTACGTCGAATTTCTGGGTCATAAAAGATTCCTTATCAGCTACAAGCTACAAGCCGCGAACCGCGCGGCCCCGCTTCTTTCGAAGGCAGGGGCCGAACGGTACGCAGCCAGAGGGTTAGATGTCCAGCAGCAGGCGAGACGGATCTTCCAGCAGGTTCTTGATGGTGACCAGGAAGGTTACCGCTTCCTTGCCGTCGATCAGGCGGTGATCGTACGACAGCGCCAGGTACATCATCGGGCGGATTACCACTTGGCCGTTGATGGCCATCGGACGCTGGATGATGTTGTGCATGCCGAGAATGGCAGCCTGCGGCGGGTTGACGATCGGGGTCGACATCATCGAACCGAAGGTACCACCGTTGGTGATGGTGAAGGTGCCGCCGGTCATTTCTTCGATCGACAGCTTGCCGTCACGGGCCTTCTTGCCGAAGGTGGCAATGCCGTTCTCGATTTCAGCCAGGCTCATCGACTCGGCGTTACGCAGTACCGGTACCACCAGGCCACGGTCGCTGGAGACGGCAACGCCGACGTCGGCGAAGCCGTGGTAGACGATGTCGTTGCCATCGATCGAGGCATTGACTGCCGGGAAGCGCTTCAGTGCTTCGGTGGCGGCCTTGACGAAGAACGACATGAAGCCCAGGCGTACGCCGTTGTGGGTCTTCTCGAACAGGTCCTTGTACTTCGAACGCAGGGCCATGACTTCGGTCATGTCGACTTCGTTGAAGGTGGTCAGCATCGCCATGTTGGACTGGGCTTCAACCAGACGCTCGGCGATCTTGGCACGCAGACGGGTCATCGGCACGCGCTTCTCGGTGCGGTCGCCAGCGGCGGTCACAACCGGAGCAGCGGCGGCAGCGGCAGGCTTGGCAGCAGGCGCCGCGGCAGGTGCCGATTTCTTGTTGGCAACTGCAGCAACCACGTCTTCCTTGGTCACGCGACCGCCTTTGCCGGTACCGGCAACGGTGGCCAGGTCGATGCCGTTCTCTTCAGCCAGCTTGCGCGCGGCTGGAGCGGCGACCGGGTCGTCTTCGCCAGCGTCGGCAGCAGCGGCAGCCGGAGCAGCAGCGGCCGGGGCAGCGGCTGGAGCGGCAGCAGCGCCGCCTTCAACGATCGAACCCAGCACTTCGTCGGACAGGACGGTTTCGCCCTCGCCCTTGACGATGTCGCCCAGCACGCCATCGGCGGTAGCCAGCACTTCCAGGACGACCTTGTCGGTCTCGATGTCGACGATCAGCTCGTCACGCTTGATGGCTTCGCCCGGCTTCTTGTACCAGGTGGCAACGGTGCCGTCGGCGACCGATTCCGGGAAGGTTGGGGCTTTGATCTCGATAGCCATTATCAGTATTTCCTTAAATTCGGTTTCAGGTGCGCGAAGGCGTTAGACAGTGAAGGCGTCTTGCAGCAGTTTTTCCTGCTGTTCGGCGTGCTTCGAAGCGTAACCACAAGCTGGCGCGGCAGAAGCGTCGCGACCGGCGTATTCCAGGACCAGTGCCTTGTTGTGGCGGCCCAGGATACGGCGCATGTGGTGCTGGCTGCTGTACCAGGCACCCTGGTTCATCGGCTCTTCCTGACACCAGACTGCATGCTTGAGGTTGCTGTACTGCGCCAGGATTTCGACCAGGTCGTCCTCAGGGAACGGATACAGCTGCTCGATACGCAGGATCGCGATGTCTTCGCGGCCTTCGGCACGGCGTTTTTCCAGCAGGTCGTAGTAGACCTTGCCGCTGCACAGGACCAGGCGCTCGACCTTGGCCGGGTCGATTGCATCGACTTCCGGGATCACGGTCTGGAACGAACCTTCTGCCAGGTCTTCCAGGGTCGAGATGGCCAGCTTGTGGCGCAGCAGCGACTTGGGCGTCAGGACTACCAGCGGCTTGCGCAGCGGGCGGATGACCTGGCGACGCAGCAGGTGGTAGATCTGTGCCGGGGTGGTCGGTACGCAGACCTGGATGTTGTGCTCGGCGCACAGCTGCAGGTAACGCTCCAGACGCGCGGAGGAGTGCTCCGGCCCCTGCCCTTCGTAGCCGTGTGGCAGCAGCATGGTCAGACCGCACAGGCGGCCCCACTTGTGCTCACCGCTGGTGATGAACTGGTCGATCACCACTTGCGCACCGTTGGCGAAGTCGCCGAACTGGGCTTCCCAGATCACCAGCGCGTTCGGCGTGGTGGTCGAGTAGCCGTATTCGAAGGCCAGTACTGCTTCTTCCGAGAGGAAGGAGTCGTACAGGTCGAAGCGCGGCTGGCCCGGGAACAGGTTCTGCAGCGGTACGTAGGTGCTGGCGTCCTTCTGGTTGTGCAACACCGCGTGACGGTGCGAGAAGGTGCCTCGGCCGATGTCCTGGCCGGTCATGCGGATCGGGTGACCTTCGAACTGCAGAGTGGCGTAGGCCATGGTCTCCGCATAACCCCAGTTGATCGGCAAGCCACCGGCCTGCATCTTCTGACGGTCTTCGTAGATCTTCGACACCTGACGCTGGACGACGAAGCCTTCCGGCAGTTCCAGCAGCTTGGCCGACAGTTCCTGCAGGGTCTTGAGGTCGAAGCGGGTGTCGTGACGCGCGGTCCAGGCATGGCCCAGGTACGGACGCCAGTCGACGAACAGCTCGCGGTTCGGCTCCTTGACCAGGCTCTTGACCACGTGCAGGCCGTTGTCCAGCGCGTTGCGGTACTCGTCGATCTTGGCCTGGGCGCGCTCGGCGTCGATGCGACCGGCCTGGATCAGCGACTCGGCGTACAGCTCGCGGGTGGTGCGCTGCTTGCTGATCTGCTGGTACATCAGAGGCTGAGTACCGTTCGGCTCGTCGGCCTCGTTGTGGCCGCGACGACGGTAGCAGACCAGGTCGATGACCACGTCACGCTTGAACTGCATGCGGTAATCGATGGCCAGCTGGGTCACGAACAGCACCGCTTCCGGGTCATCGCCGTTCACGTGCAGGATCGGCGCCTGGATCATCTTGGCGACGTCGGTAGCGTACTCGGTGGAGCGCGAGTCCAGCGGGTTGCTGATGGTGAAACCGACCTGGTTGTTGATCACGATGTGCACGGTGCCGCCGGTCTTGAAACCGCGGGTCTGCGACATCTGGAAGGTTTCCATGACCACGCCCTGGCCGGCGAACGCAGCGTCACCGTGGATCGAGATCGGCAGCACCTTGTCACCCACGGTATCGTTGCGACGGTCCTGACGGGCGCGCACCGAACCTTCCACCACTGGCGAGACAATTTCCAGGTGGGACGGGTTGAACGCCATGGCCAGGTGAACTTCGCCACCCGGGGTCATGACGTTGGAGGAGAAGCCCTGGTGATACTTCACGTCACCGGAGCCCAGCTCGTTCATCTTCTTGCCTTCGAACTCGTCGAACAGCTCGCGCGGGTTCTTGCCGAAGGTATTCACCAGCACGTTCAGACGGCCACGGTGGGCCATGCCGATGACGACTTCCTTGGTGCCGTAGGAGCCGGAACGCTGGATCATTTCGTCCAGCATCGGGATCAGGCTTTCGCCACCCTCCAGGCCGAAACGCTTGGTGCCCGGGTACTTGGTGCCCAGGTACTTCTCCAGGCCTTCACCGGCGGTCACGCGCTCGAGCAGGTGAGCCTGCACGTCGGCGGAAAACTCCGGACGGCCGCGCACGCTTTCCAGGCGTTGCTGGAACCAGCTGCGCTGCTCGGAATCGGTGATGTGGGTGAACTCGGCGCCAATGGTGCGACAATATGTCTTCTGGAGTGCCTCGAAGATGTCGCGTAGGCTCGCTTCCTCTTTGCCGATGAACAGGTCGCCGGCACGGAAGGTCGTATCAAGATCGGCATTGGTCAAGCCGTAGTGATTGATCGACAGGTCTACTGGCGCAGGGCGCTGCCACAACCCCAACGGGTCGAGCTTGGCAGCCTGATGGCCGCGCATACGATAGGCCTGGATCAGTCGCAGCACTTCAACCTGCTTCTTCTCGTGTTCACTGCTCACGCTCCCGGCGGAAACCGGTTGGGCGCGGCGCTGGTTCTTTGCCAGCAGTACGAAATGGTCGCGGATTGTCGAGTGCGATACATCGGTAGCGGTGCTGCCGTCGGCGGGCAACTTCTGGAAGTAAGTGCGCCACTCTTCTGGCACAGCGTTAGGGTCGTGCAGGTAGAGCTCGTAGAGCTCTTCCACATATGCAGCGTTACCACCTGAAAGGTGGGCGCTTTCCCACATGCGCTGCATCACGCTTTCTTGCATGCTTGGTCACCCTCGGTTAGGGGACTGATCGGCGAGAGCCACAGCAAACCTGGAAAAGTCCGAACACAGCGACTGAACCACGCCACTTGGATCCTGCTGATTTTCCGGGTACCAGCCCGGAAAGCCCCTGCTGGTCTCATATCTTCATAGGTATCGAGCGCGGGCTTTGTGGGCCCTTGCCCAGGTTTTACCTCAGTGCGGGCTCACCACCCGCACCTCGGCTTACTGCAGTTACAACACTTTGAATCAGGTGCCGCTTTGCAGCAGCATGTTACGTACGTGGCCGATTGCCTTGGTCGGGTTCAGACCCTTGGGGCAAACGTTCACGCAGTTCATGATCCCGCGGCAGCGGAATACGCTGAACGGGTCATCCAGGGACGCCAGGCGCTCCTGGGTCTTGGTGTCACGGCTGTCGGCCAGGAAGCGATAGGCCTGCAGCAGGGCAGCGGGGCCCAGGAACTTGTCTGGGTTCCACCAGAACGATGGGCAGGAGGTCGAGCAGCAAGCGCACAGGATGCACTCGTACAGACCGTCCAGCTTGTCGCGCTCTTCTGGCGACTGCAGACGCTCGATGGCCGGAGCCGGCGTGTCGTTCTGCAGGAATGGCTTCACCTTCTCGTACTGCTTATAGAAGATGCTCATGTCGACGACCAGGTCACGAATGACCGGCAGGCCCGGCAGCGGACGCAGAACCAGCTTGTTGCCCTTGACCACACCCGACAGCGGGGTGATGCAGGCCAGGCCGTTCTTGCCGTTCATGTTCATGCCATCGGAACCGCACACGCCTTCACGGCAGGAGCGACGGTACGAGAAACCCTCGTCCTTTTCCTTGATCAGCGCCAGCACGTCCAGAACCATCAGGTCCTTGCCGCCGGTATCGACGTCGAACGACTCCATCTTGGGCGCCGAGTCGGTGTCGGGGTTGTAACGATAAACTTCGACTTTCAACATAGCAGCCACCCTTAGTAAGTCCGGATTTTTGGCTCGAAGGCCGGCACGGTCTTCGGCGCAAAGTTGACGCCACGCTTGGCAACGCGCTTGACACCCGGGTAGTACAGGGTGTGGCACAGCCAGTTCTCGTCGTCACGGTCTTCGAAGTCTTCACGGGCGTGAGCGCCGCGGGACTCTTTACGGGCTTCGGCCGCAATGGCGGTAGCTTCGGCAACTTCCAGCAGGTTCTGCAGCTCCAGCGCTTCGATACGCGCGGTGTTGAAGGCCTGGGACTTGTCGTTGATCTTGACGTTGGCGATACGCTCGCGCAGGCCAGCCAGCTGCTCGATACCCTTCAGCATGTATTCGCCGGTACGGAATACACCGAAGTAGTTCTGCATGCAGCTCTGCAGCTCGCGCTTGAGGCTGGCAACGTCTTCGCCAGTGGAGCGCTCGTTGAGCTTGTTCAGGCGGCTCAGGGCAACATCGATGTCGGTGTCGCTGGCGTCGAGATGCTCGATGCCGTCGCTCAGTGCCTTCTCCAGGTGCAGGCCGGCAGCACGACCGAACACCACCAGGTCGAGCAGCGAGTTGCCGCCCAGGCGGTTGGCACCGTGAACCGATACGCACGCCACTTCACCTACGGCGAACAGGCCAGGAATGATGTGATCCTTGCCTTCGTCGTCCATGGTGATGGCCTGGCCATGAATGTTGGTGGCAACACCACCCATCATGTAGTGGCAGGTTGGAACGACCGGGACCGGCGCGACGACTGGGTCGACGTGAGCGAAGGTCTTGGACAGTTCGCAGATACCTGGCAGGCGGCTGTGCAGCACTTCCTCGCCCAGGTGATCCAGCTTCAGCAGTACGTGGTCCTTGTTCGGGCCCACGCCGTTGCCGGCGATGATTTCCTTGACCATGGAACGGGCGACAACGTCGCGGCCGGCCAGGTCTTTCGCGTTCGGCGCATAACGCTCCATGAAGCGCTCGCCGTGGGCGTTGATCAGGTAGCCACCTTCACCGCGGCAACCCTCGGTGACCAGTACACCGGCGCCGGCGATGCCGGTCGGGTGGAACTGCCACATCTCGATGTCCTGCACCGGTACGCCTGCACGCAGGGCCATGCCGATACCGTCACCGGTGTTGATCAGGGCGTTGGTGGTCGAGGCGTAGATACGGCCCGCACCGCCAGTGGCCAGAACGGTAGCCTTGGACTTGATGTACATGGTTTCGCCGGTTTCGATGCAGATCGCGATCACACCGACGAAAGCGCCTTCCTGGTTCTTCACCAGGTCGACAGCGTAGTACTCGTTAAGGAAGGTGGTGCCGGCTTTCAGGTTGCCCTGGTACAGGGTGTGCAGCAGCGCGTGACCGGTACGGTCGGAAGCGGCGCACGTACGGGCAGCCTGGCCACCCTTGCCGAAGTCCTTGGACTGACCACCGAACGGACGCTGGTAGATACGGCCGGTTTCGGTACGCGAGAACGGCAGGCCCATGTGGTCCAGCTCGAAGACCGCGGCCGGGCCTTCCTGACACATGTATTCGATAGCGTCCTGGTCACCGATGTAGTCGGAACCTTTGACGGTATCGTACATGTGCCAGCGCCAGTCATCGTTCGGGTCGGCCGAAGCGATGGCGCAGGTGATGCCGCCCTGGGCGGAAACAGTGTGCGAACGGGTCGGGAAGACCTTGGTGACCACAGCGGTCTTGTGGCCGCCCTGGGCCAGCTGCAGCGCTGCGCGCATGCCGGCGCCGCCGCCACCAATGATGATGGCGTCGAAAGAAATGGTTGGAATGCTAGCCATGGATCAGATACCCCAGAGAATCTGCACACCCCAGACGAAGTAAGCGAACATCGCAACGCCGCATACCGCCTGGAACAGGAAACGAATCGCAGTCGCCGACTTGCCGAACGACATCGGCGTCAGGTAGTCGGTGGCGATGGTCCACATGCCGACCCAGGCGTGAGCGCCCAGGGCAACGAGGGCCAGCAGACTGAAGATCCGCATCGCGTTGTTGGAGAACAGACCGTGCCACTGGGTGTAGTCGATGCCTGGGTGGGCGACCACGTAGCCGATCAGGAAGATGAAGTAAGCCGCGAGAACGACCGCCGAGACGCGCTGCGCCATCCAGTCATAGAGGCCCGAACGCGACAGGTTCGTGACATTGGTTACCATACCCAAACTCCCACCAGAACGATCAGCACCACGGAGATGACGATCACGATTTTCGAGCCCAGCTTGCCGCCTTCCAGCGTCTCACCGATGCCCATGTCCATGATCAGGTGGCGTACACCTGCCACGAGGTGATAAAGCAGGGCGGATAGCAGGCCCCAGGTCACGAACTTGGCCAGCGGGCTGGTCAGACACGCCTTCACCTCACCGAAGCCTTCCTCGGAACCCAGCGACTTGCCCAGTGCATAAAGCATGATGGCAAGGCCGATGAACAGGATGACGCCGGAGATACGGTGCAGGATGGACGTGTACGCAGTGACAGGGAGCTTGATGGTCCTTAGGTCTAGGTTTACAGGTCGTTGGCTTTTCACGGCTTTTTTCACACTGAAGAGCCCCTAGCGAATCAGGGCAAAGTTGTTGGTAAGTGTACTGGTCAGGTACCCACCACCCAGGGAACGGCGACCCCCAGCAGTTCGGGCTTGCAAGCCCCTGGCGGTCGGGTGCCGAGTATAGACAGTTAGGCTGCTTATGACAACGTGAGGGGGTAGCCCAAATAGCGCATTGCCTTTAGCGAGCAAAAGGCGTAAATGGGCGAGAATTTCGTGAAAAATCAGGCCTGCAGGCCGCTTTCAAGCAGCCTTTAGGCAAATTGACATTCGAATTTACTTCTCTATAGTGGTGCGGGCCCTGCGTGGGGGGTCTGTCTGATGATTTCAAGCATTAATAGGAGGCCACATGGCTGACAAAAAAGCGCAGTTGGTCATCGAGGGCGCTGCCCCCGTCGAGCTGCCCATTTTAACCGGCACCGTTGGTCCTGATGTAATCGACGTCCGCGGGTTGGGGGCCACTGGTCACTTTACCTTCGACCCCGGTTTCATGGCGACTGCCTCGTGCGAGTCGAAGATCACCTACATTGACGGCGACAAGGGCGTGCTGCTGCACCGCGGCTACCCGATCGAACAGCTCGCCGAGCAATCGGACTACCTGGAAACCTGCTACCTGCTGCTCAACGGCGAACTGCCGAATGCCGAGCAGAAGGCTCAGTTCGTCAGCACCGTGAAGAACCACACCATGGTTCACGAGCAGCTGAAGTCGTTCTTCAACGGTTTCCGCCGCGACGCTCACCCGATGGCGGTGATGTGCGGTGTGGTCGGCGCCCTGTCGGCGTTCTACCACGACTCCCTGGACATCAATAACCCGCAACACCGCGAAATCTCCGCGGTGCGCCTGGTCGCCAAGATGCCGACCCTGGCCGCGATGGTTTACAAGTACTCCATGGGCCAGCCGATGATGTACCCGCGCAACGACCTGTCGTACGCGGAAAACTTCCTGCACATGATGTTCAACACCCCGTGCGAGATCAAACCGATCAGCCCGGTGCTGGCCAAGGCAATGGACAAGATCTTCATCCTCCATGCCGACCACGAGCAGAACGCCTCCACTTCCACCGTGCGCCTGGCCGGTTCTTCGGGTGCCAACCCGTTCGCCTGTATCGCCGCCGGTATCGCTGCTCTGTGGGGCCCTGCCCACGGCGGTGCGAACGAAGCCGTGCTGACCATGCTCGATGAAATTGGCGATGTCTCGAACATCGACAAGTACATCGCCAAGGCCAAGGACAAGAACGACCCGTTCAAGCTGATGGGCTTCGGTCACCGCGTGTACAAGAACCGCGACCCGCGCGCCACCGTGATGAAGAAGACCTGCGACGAAGTCCTGGGCGAGCTCGGCATCAAGAACGACCCGCAGCTGGAACTGGCCATGCGCCTGGAAGAGATCGCCCTGACCGATCCTTACTTCATCGAGCGCTCGCTGTACCCGAACGTCGACTTCTACTCGGGCATCATCCTGAAGGCGATCGGCATTCCGACCAGCATGTTCACCGTGATCTTCGCCCTGGCACGTACCGTGGGCTGGATCTCGCACTGGAAAGAAATGCTCTCCAGCCCGTACAAGATTGGCCGTCCGCGCCAGCTGTACACCGGCGAGCTGCAGCGCGACATCGTCGACCTGAAGGACCGCAAGTAAGCTCACCGAGCCGAACGCAAAAAGGCTGCCCTCGGGCAGCCTTTTTTATTGCGGTGTGCCTGTACCGGCCCTATCGCCGGCACACTGCCACCCGGCTCGGTGTGCACCTGATAGGTCACTTCCGTACTGTCCCCCTTGGGCACCAACTTCCAGAAGCCTTCGACTTTCGCCACCCGTACAAACCCCTTCTCTTCCGGGATATAGGTCGGCTCTTCCTTCAAGTTTCGCGTCAGGCTGCCATCGGCATCCTTGACCGTGGTGATATGCAGCACCGAGTCCCGCGGCGTCACCGGCCACGGGGTATTGAACTGGGTGTAGGTCCAGCTCTGGTCACCCTCGTGCTTGAGCAGCTTCTGCGATTTGCACTCATGTACCCAGGCGCATGCCCCAGCCACATCTTCCTGCAGCGCCTGGACCTTGGCCAAAGGCGCCTTGATCAGGGTCACACCGCGGTAGGCCTTGTACTTGGAGCCCGGCACTTCGCTGAGGGAGATCTTGATCCCCTCCTCTTCCTTGGCCACTTGCCAGTTTTCCGCCCAGGCCATCGGCGACAGCAGAACACCCACGCCACACAGCAGTGCAATACGCTTGAACGATCTCATCATATTTATCCTTGTTGTCGAAGATCCAGCCTTGTCACGCCGCCGTCATCTGCTCCCACCAACCGAGAATCCTGATCGCCTCTTCACGATCACTGCCGCACACCTCGACATCCGCCTGGAACCCCCCACACACCGCCGGCCGCTCGGGCTTGCCGAACAGGTCGCAAAGGTTGTCGACGGTCAAGTGCAGGCAGCGCTCACCGGCCGGCTTGCCCTCAGGCATGCGCGGCATCGCCGAGCTGATGGATGGGGCGATGCAGCAGGCACCGCAACCCTCACGACACTTCATGAAAACAGGACTCCCTGGAGCAAAACGGGACGAACGTCCCTGGATAGTAACCGCTCAAACATGTGTTTGAAATTGCTGGCCCGATGAAATCTGCCGTGACTCGACAGTCAGTTCGCCCGGGCTATTGGCGGAACTCGAATTCGATGGCTGCGCCTTCCACATCGCGGCGGCTGTCGTTACGCAGCTGGAGCTGCATCTCGTTGCTGATCAGGCGACCATTGAGCTGAAACCGGCTGTCATCCGTTTCCGGCTTTTCGGTGAACATGGCCGGCAGCAAAGGTTTGCGTCGTGTGGTGGAGCTGCCGACATTGGGCTCCAGGTCCTTGACCATCTCGACGGGCAAGCTCAGGTCCAGCTTGGCCTTGGGTAGCGGCTCGCGCACCTCTTGGCTGACCGGTTTGTGCACAGGCTTGGCCTTGCGTATGACGGGCTTGGCCGGTTGCTTGACTGCAGGCTTGGCCGTCTTGCCCTGCTCCTGCGCGGCAGGCTGCGCAGCCTGGGCCACGCCAGCCGGCAGGCACAGCGGCGCAAGGCAAACGATCAGGGCAAAACTACGCAACAGGTTCATGGACATCGGCAGGCAGGCTGGAAAAGTGCGTATGCTCACCGTTCCGCCCGCGCCTGGCAAGCCTCACTAAAATGCGGTTACAGACTCTCTGCACAATTGCTGAGCCAACAAGCCCAAGGTGATCACTGCCCGCTCGGCTTCCTTGTTCCAGGGAATCCCACAGTTGAGGCGAATGCAGTGGTTGAACTGCTCGGTATTGCTGAAGATCAGCCCCGGCGCAATGCTGATCCCCTGCTCCAGCGCGCGCACGTGCAGTTCCTGGGTATTGACCCGCCCCGGCAGGCTCACCCAGAGGATGAACCCTCCTGTAGGCCGGGTCATCTGCGTGCCTTCGGGGAAGTGCTGCTGCACCGCCAGCTGGTAGGCACTGAGATTCTTGCGGTATTCCTGGCGAATGTAACGCAGGTGGCGGTCGTAACCGCCGTTTTCCAGGTAGGCCGCCACACCCATCTGCGTCACGCTGCAGGCCGAATGGGTGGTGAACGTCTGCAGACGCTGGATTTCTTCCTGGTAGCGTCCCGCCACCATCCAGCCGACTCGCACACCGGGCGACAGGGTCTTGGAGAAACTCGAGCAATAGATGACCCGATCGAGCCGATCGAATGCCTTAAGCGCCTTGGTCTTGCCCTGCTCGAACATCAGCTCGCCATAGATGTCGTCTTCGACGATCTGGATGTCGAAGTCCGAGGCCAGGCGCAACAGTTGTTTCTGCCGCTCTTCAGGGATGGTGCCACCCAGCGGATTGCTCAGGCGCGCGGTCAGCACCAGCGCCTTGATCGACCACTGGTTGGCCGCCAGCTGCAAGGCTTCGAGGCTGATACCCGTGGAGGGATCGCTGGGGATCTCGATGACTTTCAGCCCAAGCAAGTCCGCCAACTGCAGCAAGCCATAATAGGTCGGCGACTCGGCAGCGATCAGATCCCCTGGACGGGTCAACACCCGCAGCGACATCTGCAGCGCGTCGACGCAACCATGGGTCACGATCACCTCGCGCGGATCGACCAGCACACCGGCATCGCGCATGCGGATCGCGATCTGGCGCCGCAGCGGCTCGAAGCCAGGGCTGAACATGTAACTGAAGGCACGCGGGCTGTGGAACCGGGTGACCTTGGCAATCTGCTGATGCAGGGCGCGCACCGGCAAGTAGTCGACGTGGGGCACGGCAGCCCCGAAGGGGAACACACCGTCACGCCGCGCCTCGGTCAGCACTTGCTGGATGATGCTGGCGCGGGTGACCAGGCCAGGGCGTTCTACCCGGGCGATGTCCGGCGTCTGCGCGGTCAGTGCCGGGGTCTGGTGGACGTAGTAACCCGATTGCGGCCGGGCACGGATCAGCCCCTGGTCTTCAAGGTTGGCATAGGCCTGCAGCACCGTGGCATGGCTGACATTGAGCTGGGCGCTCATCTTGCGCACGGACGGTACGCGCTCGCCGGGCTGGTAGACACCGCGGCGGATGTCATCGGCCAGTTGCTGGGCGATACGCTGGTACAGCAGCAGGTTGGTCATGGCGGACGGCTCATTGTTCTTGTGCGACTCACTGTCGGCAGAGGATACCGTAACAGTTGCAAAGTGTACTGGGACAGATTGCAGAATAGTCGACATTACAGTTGCGTGGCACCTGTCCAGGCACTGTCAGGGCCCTATCGCCGGCAAGCCGGCTCCCACAGGTGCTGTGCAGATGCTGAAAGCTGCGCTGTACCTGTGGGAGCCGGCTTGTCCCGCGAATGGGGCGCAAAGC
>NZ_AKJC01000084.1 GCF_000282535.1 Pseudomonas sp. GM84 | reverse complement strand
ATGCGCCGCGCGGGCGGCGCTCGATCTCGACAGCGACAAATCAATACCGGCGATCACTATCGCCCTCACCCTCAATCCGCATCCGAATCAAACAACCGCTCCAATTCCAACCGCGCCTCCTTGGCTGTCTGCATCACCTTGGCGCGGTCATTGCGCACCTGCCCCTGAGCCACCAGCACCTCCTCATCATGCTGGGTAAACCGCTCGATCCGATCCGCCGCCTGCGCATCGCTCAGCCCCAGGCCGACCAGCGCCCGGCGGGTCATCTCCAGGCTTGAATAGAAGGTCTCGCGAATCGGCTCGGCGCCGACGTCCACCAGCTTGTGCACATGCTGGCGGTTGCGCGCGCGGGCCAGCACCTTGAGGTGCGGATACAGGCGCTTGACCCGTTCAGCCGTGCGCGTGGTCACCTCGGGGTCGTCGGTGGTGATCACCAGGTACTCTGCCTCGCCCACCTTGGCCGCATGCAACACTTCGCTGCGCAGCGGGTCGCCGTAGAACACCGGGGCCTGTTCGAACATGCGGGTCATCTCGATGGCATCCACCGAGGTTTCCAGCGCAATGAACGGGATCTTCTGCGCGCGCAGGATGCGCGACACGATCTGCCCCATGCGGCCCATGCCGATGATCACCACGCGCGGTGTGCCCGCGTCGATGGCCTTGTATTGCTCTGGCACTTCACGGGTGGGTTGCGGGCGCTTGAGGGCGCGGGCGCAGCCGAGCATCAGCAACGGGGTGATGGCCATCGACAGGGTGATGGTCATCAGCAGCAAGTCGTAGGTCTGGGTATCGAACAGCCCCTGGTCCTTGCCCAGCTTGAATACCACGAAGGCAAATTCGCCACCGGCTGCGAGCACCATGCCCAGGCGCAGTGCGCTGGCGCTGGTCAAGCCACCCGCCAGGCGCCCGACCCCGATCAGCAGTACCAGCTTGACCGCCACCAGCAGCAGGGTCAGCCCCAGCAAGACCAGTGGCATTTCCAGCAGCAGGCTCAGGTTGGCGCCCATGCCGACGCTGATGAAGAACAGGCCCAGCAGCAGGCCCTTGAACGGTTCGATCTGCGACTCCAGCTCGTGCCGGTATTCCGAGTCGGCCAGCAGCAGGCCGGCGAGGAATGCACCCAACGCCATGGAGATGCCGGCTTCCTCCATCAGCCAGGCGGTACCGATCACCACCAGCAGCGCGGTGGCGGTCGACACCTCTGGCAGGCCGGTGCGGGCCACGGTGCGGAACACCGGACGCAGCAGATAGCGACCGCCGACGATGACGATGGCAATGCTGGCGAACACTTTCAGGCCGTGTTGCAGGCTGTCGCCGTGGCTGGTGTCCGGGCCGCTGGCCGCCAGCAGGGGAACCAGCGCAATCAGCGGGATTGCCGCAATGTCCTGGAACAGCAGGATGGCGAACGCCAAGCGGCCGTGGGGTGCGTTGAGTTGCTTGCTCTCGGCCAGGCTTTGCAGGCCGAGGGCGGTGGACGACAGTGCCAGGCCCAGGCCAAGCACCACGGCGGCCGGCAGCGATTGCCCGAAGCCGAACCAGGCGATGGCACCGATCACCGCGCCGGTCAGCAGGACCTGCGCGGTACCGACGCCGAACACTGACTTGCGCATCAGCCACAGGCGTTTGGGCGACAGCTCCAGGCCGATGATGAACAGCAGCAGGACCACGCCCAGCTCGGAGATGTGCGCGACGCTTTCAGTGTCGCGGATCAGGCCCAACGCCTGCGGACCAATGGCCACGCCGGCGAGCAGATAGCCGATCACGGCACCCAGCTGCAGGCGTTTGGCCAGGGGGACGGCGAGGACGGCGGCGAGCAGGAAGATCACCGCGGTTTGCAGAAGGCTGCCTTCGTGTGGCATTGGCTCGTACTCCATGAGCTGCCGGGGCAGCGTTAGAACAGTGTGGAGGACAATTCTGGGGATTGTGGCAGGCCCAGACAATCTGCTGGTCGGGAGAAACATTGTCCCATCTTAGGTGACAGTTTCAGGGGCTCGCGGGGCGGTACTGCAGTGCCTCGGCCAGGTGGGCCCTGGCAATCGAACCGGTCCCTTCGAGATCAGCCAGGGTACGCGCCACTTTCAGCAAACGGTGCGCCGCGCGCAAGGACAGGCTCAATCGCTCGCAGGCGCTTTCCAGCCAGGCCTGATCCGCAGCTTGCAACGGACAATGGCGGCGCAACCCCTCAAGGTCCAGAAACGCGTTGGCACAGCCTTGCCGCCGTTGCTGCACCTCACGCGCCGTGGCCACTCGCATCGCCACATCGGCACTGGTCTCGCCGCTGGGACGGTTGTCGAGCGTGGTGGTTTCGCGGGCCACGGTCAGGTGCAGGTCGATGCGGTCCAGCAAGGGGCCGGACAGTTTGTTGCGGTAGCGCTGGATCTGCTCGGTGCTGCAGCGGCAGCGGCCAGTGGGGTCGCCGAGGTAGCCGCACGGGCAGGGGTTCATCGCTGCCACCAGCTGGAAGCGCGCCGGGAAGCGCACTTTGTCGCGGGCCCGCGCGATCACGATTTCACCGGATTCCAGTGGCTCGCGCAGCACTTCCAATACGCGTCGTTCGAATTCCGGCAGCTCATCCAGAAACAGCACGCCATGATGTGCCAAGGTGATTTCCCCGGGTTGAGGCCGGCTGCTGCCCCCCACAAGGGCGGGGCCCGAGGCTGAGTGATGGGGATGGCGGAAAGGCCGCTGCGGCCAGCTGTTCAAGGGCGCTTGTCCGCTCACCGATTGGATCGCCGCTACCTCCAGGGCTTCGTGCTCATCCAGCGGCGGCAACAGCCCAGGCAGGCGGCTGGCGAGCAAGGTCTTGCCTGTGCCTGGGGGGCCGGTAAAAAGCAGGTTGTGCGCCCCGGCCGCCGCCAGCAGCAAGGCGCGCTTGGCCGCTACCTGACCCTGCACCTCGCTCAGGTCAGGGTACGGCCGGTTCTGCAGGACCAGGCCATTGGCGGAAAAGGGCGGCAGCGGCACCTGACCGTTGAGGTGCGCCACCAGCTCCAGCAGGTGCCCCACCGCATACACCAGCAAGCCGCCAGCCAGGCTCGCTTCCTCGGCGTTCTCCCGTGGCACCACCAGCGCCCGTCCCGCTTCCCGCGCCGCCAGGGCTGCAGGCAGCACGCCCTGAACCGGGCGCAGTTTGCCGGAAAGCGCCAGCTCGCCCAGGCATTCGATATCCGCCAGGCCCGCCAGCGGCACTTGGGCGTCGGCAGCAAAGAATGCCCAAGGCGATCGCCAGATCATAACGGCCGCCGTCCTTGGGCAGGTCGGCGGGCGCCAGGTTCTGGGTAATACGCCTTTGCGGGTAGTTCAACCCGGAGTTGACGATGGCGCTGCGCACCCGGTCCTTGCTTTCCTTGACCGTGGTTTCCGGCAAACCGACCAGCGTGAGATGGGGCAGGCCGTTGGCCAGGTGGGTTTCGACGCTGACCGCAGGCGCCTGCACGCCAACCTGGGCGCGGCTGTGGACGAGGGCAAGGGACATGGACGCTCCGCTGTCACTGATGAGGGCACCGCTTCCTGCGGCTCTGGCAATCATAGTGAGCAGGGGACTGGGCCGCGCAAGAAGAGTGCGTCGTCGTTTTGCAAGCCAGTGATTTTCCCTGTCTTTTTACATAATCTCGCAAAAAATGGATCCAATAACTTTGCGAAGCGCCGAGCTATGGCTTAGTGTTCAAGGGTTAATCCCGTTGCCACCGGACGACAACGCGATCCATAAATGGACTTAAGGTACTGCCCGTGCAAACGCTCACTCGCGCCCGCCAACAGATTCGTGAACGGGTGCAGGCCAATGAATTCGCTGAACTCAGCCGCTACATCGATAGCCTTCAAGTGCGCTGGCAGCAGGCGCCGCCCGGCGACTGTCCCGCGTACATGGAAGCGGTCCAGGGGCATATGCTGGTCGACTGGGATGTCGGCAGCAGCAAGGCGCTGACACAGCTGCTCAAGGCGTGGATAGACGCCTGTCCCAAGGCCTACCATCCGCAGGTTGCGATGGGCTTTCACTGCTTCAACCGGGCGTGTCACATTCGTGGCAGCGCTGCCGCCGATGCCGTCTCGCAAGAGCGCAGGCTGGCTGCAGAGCAGGCCTGTGAAATGGGCGCGGCGCACTTCCTGCGGGCCATGGAACGCAGCCCGCAACCTGTCGCTGCTGCTATCGGGATGCTGCAGATCAGCGCGCATTTCCATGAGCCGGGTTGGCTGGTCGAACTGTTTCGTGGCCAGGTAGCGCGCTTCCGGCCCAGTGCACATGCTGACGTGGAAGTGCAGGAGGCAGCGGCACCCCTGCTGGTCAAGCATGGCCTGACACCGCTGGTGGAACTGCCGCAGGCATTGCCAGGTTGCCTCGGTGCGCGCCGGCCTGACGGGGAGGGCGCCAAGGACTACTGGCTACGTCATGCGCTGGCCTGGTGGCCTGGCTGCTACGAGGCGATCGAAGCCTATGCTCGCTACCTGACGCCGCGCTGGGGCGGCAGCTTTGACGCGATTGACCAGCTCGTCAGCGGCCCGCTGTGCCAGTACTGGAGCGAGCGGCAGCGCAATGCGATCCGTTGGTTGGCTGTGGAAGAGGCGTTCTGGCTGCCGCGAGCCGTCCAGTTGCCACAGATCGTGGCATGGCAGCAAACCTTCGAGGCGTGGGCGCAACATGACCTCAGGGCCAGGGAGCGTGCCACGTTGCTGGCCTTGCGCGGCGCTTTACGCTACGCCTCGCTGCAGGATTACCCTGGTGCGCTGCACGACTTCGTCGCCAGCGTCGAGCTTTACCCTGACCATGGTTTCGTGTCGAGCATCGGTGAGCCTTTTTACAGCTTTGCCTGCCTCGTGCTGTTTCACGGCGGCGAGGGCGCCACAGCGGCCTTCCGCGTGGCCATCGAGCGCTTGTGTGAAAGCCGCATGCAGGCAGCAGCTTGCGCACTGCGGGCCGTGGGGCACCAGTTCGGGTTGTGGGGTTTCCGACAATCCGCCGAACAGGCGCGCGTCTGGTTGCACGCTGCGGTCAATCGCCAGTGCGGGCGCGAGGGCCTTGGCTTCGATGTGCTCGAAGTACCGCGCCTGCTTTGGGCCGCGAACCTGCACGAGGCGGCGTATTTCCTCTACCAGCAATGCGCCGAGCGCAAGTTGCCAGACGCCGCCGCCGCGCTCTATGAGCTGCACTGCGGCCGGCTGGCCAATACCCCCGAACACTACCGGGATGCCGCATCAGCGGAGCATTGGTTGTTGTGTGCCGCGCAGTCAGGCAACCAGATGGCCAAGTACGACCTGGCCTGCCAACGCATGCGTGGCGGCGAAGCGTTGCATGAGCGCAGTGCGATGCTGGCGGTCAGGCGCTTGTTGCTCGATTGCCTGGGCAATGAACAACTCGATGCCCGTGCGCGCTTGCAACTGGGTATCCTGCAACGCACCTTCGGCGATGCGCGCGAGCGCGCAGAGGCGGTCGCCTATCTGCTGGAGCTGGTCGAGTTCCCGGATGCGGAAGTCGCCGGGCGTGCCTGCGCGGAGCTTGGGCTGGCCTGGATGCAGGGGCAAGGTACGCGCAAGCAGAGCCGCTTCGCCGCCATCGAATGGGTGAACCGCGCGGTCGCGCTGCAGCCGGATGATCTTGTCATCGAGCACATACGCGCGCAGATACTGAACTCGCACAGCGTGGTGAAGACCTTGATCACGGTCTGCGGTGCGGCGTTGTTCCGGGGCGATCTGGATGCAAGGGAGTTGCCGCCCAAGGCTGGCAGTGCGGAACCGGACTGCCAGCGGGCTTCTGCTTGAGGGCGAGCTTTCTAGGGCTTGGCGCCGAGGATGATGTGCGACGCCTTGATCAACGCCGTGGCTTTCACACCGGGGGCCAGGCCCAGCTCCTGCACGGCTTCGCGAGTGACGATGGAGAACACTTCGGTGCCGCCCGCCAGCTTCAGTACCACTTCGGCATTGACCGCGCCGTCGCCGACCCGCACCACTTCGCCTTGCAGGGCATTGCGCGCGGAGAGCGTGTAGCCATCGGCATCGGTCATCAGCACCACCCATGGCGCCTTGACCAGCGCGACGGCTTGCTTGCCGACGTTGATGTTGAGGTTGTGCAGGCTGGCCATGGTCACGACTGCCACCAGCTTCTCGCCGCCTGCCAAGGTCAGTTCGACCTCGGCATTGACCGCGCCGGGCTGAACAGCGGTGACTTTACCTTCAAAGACATTGCGGGCACTGACTTTCATGTGAGCCACTCCTTTAACTGACGGGTTTTTATTCCTGTGCAGCTGGCGCCATCCGGGCTTCCAGCTCGGCAACTTGTTTTTCCAGGGCCTCCAGGCGTGCGCGGGTGCGCGCCAGGACCACCATCTGGCTGTCGAATTCTTCGCGGCTGACCAGGTCCAGCTTGCTGAAGGCACCTTGCATCAGCACTTTGAACTGGCTTTCCAGTTCTGCGCGGGGCTGGGCGGTATCACTGCTGAAAAGGCGCGAGGCCTGGTCGCTCAGGGCGTCGAGAAGGGCTTTGGGCGCGAGCATATGCGGCTGTCCACTGAATCGGAGAAATGGCTCGCAGTGTAGCACGGGGAAAATCTGCCTTTGATTGCACATTTTTCGAGCAGCCCGCGTGGCTGGCGCGCACCGAAATTGTGCATCTTTTCCATGCTGGCGACTGGCCAATTCCGACCGTTTCACGCAACACCTTGTTTTCCTGCGCTTTGCTGGAACTGGCAAGGTTTCTGCAATACCCATCACGAGCCATGCACTGATGCAGTTCTTTGTGACCAAGCAGTGCGCACGCGGAGCCGGATGCCGACGACGCGTTACAAAGCTAACCGCTGCGCTTAGACTTGAGACGGGTTTGTTTTCCTGGGGCAAGTCCACCAAATCGGGAGAGAGTTTCATGAAGCTAGTCACAGCCATCATCAAGCCGTTCAAGCTGGACGACGTACGCGAGTCGCTGTCGGAAATCGGCGTGCAAGGCATTACCGTCACGGAAGTCAAAGGCTTCGGGCGGCAGAAGGGCCACACCGAGCTGTATCGCGGTGCGGAGTACGTGGTCGACTTCCTGCCCAAGGTGAAGATCGACGTGGCCATCGACGACAAGGACCTCGATCGCGTGATCGAAGCCATCACCAAGGCGGCCAACACCGGCAAGATCGGTGACGGCAAGATCTTTGTGGTGAATCTGGAGCAGGCGATCCGCATCCGTACCGGCGAAACCGATACCGACGCGATCTAAGCGCCGAAAAAAGCCTCACCAAACCCAACGCCCCAGGAGAAAACAACATGACTCTGCGTAAGATCGCAGGGCTAGGAGCCCTATTGTCCCTCGTAATGCCGGGCCTTGCCCTGGCAGAGGAAGCTGCCCCGGTGCTGAACTCCGGCGACACCGCCTGGATGCTCACGGCCACGGCGTTGGTGCTGTTCATGACCATCCCTGGCCTGGCCCTGTTCTACGGCGGCATGGTGCGTTCGAAGAACGTGCTTTCGGTCATGATGCAGTGTTTCGCCATCACCGGCCTGATGAGCATTCTCTGGGTCATCTACGGCTACAGCATGGCCTTCGATACCACCGGTATGGAAAAGGGCGTGCTCAACTTCAATTCCTTCGTCGGCGGCTTCTCCAAGGCGTTCCTCAGTGGCGTCACGCCCTCGGGGCTGACATCGGCCACCGCACTGTTCCCTGAGGCAGTATTCATCACCTTCCAGATGACCTTCGCCATCATCACCCCGGCGCTGATCGTCGGTGCCTTTGCCGAGCGCATGAAGTTCTCCGCGATGCTGGTGTTCATGGGCATCTGGTTCACCCTGGTCTACGCACCTATCGCGCACATGGTCTGGAGCGGTGACGGCGCGCTGATGTGGGACTGGGGCGTACTCGACTTCGCGGGCGGCACCGTGGTGCACATCAACGCGGGTATCGCCGGCCTGGTTTGCTGCCTGGTGCTGGGCAAGCGCAAAGGCTATCCAACCACGCCGATGGCCCCGCACAACCTGGGCTACACCCTGATGGGCGCGGCCATGCTGTGGATCGGCTGGTTCGGCTTCAACGCCGGCTCCGCTGCGGCGGCCAACGGCACTGCCGGCATGGCCATGCTGGTCACTCAGATCGCCACCGCTGCCGCCGCGTTGGGCTGGATGTTCGCCGAATGGATCGGCCACGGCAAACCCAGCGCCCTGGGCATCGCTTCTGGTGTGGTCGCCGGCCTGGTCGCCATCACGCCGGCGGCGGGTACTGTGGGCCCGATGGGCGCCCTGGTGATTGGTCTGGCCTCTGGCGTGATCTGCTACTTCTGCGCCACCAGCCTCAAGCGCAAGCTGGGCTATGACGACTCGCTCGATGCCTTCGGCGTGCACGGCGTCGGCGGCATCATCGGCGCGATCCTCACCGGTGTGTTCGCGGCTCCCGCCCTGGGCGGCTTCGGCGCGGTCACCGACATCGGGGCGCAGGTCTGGATTCAGGCCAAGGGTGTGATCTTCACCGTGGTCTACACCGCGATCGTCACCTATGTGATCCTCAAGGTACTGGATGTGGTGATGGGCCTGCGGGTCAACGAAGAAGTAGAGTCGGTCGGTCTCGACCTGGCTCAACACAACGAACGCGGCTACAACCTGTAACTGCGACGCTGGAAAACGTGCCCGGCTTGCCGGGCATTTTTTTGTCTTTTTTTTGCCTTTTCCTGCAGTGCAAACGGTTTATCACTCACGTTCGCGACGCAGGCCAAAAACTTACAAGACGCCAGGCATTGATGACGCTTTGCTTTTTCCACGGGCGCGCTAGAATGCGCGCCGAAGGGTGTTGGACGAGCAGTCCCCACGCTTTCCCAGCCTTTGCTAGGCTTGCCAGTAGCGTGTGGCCAGCAGGGGCTCAAGGATTTTGTCAGGCCCTGCCAGGAGCAGGGCCTGCTGGGTGCCGCCTCCCATCAGGAGCGCAGACCCAAGGGCAGTGGCCAACCCACGGCCAGTTGAATTTTCACTGGTGGCTGCCGGTCTACGGCTGCACTGGTCTATAACTAACCTGCTTTTCGCAAGTCATGAGGTAGAACATGAGCGACGACGATCTGGAAAATGATGACCTCGAAGTAGGCGACGAAGACGAGGGTGATGAAGGCCTCGAAGCGGCGGCTGACGACGGTGTCGAAGACGCTGGCGAAGACGACAGCAGCCCGGCCCCCGCGGCCAAGGGCAAATCCAAGGCGGCTGTCTCGGTAGACGAGATGCCGAGCATGGAAGCCAAGCAAAAGGAACGTGACGCCCTGGCCAAGGCCATGGAAGACTTCCTGGCGCGTGGTGGCAAGGTTCAGGAAGTCGAGGCCAACGTGGTCGCCGATCCTCCCAAGAAGCCGGACAACAAGTACGGCAGCCGCCCTATCTGAGCGGCTGAATACAAAAAAGCCCGCCGTCGCTGCGGGCTTTTTTGTGGGCGATGATTTTGTCTTGCCTAGACAGTCCCAATCGCCGGCAAGCCGGCTCCCACACGGTGCGCCACCGATGTCTGTGGGAGCCGGCTTG
>NZ_AKJC01000083.1 GCF_000282535.1 Pseudomonas sp. GM84 | reverse complement strand
CGGCAACGCGGTGGGCCAGTACGGTCAGCTTCATCTGAACGCGGATGGCTCCTACACCTACACCCTGACCTCACCGGCGAACTCGCCGACCCATGCCAACGACGGTGCCAATACCGTCTCGGAAACCTTCACTTACCGGGTCGAGGACGCGCTGGGCAACTGGACCACCAGCACCATTACCGTCACCATCGTCGACGACGTGCCGCAGGCCCATTGCGACTACGCCAGCGTCGGCAAGGGCGACGTGGTGCGCGGCAACGTGATGGACAACGACGTGGTCGGTGCCGATGTTCGCCAGGACGGCCAATACGTGGTCGGCGTGCGTGCCGGCAGCGATACCTCGACCTCGGCCATTGGTCAGCTCAACATGCAGGTCAACGGTCAGTACGGCTACCTGACCATCGATGCCCAGGGCAACGCCGAGTACCACTCCAATCCCAACATCGCTACGCCCAGGGATGCCATCGACACGTTCGTCTACACCATCCGCGATGCCGACGGCGACGAGAGCACCACCACCATCACCATCAATGTGCACAGCGCGTTGATGACCTGCGAAGACCACGACGTCACGGTCTACGAAAAGGCGCTGGACACGTACAAGGATGGCAACGACCTGGCAGCTGGTAGTGTCACGGGCAGTGACCCGGGTTCTACCCAGGAGACCGCTTCCGGCACCCTGGCCGGCTCGACCAGCGGCGGAGTCGGCGCGCTGACCTACAGCCTGGTCGGCAATGCCATGGGCCAGTATGGGCAGATCCACCTGAACGCCGATGGCTCCTACACCTACACCCTGACCTCGCCGGCCAATTCGCCGACCCACGCCAACGATGGGCCTAACACGGTGACCGAAACCTTCACCTACCAGGTGCAGGATTCGCTCGGCCACTCGACCACCAGCAGCATCGTCATCACCATCGTCGACGACGTGCCGACAGCCAACAGCGATTTTGTCAGTGTCGGCAAGGGCGACGTGGTGCGCGGTAACGTGATGTACAACGACGTGGTCGGTGCCGATGTTCGTCATGACGGCCAGTATGTGGTCGGTGTGCGTGCTGGCAGCGATACCTCGACCTCGGCCATTGGCCAGCTGAACATGCAGGTCAAAGGTCAGTACGGCTACCTGACCATCGATGCCCAGGGCAACGCCGAGTACCACTCGAACCCCGATGCCGTGGCACCGCGGGATGCGCTCGACACCTTTGTCTACACCATTCGTGATGCCGATGGCGACGAGAGCACCACCACCGTCACCATCAACGTGCACACCCACTCGCTGCAGCCCTGCACCGATGGCGGCGTGGCGGTCTACGAGAGCGCCCTTGACCTGTACAAGGATGGCAACGACCTGGCGGCCGGCAGCGTCACGGGCAGTGACCCGACCTCGCCCCGTGAAACCGCAAGTGGCAGCCTGGTCGGGCAGGTCGCAGGTGGCGTCGGGGCCTTGACCTACACCCTGGTCGGCAACGCGGTGGGCCAGTATGGCCAGATGCACCTGAACGCGGACGGCTCCTACACCTACACCCTGACATCGCCGGCGAACTCGCCGACCCATGCCAACGATGGCGCCAATACCGTCACGGAGTCCTTCACCTACCGCGTGGAGGACACGGCGGGCAACTGGACCACCAGCACCGTGACCATCACCGTCGTCGATGACGTGCCGCAGGCCCATTGCGATTTCGTCAGCGTGGGCAAGGGCGACGTGGTGCGCGGCAATGTGATGTACAACGACGTGGTTGGGGCCGATGTTCGTTATGACGGCCAGTATGTGGTCGGCGTGCGTGCCGGCAGCGATACCTCGACCTCGGCCATTGGCCAGCTCGACATGCAGGTCAAAGGCCAGTACGGCTACCTGACCATCGATGCCCAAGGCAACGCCGAGTACCATTCCAACCCCAATGCCGTGGCACCGCGGGATGCGCTCGACACCTTCGTCTACACCCTTCGTGATGCCGACGGCGACGAGAGCACGGCGACCGTGACCATCAACGTCCACGACCACTCGCTGAACCCTTGCGGCGACGGGGGCGTGGCGGTGTACGAGAAGGCGCTGGACTACTACCAGGACGGCCATGACCTGGCGGCCGGCAGTGTCAACGGCAGTGACCCTTGCTCGACCGCTGAAACCGCGACCGGCAGCCTGGTCGGACAGGTCGGTGGTGGTGTGGGGGCGCTGACCTACACCCTGATCGGCAGCGCCGTGGGTCTGTACGGGCAGATCCATCTGAATGCCGATGGTTCCTACACCTACACCCTGACGTCGCCGGCAAATTCACCGGTGCATGCCAATGACGGTGCGAACACGGTAAGCGAGTCCTTCATCTACCGCGTTGAAGACACGGTTGGGAACTGGACCACCAGCACCGTCAACATCACCATCGTCGACGACGTACCGCAGGCCCATTGCGATTATGCGAGTGTCGGCAAGGGGGGCGAGGTCAGTGGCAACGTGCTGAGCAACGACGTTATCGGCGCCGACGTGCCGAGCGATTGCGGCTACGTGGTCGGTGTGCGCGCCGGCAGCGATACCTCCACCTCGGCCATCGGCCAGCTCGGCACCCACGTGTATGGGCAGTACGGCTACCTGACCCTGGATGCCAGGGGCAATGCGGTCTACCACTCCGACCCCAACGTTGCCGCGCCGCGTGATGCGATCGACAAGTTCGTCTACACCATCCGCGATGGCGATGGCGACGAAAGCACCACGACCATCACCGTCAATGTGCATGACTACTCGATCTCCGGGTGCGGTGATGGCTATGGACGGGGGCAGGAGCGGGTGGTCGAGCGCGGCGCATTCAGCGTCGATGCCAGCAGCATGACCGCAGCGCTGGTGGTGCTGGGTTACCTGGGGGCGATGGGCAGCGCTCAGGGCAGCGCTGAAGAGGTGTTCAATGTCAGCCTGCGCAAGGGTGAAACCTTGCAGCTGAACCATGACCAGCACGATGGCAATCTGCTGATGGAGTGGAAGGACGGTGGGGGCAGCTATCAGGCCATCGCGGCTGGCGACAGCTTCACGGCCAGTCACGACGGGGTGTACAGCATTCAGCTGAGCACCCCGGCGGCTGCCAGCCAGGTGGGGGAAAGCGTCAAGCTGAGCCTGGTCCTCGACTACGCCAATGCGCAACAGCCGGTCTCGCATGACGGTGGTGCCAGTGAGCCTGGCGCTGCAGGCCTCTCCAGCGCGATGGATGTCGCGTCGCTGGAAAGCCATGAGCCCACTCATCAGGGGGCACATGACACGGCCACCTTCGTCCAGGCCAAGGGCGCAGTGACCGTCGACCTGGGCCATGAAGGGGCGCAGGACACCGGAGGTGCAGGCATCCAGACCTTGAATGGCATTCATAACCTGATCGGTTCGGACTACGGCGACACCTTGATCGGCGATAGCAGCGACAACCTGATCGACGGCGGCAAGGGCAACGACATTCTGATCGGTGGAGCAGGCAACGACACCCTGACGGGGGGCAGCGGCAACGACACCTTCGTCTGGCAGAAAGGTGACAGCGGTCATGACACGGTCACCGACTTCACGCCGGGCAGCGACAAGCTTGACCTGTCGCAGCTGCTGCAGGGCGAGCACGCCACGGCGACGTCGCTGGATGATTACCTGCACTTCAAGGTCAGCGGTGCGGGAACCAATGTGGTGTCGACCATCGAGGTCAGCAGCACGGCAGGCGCGGCACCGGTACAGACCATCGACCTGGCGGGTGTGGATCTGGCTCAGCATTACGGGGTGACGGCGGGGGCAGGTGGTGTGATCTCGGCGGGGCATGATACGGCGACCATCATCAACGGCATGCTCAATGATCATTCGTTGAAGGTGGATACGGTGTGAAGCTACTGGCCCTATCGCCGGCAAGCCGGCTCCCACAGGTACACCACAGCCCTTGAGGGCAGGGGTGTACCTGTGGGAGCCGGCTTGCCGGCGATAGGGCCAGTGCTGCCAACGCAGCTCATCCAGGCCTGCGCAAGGTCTTCTGCTTGAGGATATACAGGCTCACCAGCACCGCACTGGTGAGCATGAACGCCCGCGCCCAGAACAGCGGCACCAGGTAGCATGACAGGCCAATGCTCGCCCACATGAGCCCGATGGCGTAGACCTTGCCCTTGAGCGGAATGCCTTCGCCACTCAAATAGTCACGGATCCACGGCCCAAGTCTTGGGTGGTTGACCAGCCAATGGTGAAAGCGGGGCGAGCTGCGAGCGAAGCAGGCGGCCGCCAACAGCAGGAAGGGGGTGGTGGGCAACACCGGCAGGAAGATCCCCAGCACCCCCAGCGCGACGCTGAGCCAGCCGATGGCCAGCAACAGGTAGCGCACGGCCGACTCAGTGGTGGCGTGGTTTGAGCAGCGCCGGCTTCTCGTCAGGGGCGTGCAGCAGCAGGAACAGTGCGCTCAGCGCCTCGGGGATCTGCACGATCATGTCGTCCTGCAGGTTGGCATTGCTGGCGATGTCGGCGAACTCTGGCTGCTCGTCGAACAGGCCCGAGCCAACCATGATCGGCAGCAGCATCTCGCTGACTTCCTCTTCGGCGTTCTCGAACCAAGCTTCCTCGCGCAGGAACACGCCTTCCATGAAACCGATGCACCAGCCGCGCAGGTCGGAATCGTCCGGCTCTTCGGTCAGGTCCAGGTCGCATGGCAGGTCGAATTCATCGTCGCTGGCCAGCTGGCGGGCAATGTGGCCTTTCAGTGCCACCAGGGTCGCTTCGATCTCGGTGCGCTGGGCATCACTGGCGTAATGGGGCTCTTCGGCGAACAGCGCGTCGATCCATTCACGCTCGGGGACGTCTTCCGAGCAGATCGACAGCGCGGTCAGGTAGCCGTGGGCGGCGACGTAGTCCAGCGCTTCTTCGTGCAGCTCATCGGCGTCGAGGAAGGCTTGCAGGCGGGTCAGTTGCTCGGCGAAGGACATTACAGGGCTACCTTGGGGGAATAAACGATAGTGAATTCTAGCACCTTGCGGCGACGGCGGTGCAAAGGGAACGTCTGTCACCCGGGCATCCTGCGTGAAGCGGCACTGCGGTATACTCCGCGATTTTTCATGCAGGGGCGGGGTTTCCCGGCCATCTGGCAAAAGCCGCTTACGCATTTGGCGTGTGCGGAGCGGTTTTTTCGTCCAGCCTGTGTCCAGGATGGTACGGCGATTTGGAGTTGCACATGCTCGAACAGGCTCAGCGCGTTCTCAAGGATATCTTCGGCTACGACAGTTTCCGTGGGCGCCAGGCAGCGATCATCGAATGCGTGGCCAGCGGCGGCGATGCGCTGGTGCTGATGCCCACTGGCGGCGGCAAGTCGTTGTGCTTCCAGGTGCCAGGGTTGCTGCGCCCGGGGCTGACGGTGGTCGTGTCGCCGCTGATCGCGCTGATGGACGACCAGGTCGCCACGCTGGACGAGCTGGGCGTCGCCGCCGCGGCGCTGAACTCCACCCTGAGCGCAGAGCAGCAGCGCGACCTGGCCGGGCGCCTGCGCCGTGGCGAAGTGAAGATGCTCTACCTGGCGCCGGAGCGCCTGGTGCAGCCACGCATGCTGGAGTTTCTGCGCGAGATGGACATCGCCCTGTTCGCCATCGACGAGGCCCACTGCGTGTCGCAATGGGGCCACGACTTCCGGCCTGAATACCTGCAGCTCGGCCAGCTGGCCGAACTGTTCCCGCATGTGCCGCGTATCGCCCTGACCGCCACGGCCGACATGCGTACCCGCGAGGAGATCGTCCAGCGCCTGCACCTGCAGGGGGCCGAACGCTTCCTGTCGAGCTTCGACCGGCCGAACATCTTCTACCGCATCGTGCCCAAGGAGTCGCCGCGCAAGCAGTTGATGGCCTTCCTTGGCGAGCGCCGTGGCAATGCCGGCATCGTCTACTGCCTGTCTCGCAAGAAGGTCGACGAGACCGCGGCATTCCTCTGCGAGCAAGGCTTCCCGGCGTTGCCCTACCACGCAGGCCTGGCCGCTGAAACGCGTGCCGCCAACCAGCACCGCTTCCTCAATGAAGAAGGGCTGATCATGGTCGCCACCATTGCCTTCGGCATGGGTATCGACAAGCCCAACGTGCGTTTCGTCGCTCACCTCGACCTGCCCAAGTCGCTGGAAGCCTACTACCAGGAAACCGGCCGTGCCGGCCGTGATGGCCTGCCATCCGACGCCTGGATGGCCTACGGCCTGCAGGACATGGTGATGCTCAAGCAGATGCTGCAGAACTCCGAGGGTGACGAGCGCCACAAGCGCATCGAGCAGCACAAGCTCGACGCCATGCTGGCCCTGTGCGAAGAAACGCGCTGCCGTCGGCAGTCGTTGCTGGCCTACTTCGACGAGGTGCTCGAACAGCCGTGCGGGCATTGCGACAACTGCGTCGACCAGATCCAGACCTGGGACGCTACCGAGCCTGCACGACAGGCCTTGTCGGCGGTGTTCCGCACGGGGCAGCGTTATGGCGTGGGCCACCTGGTCGATGTGCTGCTGGGCAAGGACACTGAAAAGGTGCGCAATTTCGGCCACGAGAAACTCTCGGTGTTCGGCGTCGGCAAGACGCTCGCCGAGGTTGAATGGCGTTCGTTGTTCCGTCAGCTGGTGGCGCGCGGCCTGGTCGACATCGACCTGGAAGGCTACGGCGGCCTGCGCCTGTCCGACAGCTGCCGGCCACTGCTGCGTGGCGAGGTCACCCTGCAGCTGCGCCGCGACCTCAAGCCGCAGACCGTGGCCAAGGCGTCCTCCAGCGGCGGCAGCCCGGCCAGCCAGCTGGTGCGGGCCGAGGAGCGCGAACTGTGGGAGGCCCTGCGCACCTTGCGGCGCAAGCTGGCCGAGGAGCACAGCGTGCCGCCCTACGTCATCTTCCCCGACTCCACCTTGCTGGAAATGCTGCGCAGCCAGCCCACCAGCCTCAGCGACATGGCTCAGGTCAGCGGTGTGGGCGCGCGCAAGCTGGAGCGTTATGGCCAGGCCTTCCTCGAAGTGCTCAACGGTGCCGGTGGCACCGAGGAGGCACCGAAAGTGGTGCTCGACCTGCGCCACGAACTGGTCAGCCTGGCCCGCGCCGGCATGACTCCCGCACAGATCGCCGGTCAGCTCAACTGCAGCGAAAAGAACGTCTACAGCCTGCTGGCCGAAGCCATCGGCCGCCGGGAGCTGAGCCTGGATCAGGCACTGGATCTGCCGGAAGACTTGCTGATGGAGGTGCAGGATGCCTTCCTCGATGGCGAAGGGGAGCTGCCGCCGGTGTCGGCCATTGCGCCCCTGTTCGGCGCTCGGGTACCGGACGGCGTGCTGCACTGCGTGCGCGCAGCATTGGCGGCGGAATTCGAGTTGTGATTGAAGACATTTCGGACATCTACTGACCTGAGACACCCTTTTTGACGAATATCGGCCGTTTGTGAGGCGCCCAGCCTTGCCTGATGGCACGGGACATGGTTAGCTGGCTAATAATTAGTTCTAATCCATGAGTTACTTATGCCCCTGACCGACAACCAACACCGCTTTGGCATGCAGCTGGCCCAGATGTCCCGGGGCTGGCGTGCCGAACTGGACCGCCGCCTGGCCGGGCTCAACCTGTCCCAGGCGCGCTGGCTGGTGTTGCTGCACCTTGCCCGTTTCGAAGAGGCGCCCACCCAGCGCGAACTGGCCCAGAGTGTCGGCGTCGAAGGCCCGACCCTGGCGCGCCTGCTCGACAGTCTGGAAAATCAGGGGCTGGTGCGCCGCCAGGCGGTGCTGGAAGATCGCCGCGCCAAGAAGATCCTGTTGTGCCCGCCGGCCAAGCCGCTGATCGAACAGATCGAGACCATTGCCAATGCCTTGCGCCTGGAGCTGTTTACCGGGGTGGACGAGGCGGATCTGCAGGTGTGCATGCGGGTGCATGCGAAGATTCTGGGCAACCTGGAAAAAACCTGAATGGCTGGGGCTGCTTTGCAGCCCATTCGCGGGACAAGCCCGCTCCCACAGGCACAGTGCTGCCCATGGTTTCAGCAGTATTCCTGTGGGAGCGGGCTTGTCCCGCGAATGGGGCGCGAAGCGGCCCCAGCAACCTAGAAGGTATGCCCCAGGTTCAGATACACCGCCTGCTCATGCGCGCTGTTGGCGCCATAACTCAGGTTCAACGGCCCCAATGGCGTCTCCAGCCCCAGGAAGATGCTGGCCGCATTGATATAGCCACTGTCGAATTCGTTGTCGTTGTTCCAGACCCGCCCACGCTCCAGCGAACCCCCGATATACAGCGGGAAGTCCAGCGGCACGTAGGCGCGTGGTGTCAGGCGGCGGTAATAGACCACGCGCATCAGGCTCAGGTTCTGCCCTGATACCGAATCCTGGCGGAACCCCGACAGCTCCCGTGCACCGCCAATCACGAAGCTCGACGTCACCACATCGGTTTCGTCCAGCGTGCGTCCATAGCGTCCACCGATTACCCAACTGTTCGGCCCGCTGCTGAAGGCCTTGTCCAGATTGAACAGCCATTGTCGGTACGCGTTGTCGGAGTCCAGCGACTGGTCGTACTTGCGCAAGGTCAGGCCGATGTCCTCGCCACTGTGCGGGAAGTACACGTTGTCGAGGGTGTCGAACGAATATTTCAGCTCATAGAAGCCTTCGTTGAAACTGACCTTGGGCAGGTCCTGGTCACCGATGCGCACCTCGGCTTCGCCCCAGGCCTTGCCGGCCCCCAGGCGCACTTCGCCATAGGTGCCGATCTGCCGGCCGAAGTTGAGGCCGAAACCGTAGCGTTCCAGCCGGTATTCGGCGATCGGGTCGTCGTCCAGGGTCGCTTCGATGTTCTGTGAGCTGAAGTCCAGATAAGGCGCGATGAAATAACGCGAGCCAACGTCCAGCGGCTGGTAGAACTCGCTGTACAGTTCTTGCTGGTCACCGATCTGCGCGCGGGTGAGCCACTCGGCACCGAGCTCGTTGATGCCATTGACCCGGTAGCTGGCGCCCAGGTTGAAGGCGCTGTCACCGCGCAGGTCATCCGACAGGTTCAGGCCCAGGCGCAGGAAGTCGGTGCCGCTGCGCTTGCCACGGGCGTTGATCACCAGGGTGTTGTCATCGCCTTTGTGCACCACGCGGTATTGCACCCGGTCGAAGTAGTCCAGGCCATACAAGGTACCCATGTCAGTCTGCAGGCGATCGAGTTCCAGCGGCTCGCCAATCGGCTGGCGGATGTAGTAACGGATCACGTCGTCACTGACCTTGGAGTCGTTCTCCACCCGAATGGCGGTGATCACGGGCGTGCGCTGGCGCGGCGAACGCGCCACCGCAAGCTCCGCATCGCCTTCGGGTTGGCGAAGGGCGGCCAGGCGGGGTTCGAGCAGGAGCGCTGCGCGGTAGCCGGCTTCGATCATGTCGTGGGCGCGGCCGAAATCGGTGACACCGAAGGCAGCCAGCTGCGGCTGGATAAGGATGTCGTCGCGGTGCAGGCTGGCCAGTTGCTCCTCGGAATTGCGCCGGGTCATCAGGGTGATCGACTGGTTGAGCACATCGACCACCGTGGCCAGCTGCTTGCGGTCGCGCAGCGGTGTACCGATATCGACCACGATTGCAAGGTCAACGCCCATGTCGCGGGCCACATCCACGGGGATGTTGTCGACCATGCCACCGTCCACCAGCAGGCGGCCGTCCAGCTCTACCGGCGCGAACACCGCCGGGATCGACATGCTGGCGCGGATCACCTGGGGCAGGTGACCCTTGCTGAACACCACCTTCTCGCCACTGGCGATGTCGGTGGCCACGGCGCGAAAGGGAATCGGCAATTTGTCGAAGTCGCGGGTGTCGGCGGTGTGGGCCAACTTGCTTTCCAGCAGCAGGGCCAGGTTCTGGCCCTGGATCACGCCCAGCGGCAGGCCGAGGCTGCCGTCATCGCGAAAGCTCAGCTTCTGCTTGACCAGAAAGTCGCGGTCATCCTGCTTGCGCCTGAACGGTACGTCCTTGCGCGGCGGTGCGTCGGACAGCGCCTGTTGCCAGTCGAGCGTGGTGGCCAGTTTCTCCAGCTCCTCGACGCTGTAGCCGGAGGCATACAGCCCGCCAACCACCGCGCCCATGCTGGTGCCGGCGATGGCGTCGATGCGTACGCCCTGTTCTTCCAGGGCCTTGAGCACGCCAATATGGGCGAGGCCCCGGGCAGCACCACCGGAGAGCACCAGGCCGACCTTGGGGCGGGCGGGCTCGGCGGCGAGCACGGTGATGGAGGTGAGCGTCAGCAGAAGGCAGAACAGCAGGCGGTGCATCGTGAGTCTCAAAACCTGGGCTAAAGACCGCTAGTATAAGCGGCCCCTACCTGGAGAACCTTGACCATGGCCCACAGCAAGCCGGAAATTGTCATCACCTATTGCACCCAGTGCCAGTGGCTGCTGCGCGCGGCCTGGCTGGCCCAGGAGCTGCTCAGCACCTTTTCCGACGACCTTGCCCGGGTGGCGCTGGAACCTGGCACGGGCGGCGTCTTCCGTATTACCTGCCAAGGCGTGCAGATCTGGGAGCGCAAGGCCGATGGTGGCTTCCCCGAGGCCAAGGTGCTGAAGCAGCGGGTGCGTGACCAGATCGACCCGCAACGCGACCTGGGCCACAACGATCGCTGATCAGGCGCCCTCGGCCAGCGTGCGCTGTTTGGTTGACGGTTCGGCGGCCAGGCGGCTGGACAGCACGATGGCGAAGATGATCAGTGCACCGCCAAGCAGCATGCGCAAGGTCGGTGTCTCGGCGAACACTACCCAGGCCACGGCAATGCCGTAGACCGGCTCCATGCCGAATACCAGGGCGGCGGTGCGTGCCTTGATCACCGCCAGGCTGGCGACGAACAGGCTGTGGGCGACACCGGTGCAGAAGATGCCGAGCAGGGCGATCCACAGCCAATCCTTGGTCGCCACCGCACCCAGGCCTGGCGCGGCCACCGGCAGCAGGCACAGGCCGACCACCAGGTTCTGCCACAGCGCTGCCTGCACGGCGGGCAAGCGCCCGGAGCCGGCACGGTTGGTCAGTGACAGCAGCGAGAACAGCAGGCCCGAGAGCAGGGCCCAGAGCAGGCCTCCGGTGGCTTCGCTGGCCAGGTCGAAGGACGGCGTCACCAGGATCAGGCCGATGCTGACCAGCACCACCAGTACGGCTTCGTTGCGGCGGATGCGTTCACGGAACAGCAGGCCTTCGAGGATCACGGTGAATGCCGGGAAGCTGGCGAAGCCGAGGGTGGCGATGGCCACGCCGGCGACCTTGACGGCGATGAAGAAGCTGACCCAGTGCCCGGCCAGCAGCACGCCACCGAGCAGCAGGCGGCGCATGTCGCGCCCGCTCAGGCGTTGCCAGCCTGGGCCGGTGAGGCTGGCGAACAGGGCCAGCGCGAGCACGGCGAAAGCGGCGCGACCAAAGACGATGATGGCCGGGCTGGCGCTGGCGGCCAATTTGCCGAACACGCCGGTCAGGCCGAAGAACAGTGCGCCGATGTGCAGGGCCCCGAGGGCGGTGCGGTGGTTCATGGTGGTCCTTGCGATCTTCGTGGTATTTGCCTGCCCTATCGCCGGCAAGCCGGCTCCCACAGGTAGAGCACAGCCCTCAAGCCAGTGATGTACCTGTGGGAGCCGGCTTGCCGGCGACAGGGCCGGTACAGGCACAGTGTAAAGCGTCAGGCAAACATGATCTGTCGCCAGCCTAGCGCCCGTTATCGCCGGACTCTCGCCGCAACGCCATCGGTGTGCATCCAAACGCTCGCAGCATTGCTGCCGAAAACGCGCTCTGGGAGCTGTACCCCACCTGCGCGGCTATTTCCCCCAAAGGTAAAGATGTCTGGGTAACCAACTGCCGCGCCTTGAGCAACCGCCGCTGGCGGATGTAGTCCATCGGCGTCATCCCGCATTCGACGGTGAAGCGCGCATGCAGCCGGGCGCTGGACAGCCCTGCGATACGCGCAAGATCGGCGACCTGCAGCGGGTACGCGGCGTGGCGTTCGATATGGCTGTCGAACGCGGCATAAGGCAGCCGATGGCTGGGCGTAACCGTGGCCGAAGCCGTGGGATTCAAGCTGGCCAACAGCAGTACCGCACCTTGCCGGGCAATCAACGGGTCGTCCACCGGGCTTGCCGCCAGCCAGTCCACCAGTTGCTGCTGACGGTTGTCCAGGCCCAGGGCCGCCGGGCGGTCGAGCAGGCGGCGACTGGCGTCGGCGTGCTCACCCAGCTGCTCGTGCAGCCAATGATCGCCGGGCACATCGAGCACCAGGCAGTGGCTGCCGGTGTCACTACCACAGCTGTGATGGGTGCCGGCAGGTACGACCATGAGGCCCTGGCGAGCGACCCGCGCACCTTGCCCCTGCACCTCGAAATCCAGGCGACCCTGCAGGCCGAATACCAGCTGTGGGTGCTCGTGGCTGTGGGCGATCAGGTCGTCGCGGTAATGGCGCAGGGAAAGAATCGGGCCGGCGGTCATAGAGCGTCCTCGCAGGGCAGGCAACCATTGTGCCCCATTCCCGACCCCTCATCACCCGTCACATCGCTGCCACCAACCTGTCACCTGGGCCTGCCAGTCTCCAGCAAACAGCGCCGGAGCCCGCCCATGACCCATGTCGAACTCTCTCGCCCTTCACGCAAGCAGCGTGTGCGCACGTTGTGGATTTCCGACGTTCACCTGGGCACGCGAGATTGTCAGGCCGAACACTTGTCGCAGTTTCTCAAGGGCTATCAGGCCGATCGCATCTACCTGGTCGGCGATATCATCGACGGCTGGAAATTGCGCGGCGGCATCTTCTGGCCGCAAGCCCACACCAATGTGATCCGCCGTTTGCTGACCATGAGCAAGCGGGGCACCGAGGTGATCTACGTCACCGGCAACCACGACGAGTTTCTGCGCCGTTATTCGAAGTTGATGCTTGGCAACATTCAGCTGGTGGACGAGGCCGAGCACCTGACGGCAGATGGCCGCCGGCTGCTGGTGATCCACGGCGACCAGTTCGACGTGATTACCCGCTATCACCGCTGGCTGGCCTTCCTTGGCGACCGTGCCTACGAAGTCACCCTGGTACTCAACCGCTGGCTCAACCATTGGCGGGCGCGCTACGGCTATGGCTACTGGTCGCTGTCGGCCTACCTCAAGCACAAGGTCAAGGGGGCGGTGAACTTCATCAGCGATTTCGAGGACGCCATTGCCCACGAATGCACCCGGCGGGGTTTTCATGGGGTGGTGTGCGGGCATATCCACCATGCCGAAATCCGCAGGGTCGGCGAGGTGGAGTACCTCAACTGTGGCGATTGGGTCGAGTCGTGCACGGCATTGATCGAGCACTGGGACGGCAGCATCGAGTTGTATCGGCTGGCCGATGCCCAGGCGCGGCATGCCGGGCAGGCTGCCGCGCTGCGCGAACCTGCCTGAGGCGCCCTAGAGGCTGATGCGGCCCAGCAGGATGTCGCGAAACATCGCGAAATCGCCGATCAGGCTGTACAGCGGGTGCTTGAAGGTGGCCGGCCGGTTCTTCTCGAAAAAGAAGTGCCCGACCCAGGCGAAGCCATAGCCGAACAGCGGCACGGCCAGGAGCAGCAACCACTTGCCACTGCCGATGGTATAGGCCAGCAGGGCAATGACCAGGCTGGTGCCGACGAAGTGCAGGCGTCGGCAGGTGGGGTTGCTGTGCTCCCCCAGGTAGTACGGGTAGAACTCGGCAAAACTGCGAAACTGCGCTGTGCTGTTCATCGCAATGCTCCGGGATTATCACTTTTTGACAGGATACACGGCGTGGAGCCTGAATCGAGTCTAGAGTCACTGACGGAGCCGGCCAGTGACAATAGGCGCCAATTGAGTATCCTTAGGTTCACCGCATGAAGCGGTCAGCATAAGAAGCCTGTCATGAGTGAGAGAACCACGTCAGCCAGCTGGGCATCAGGGATCGTAAAGGCACTCGAGCTGGAAGGGCTTGATTGCCGTGCCATGTTCAAACAACTCGGGCTCGACTTCGCCGCCCTCGACGACCCGGATGCGCGTTTTCCGCAAGACTCCATGACCCGCCTGTGGCAGTTGGCGGTGGAACTGTCCGGCAATGAAGCCATCGGCCTGAACATGGCGCGGGTGGTGCGGCCGGCATCGTTCCATGTGGTGGGCTATGCGTTGATGTCGAGCCGCACCCTGGCCGAAGGTTTCGAGCGGCTGGTGCGCTATCAGCGCATCATCGCCGAAAGCTCAGACCTGAGCTTCCGCCTGGGGCCTGAAGGCTATGCCCTGATCCTTACCGTGCATGGCGATCATCTGCCGACGACCCGGCACAGCTCGGAGGCATCGCTGGCCTGCGCCCTGGCCCTGAGCAAGTGGCTCAGCGGCCGCCCCATACAGCCCAGGCGGGTGCTGATCCAGGGGCCGCAACCGAAGAACATCGAACCGTACAAGGTGGCGTTCCATTCGCCCCTTGTGTTCGGCGCCGCCCACGATGCGCTGATATTCGAACGCGCCGACATGGAGGCCCCGCTGCCAACCGCCAACGAAGCCATGGCGGTGCTGCATGACCGCTTCGCCGGCGAGTACCTGGCGCGTTTTTCCGAAAGCCGGGTAACCCACCGTGTACGCCAGGTGCTGTGCCGCATCTTGCCCCAGGGCGAGCCCAAGCGGGAGACCCTGGCCCAGGCCCTGCACCTGTCCCAGCGCACCTTGCAGCGCCGTTTGCAGGAAGAGGGCACCAGTTTCCAGGCGCTGCTGGACGACACCCGCCGCGAGCTGGCCGAGCAATACCTCGCCCAGCCAGGCATGACCCTGCTGGAAACCGCCTACCTGCTGGGTTTCGCCGACCCCAGCAACTTCTACCGGGCGTTCCGCCGCTGGTTCGACGTTACCCCAAGCGAGTTCCGCTCCCGTCTGGGCGCGGAACCCATGGTACTCAGTGACGCCAGAACGCCGGCATACACAACACCAGCACCGTGATGATCTCCAGGCGACCGAGCAGCATGCCGCTGGCGAGGATCCATTTGGCGGCATCCGGCAGCGAGGCGTAGTTGCCCGAAGGGCCGATCACTTCACCCAGGCCCGGTCCGACACCCGATACGGTGCCGGCGGCGCCCGTTAGTGCGGTCATCCAGTCCACGCCCAGCAGTGACAGCAGCAGGGCCATCACGCAGATGGTGATGGCGAAGAAGAACGAGAACGTCAGGATCGAACGCACGATCTCTTCGTCGAGGCGGTGGCCGTTGTACTTCTGCTTGATCACCGCGCGCGGGTGGATCAACTGGTTCAAGCTGGCCTTGAGCAGGATGTAGGCCACCTGGAAGCGGAAGATCTTGATGCCGCCGGCGGTGGAGCCGGAGCAGCCACCGACGAAGCCCAGGTAGAAGAACAGCATCAGCGAGAAGTTGCCCCACAGGCTGTAGTCGCCCAACGCAAAGCCGGTGGTGGTGACCACCGACGTCACGTTCAGCGCCACGTGGCGCAAGGCATCCAGCCAGTGCAGGTTGGTGGTGGCCCAGTACCAGGTGCCCAGCACCAGCCAGGTGACCACCAGCATGCCGAGCAGCCCCTGGACCTGCTGGTCGCGGATCAGCGCCTTGCGGTTGCCGCGCAGGGTGGCCACGTACAGGGTGAACGGCATGCTGCCGAGGATCATGACCACCACGGCGACCCAGTGCACCGCCGGGATGTCCCATTTCGCCAGGGACTGGTCCGAGGTGGAGAATCCACCGGTGGAAATGGCCGACATGGCGTGGTTGATCGCATCGAACGGCTTCATGCCGGCCCACCAGAAGGCCACGGCGCCGATCACCGAGAAACCGACGTAGACCCCGACAATCGACTTGGCGACCATGTGCGAGCGCGGCATGACCTTTTCCGAGCGGTCGGACGACTCGGTCTGGAACAGGCGCATGCCACCGATGCGCAGCAGCGGCAGGATCGCCACGGCCATGGCGATGAAGCCGATGCCGCCGAGCCAGTGCAGCATCGAGCGCCACATCAGGATACCCGGCGACATGTTGTCCAGCCCGCTGAGCACGGTCGCGCCGGTGGCGGTGATGCCGGACATGCTCTCGAAGAAGGCATCGGTGTAGCTGATGTGCTGGGTCAGCAAAAAGGGCAGGGCGGCGAACACGCACACCACCAGCCAACTGCTGACGGTGAGCAGGTACATGTCGCGCGGGCGCAGGTGCACATGTTCCGGGCGGCCCTGCACGACCATCGCCAGGCCGGCGACGAAGGTGATCAGGCTCGACCAGAGGAACGACGGCATGTCGCCGGTGCGCTCGAAGATCACCAGGGTCGCCATGGGTACGACCATGCTGACTGCCAGGGTGATGAGGAAGATGCCGATGATGAAACCAATGATCCTTAAGGTCGGCAAGGCCATGTGATCTGCTCTGACTCTGAACGGAAGGGCGCCATTCTACCTATGGGTCTGGTGATGTAAACGCTAGAATGGCCGCACATTTACCAGCCAGGAGGGTAGCCGATGGAGGCTCTCGACGCATTGCTCAACCGTGTTTCCGTGCCACGCCTGACCGAACCTGCGCCCAATGCTGCCCAGCGCGAGGCGCTGTTCCAGGCGGCGCTGCGGGCGCCAGACCACGGTCAACTGCGGCCGTGGCGCTTCCTGACCATCGAGGGCCAGGGCCGCGAGAAACTCGGTGAGCTGTTCGCCCAGGCGCTGCAGAACAAGGGCGAAGCGAGCCAGGCTGCGCTGGACAAGGCGCGCGCCATGCCGTTGCGTGCGCCGTTGCTGATCGTGGTGATCGCCAAGTTGCAGGACCACTTCAAGGTACCCAAGTCCGAGCAGCGCCTGGCGGCGGGCTGTGCGGCCCATGGCATCCTGATCGCCGCCCATGCGCAGGGCATCGGCGCGGTGTGGCGCACCGGCGACATGGCCTTCGATGCCTTTGTGCACAAGGGACTGGGGATGGCCGAGAACGAGGAGGTGATCGGTTACCTGTATGTCGGTACGCCGCTTGCCGAGCCGCGCACGGCGCCGGTGCTGGAGACTGCAGCGTTCGTCAGCGCCTGGGGCGAGTGATGCGGTGACTGCTTCGCGGGACAAGCCCGCTCCCACAGGTATTCCACTGAGTTTCAGGCCAGCAGGGTACTTGTGGGAGCGGGCTTGTCCCGCGAAGAGGCCGGAAAACCCGGCATCAATTCAGCTGCCAATCTCCACTGCTAGCGGCAATTCCATCCGGGCCAAGAACCCACCCTGTGGATGATTCTCCAGCACCAGGCTGCCGCCATGACGCTCCACCGCCTTGCGCGCGATCGCCAACCCCAGCCCATGTCCCGCCGCCTCCTGCCCCGGCGCGCGGAAGAACGGCTCACCCAACTGCGCCAGATGCTCCGCAGCCACCCCCGGCCCATGGTCGCGCACGCTCACCACGATCCGATCCTGCTCACGCTCGGCGCGAACCTCGATCGGCTGCCCCGGCGGATTGAAGCGCAAGGCATTGCGCAGCAGGTTGTCCACGGCCCGCTCGATCAAGGTCGGCCAGCCCTGCAGGGTCAGCCCTGGCTGTGCCTCCAGCTTCACCTCCTGCTCCGGTGCGCTGAGCTGGGCATCCTTGCGCACGCTGCCGAGCAAGGCATTCAGGTCGACGGGCTCGGCATGCGCCTGTTCGGCATCGACCCGGGCCAAGGTCAGGATCTCGCTGATCAGGTCTTCCAGGCGGTCGCACTCGCGGGTCAGGCGAGGCCAGAGTGCCTGGCGCTGATCGGCCTCGGCCCGCTCGGCCAGGGCCAGGGCGATGCGCAGGCGGGCCAGGGGGGAGCGCAGTTCGTGGGAAACATCCCGCAGCAACTGGCGCTGGCTGCCGATCAGGCTCTGCAGACGGGCCCCCATCTTGTTGAAGTCCTTGGCCAGTACGCCGAACTCATCGCGCCGGGCCGCCAGGCGGGCCAGGCTGTTCTGCTGGTAGCTGGCCTGGCCGAGGTCGTGCACGGCGCCGCGCAGGCGGCTCAGTGGACGGGTGATGGACAGGGTCACCAGCAGGCTGAACAGGGTCAGCACCACCAGGGCAATACCCAGGGCGCTCAGCGGCCAGAGCAGGCTCTCGCGGTGCCAGGCGTCCAGTTCGGGGTGAGGGATACGGTAGATCAGCAGGTAGGTTTCACCGCTCTCGGGGCTGGTGTATTCCTCGGTCAGGCGGCGCCACGGCAGGCGGCGCTGGTCATTGTGCTGGCGCGCCTCGAACGCTGCAGCACGGCGCGGGAAGGTTCCAGGCACCACCGCTTCGCCACTGTCATCGAGCACCTGCACGTCGATCTTGAAACGTTCTCTGCGCCGTTCCAGAAACATCTGCGCGGACTCTTCGCCTTCCTGTTCGTAGTGCTTGGCCCAGTGGCTGGCCAGGGTGTTGAGGCCCGGGTGGCGGCTGAGGATCCAGGCGTCCTGGTTGAGCATGTGGCCCAGCAGGATCGACAGGCCAGCGACGAGGGTGATGGCCAGCCAGAAGCTGGCCAGGATGCGCCAGAACAGAGAACGCAAGAGCACCTCCTGTAAACGGGAAAAGCCCGGCCCGCGGGGGCGCGGGCCGGGCATCGGTGGGGCAGCTTACTGGGCCTTGTTGCCTTTTTCAGCTTTCCAGGCCTGGAATTCCTTCCATTCAGCCTTGCGTGCTTCACGCGCTTTCTGCAGTTCGTCGAACTTCTTCTGCTGGTCGGGCTTGAGCAGCGCGCGGACCTGGCTTTCGGTCTTGTCGTGGCTGGCCTTGAGCTCGTCCTTCATGGCTTTCTGTTCGGCGGCTGGCAGTTTGGCCATGTAGCGTTCGGTGATGTCATGGCGGTTTTTCATCTGCTCGCCCATCAGCTTGCGGATTTCCTGGCGCTGCTCACGGCTCAGGTCCAGTTGGGCGAAAGGCGCATCACCGCGATGATGCGGGCCGTCGTGGCGCGAGCCGCCTTCAGGCATGGCCATGGCCACGGTCGGCAGGGCGGCGGCGAACATCAGGGCGATAAGGGTCTTGCGCATGGTGTCTCTCCTTTCATAGGCCGGTGGTTACCGGATGAGCTCAGTCTAGGGAGATCAAGGTCAAGCGCGGTCAGGGAAGGGTAAAGGCTCGGTAAAGATGAGCAGGTCAGAGGCTGTAGTAATAGCCACGGCTGCGCAGCGCCACGATGCGCGGGCGACCGTCGGCGTGGGGGCCGATCTTCTTGCGCAGGTTGCTCACGTGCATGTCCAGGCTGCGGTCATACAGTGTCAACTTGCGGCCCAGGCCGATTTGCGCGAGTTCCTGCTTGTCCAGCGGCTCGCCGGGTTGGCGCAGCAGGGCTTCGAGAATACGGCTTTCGGACAGGGTGAGGCTCATCTCCCGGCCGTCGATGCTGACCACGCCACGTAACGGGCTGAAGGCCAGGTCACCGATCTCCAGTTGCGTGGTGGCGGCGGCCGGGTGGCTGCGGCGCAGCACGGCCCGCAGGCGTGCGGTGAGTTCACGGGGGTCGCAGGGTTTGGCCAGGTAATCGTCGGCACCCAGTTCCAGGCCGAGAATACGGTCCAGCGGCTCGCCACGGGCCGAAAGCATCAGCACTGGCAACTCGGCATGCTCGCTGCGTAGCTGCTTGAGCAGCTCCAGGCCACTGCCGTCGGGCAGCATCACGTCCAGCACCACGGCCGCGGGTTCATGCTCGGCCAAGGCCTTGCGTGCGCTCTGGCCGTCGTGGCAGGCGCGCACGGCAAAGCCTTCCTGGGTCAGCCAGCTGCCGAGCAGCTCGCAGAGTTCCTGGTCGTCATCAATCAGTAACAGCTCGCTCATGACTCACTCAATTCAAATCGACGGCGTCTGACGTATGCGCCAGAGGTAAAGATACAGCAGGCGCCGCCAATTCTTCGGTTATGGCAAGACTTGCTTGAATGGCTTGACGATGACCTTGTCATACACGCCGGCGGCAATGTACGGATCGGCATCGGCCCAGGCCTGGGCGGCGGCGAGCGAATCGAACTCGGCGACGATCAGGCTGCCGCTGAAACCGGCTTCACCTGGATCGTTGCTGTCGATGGCCGGGTGCGGGCCGGCCAGCACCACGCGGCCTTCGGCCTTGAGCTGCTGCAGGCGCTCGATGTGCGCCGGGCGTGCGGCCAGGCGTTTTTCCAGGGAGTTTGCGACGTCGCTGGCGATGATGGCGTAGAGCATGTCAATCCTTGGTCTTGGAGGTGGAAGGGTCATCGTGCAGGTGGCGCGACAGGTACACACCCTGCGCCACCAGGAAGAGCACGGTCATGCCCAGGCTGCCGAACACCTTGAAGTCGACCCAGAAGTCCTGGAAGGTGAAGGCGACGAACAGGTTCGCCGCGCCGCAGAACAGGAAGAAGGCGATCCAGGCCAGGTTCAGGCGTGTCCACACGGCGTCGGGCAGGGTCAGGGCATGGCCCATGATGCGCTTGATCAGTACCCGGTCGCCGATGAAATGGCTGCCGGCAAAGCCCAGGGCGAACAGCCAGTTGACCACCGGCGCCTTCCACTTGAGGAAGGTTTCGCTGTGGAAGGTCAGGGTCAGGCCGCCAAACACCAGGCAGGCGATCAGCGTCAGCCACTGGCCCTTCTCAAGCTTGCGCTGGCGCAGGAACAGCGCGCCGTACACCAGCAGCGAGCTGGCGATCAGCATCGCCGTGGCGCTGTAGATGCCGCCGAATTCGAAGCTGTGGCCAGCGACTTCCATCGGGCGCGGGTCGAGCTTGTAGACGATGAAGAACAGCAGCAGCGGGATGAAATCGATGAATTGTTTCACAATGGCAGCCAGAATCAGGATGTGACGGCATAATAACAAACATCGATTCCAGCGAAAGCGCTCCTCCATGAATGTTGATCTGCACTGTCACAGCACGGCCTCCGATGGCGCCCTGTCGCCTGCGGTCCTGGTCGCCCGGGCCCATGAGCACGGGGTGCAGACCTTGTCCCTGACCGACCATGACACCCTCGAAGGCCTGCCAGAGGCGCGCCAGGCCTGTGCCGAGATGGGCATGCGCTGGGTCAGTGGCGTGGAATTGTCGTGCACCTGGGGTGGCGCGACCATCCATGTGCTGGGCTATGACTTCCCGCTCGACGCCCCACCGTTGCTCGATGCCATCACGGCTTTGCACCGGGGTCGCTGGCTGCGCGCCGAAGAAATCGACAAACGGCTGTCCGCCAAGGGCATGCCGGGTGCCCTCGACGGCGCTCGCGCCGTGCAGCAGGAGCTGGGCGACAGCGGCAACGCGCCTGCGCGGCCACATTTCGCCGAGTTCCTGGTGCGTGCCGGGCACGTCAAGGACCGTGGTGAAGCCTTTCGCAAGTGGTTGGGGGCAGGCAAGCTCGGCGACGTCAAGCTGCACTGGCCGACCCTCGAAGAAACGGTTGCCACCCTGCGTCAGTCGAATGCCTGGGTGAGCCTGGCCCATCCCATGCACTACGATCTGACCCGCAGCAAGCGCAGGCGGCTGATTGCCGACTATATTCAGGCAGGCGGGCAGGCGCTTGAGGTGGTCAATGGGATGATGCCGGCCGAGCAGGTGGGCACGATGTCCATCCTCACCCGTGAGTTCGGCCTGCTGGCAAGCGCTGGCAGCGATTTCCACGGCCCCGGCACCTGGGGCGAGATCGGTGCCTACCGGCCATTGCCCGAGGACCTGCCACCTCTGTGGCGCCGATTTAGCCATGAACAGCCTTTGGCGGTATGAACAGGACGACTACGTGAGCCAATTTTTCCAGATTCATGCGGAGAACCCGCAGGCGCGCCTGATAAAACAGGCCGTCGAAATCATTCGCAAGGGCGGCGTGGTGGTGTATCCCACCGACTCGGCATACGCGTTGGGCTGCCAGATTGGCGACAAGAACGCGATCGAGCGGGTTCGCCGCTTGCGCCAGCTGGACAAGCAACACAATTTCACCCTGTTGTGCTGCGACCTGTCGCAAATGGGGCTGTTCGCCAAGATCGATACCTCCACCTTCCGCCTGCTCAAGGCGCATGTTCCCGGGCCCTATACCTTCATCCTCAATGCCACCCGGGAAGTGCCGCGGCTGCTGATGCACGAGAAGCGCCGTACCATCGGCCTGCGCGTACCGTCCAATCCGATTGTCCTGGCGCTGCTCGAAGAACTCGGCGAGCCGTTGATGAGCGTGAGCCTGATCCTGCCGGGCGACGAAGAGCCCATGACCGATCCCTACGAGATCCGTCAGCGCCTGGAGCACCATGTCGACCTGATCATCGATGGCGGCTTCGGTGATCTCAAGGCCTCCACCATCATCGACCTGACCGGGGATGAACCTGCCTTGATCCGCGAAGGCTGCGGCGACCCCACGCCGTTCCTGGTCAGCGCGTGAGTCAGCTGGACACCCCTGAGGCACCTGGCATCGAAGCCGAATCGCCGCAGCAGTTACAGTTGGCCCTGGTCTACGGCGAAGCGCTGACCGAGATGCCGGTGGACCTGTACATCCCGCCGGACGCCCTGGAAGTCATCCTCGAAGCCTTCGAGGGCCCGCTCGATCTGCTGCTGTACCTGATTCGCAAGCAGAACATCGACATCCTCGACATCCCCGTGGCGGAGATCACCCGCCAGTACATGGGCTACGTCGAGTTGATGAAGAGCGTGCGCCTGGAGCTGGCCGCCGAATACCTGGTGATGGCCGCGATGCTGGCCGAAATCAAGTCGCGCATGCTCCTGCCGCGCTCGACCGCGATCGAGGAAGAGGAGGGCGACCCGCGCGCCGAACTGATCCGTCGGCTGCAGGAGTACGAGCGCTTCAAGGCCGCCGCCGAGGGCCTCGACGAGCTGCCGCGGGTCGGTCGTGATGTCGTCGTGCCGCGTCTTGAAGCGCCCCAGGCCAAGGTGCGCAAGCTGTTGCCGCAAGTCAGCCTGGAGGAGCTGCTGGTGTCCATGGCCGAGGTCATGCGCCGCAACGACCTGTTCGAAAGCCACCAGATCACCCGCGAGACCCTGTCCACCCGCGAGCGCATGAGTGATGTGCTGGAGCGCCTGAAGGGGGGAGGTTTTGTGCCCTTCGTCGAGCTGTTCGGCGCCGAGGAGGGCAAGCTGGGCGTGGTGGTGACCTTCATGGCGATCCTCGAACTGGTCAAGGAGTCGCTGATCGAACTGGTGCAGAATGAGCCTTTTGCGCCCATCCATGTGCGGCTGCGCGCCGAGTCTGTCGAAGAAACCGATGAACCTGAATGACCCCCGCGACCTGGCGTCGCTGATCGAGGCTTTTTTGCTCGCCTCGGGCAAGCCGCAAACTCTCGAGCGTCTGTACGAGCTGTTCGAGGAAGCCGAGCGCCCCGAGCCGAAGGTCTTCAAGAAGGCCCTGGAAGTGCTGGGCAAATCCTGCGCTGGCCGAGCGTTCGAGCTCAAGGAAGTGGCCAGCGGCTATCGGCTGCAGATCCGTGAAGATTTCGCGCCTTGGGTAGGCCGCTTGTGGGAGGAGCGTCCACAGCGTTACTCCCGTGCGCTGCTGGAGACCATGGCCTTGATTGCCTACCGTCAGCCGATCACCCGCGGTGAGATCGAGGATGTGCGTGGCGTGGCGGTCAACAGCAACATCATCAAGACCCTGATGGAGCGCGAGTGGATTCGCGTGGTCGGTCACCGTGAAGTGCCGGGGCGGCCGGCGATGTTCGCCACCACCAAGGCGTTCCTCGATCACTTCAACCTCAAGAGCCTGGAAGAGTTGCCGGCATTGGCCGAGCTGCGTGAGATGGAGCCGGAGCCGCTGCTCGATCCGGATGACGCGCCGGTGCCCGCGCATCTGCAGGCGTTGGCCGATGCCAGCCTGGGTGAAGAGGAGGGGGGTGAGGAGCCGAAGGAGGAGACCAGTTTCCGCAGCCTGCTGGTGGAGCTGGATGCCATGGAAGAGGGGCTGAAGACCGATTTCGATGATTTGCGCGAAGAAGAGCCCGAGGCCTCGGTGGAGGACGAGGGCAAGTTGCAGCCCTGAGCTTTCTGTTGTCATCGCCGGCCCTTTCGCGGGGCAAGCCCGCTCCCACAGATTCTCCGTTGCCCTGTGGGAGCGGGCTTGTCCCGCGAAGAGGCCGGTACTGGCTCCACAAAACCACTGGGCAGATAATCACGCCCACCCTGACAAAACCCACTACCCTCCAGTGCGTTCCCCCACCGAACCGCGTATGATGCGCGACCTTTTGACGCGTGTGCCGCCAGAACCTGATTTTTCATTCCTACACCGGGAGGTGCCCAGATGAGTGAGCAAGACCTGCAAAATACCGAAATCACCCCGCCAGCCGGCGAAAAGCTGCAGAAAGTGCTGGCGCGTATCGGCGTGGGCTCGCGCCGTGACGTCGAGGCCTGGATCAGCCAGGGCCGCATCAAGGTCAACGGCGTCGAGGCCACCCTCGGCCAGCGCGTCGACCTGCATGACGCCATCGCCGTCGACGGCAAGCTGATCAAGCGTGAGGAGGCTGCCGAGGCCACCCGCCGGGTGATCATGTACAACAAGCCCGATGGCGAGATCTGCACCCGTGACGACCCGGAAGGCCGTCCGACCGTGTTCGACCGCCTGCCGCGTCCGAAAGAAGGCCGCTGGATCAACATCGGCCGCCTGGACATCAACACCACCGGCCTGCTGCTGTTCACCACCGATGGTGAGCTGGCCAACCGCCTGATGCACCCGTCCTACGAGATGGACCGCGAGTACGCGGTGCGTGTGCGTGGCGAGGTCGACGACGAGATGATCGAGCGCCTGAAAGCGGGCGTGATGCTCGAAGACGGTCCGGCCAAGTTCACCGACATCCAGAAGGCACCGGGCGGCGAAGGCTTCAACCACTGGTACCACTGCGTGGTGATGGAAGGTCGCAACCGCGAAGTTCGTCGCCTGTGGGAATCCCAGGGCATGGTGGTCAGCCGCCTCAAGCGCGTGCGCTTCGGCCCGGTGTTCCTCAACTCCGACCTGCCGATGGGCCGCTGGCGTGAAATGAGCCAGGGCGAAATCGACATCCTGGCCGCTGAAGTGGGCCTGCAGCCGGTGGCGCTGCCTGCCATGAACCTCAAGGCCAAGGACAAGATGGAGCGCCTGCAGCGCAAGTCGAGCCGTCCATTGGGCCGTGGCGAGCGCGTGCGCAACCTGCGCCCGTCGCATGAAGCCGGTGCTGCTGCTCCTGCCGAGCGCCCTGCACGCCAGCCGCGTGAAGAAGCACCCCGCAAGAGCCGTGGCAGCGCCGTTGCCGAGCGCCCGAGCGACATGCGCAAGCGCCCAGCCAAGCCTGATGGTGGCAAGCCAGCAGGTCGCGGTCGCGGCAAGCCGCGCGGCTGATCTGCATCGGCCATGATGAAAAGCCAGCCTCCGGGCTGGCTTTTTTTTGCCTGCACGTGCTCGCCATGGTTTTTTTGGGGTATTTGAGATCGAGCGCCGCCCGCGCGGCGCATCGCGAGCAAGCTCGCTCCTACATTTGTTGCAACGTGCC
>NZ_AKJC01000082.1 GCF_000282535.1 Pseudomonas sp. GM84 | reverse complement strand
CCGGCGATGAGGCCCTTACAGGTTCACATCCACCAGGCCAGCACCACCGGCAGCCAAACGAACGACAGCACAGTCGAACACATCACCAGGTTCGCCACCTGCTCCGGCGAACGGTTGGCCCTGACCGCCATCAGGTAGTTGAACACCGCCACCGGCATCGCCGACTGCACCATCAGCACCGCCCGCTGCAAATGCTCCATGTCCAGGGCGGCGCCCACTGCCCACCCTACCCCAGCCCCCAGCACGATCCGCACGCCGCCCAGCAGCAGGCCGCTGGCGATATGTTGTGGGCGAATACTGGCCAGCGACACGCCCAAGGTCAGCAGCATCAAGGGAATGCACATGCCGCCGAGCAGTTCTGCCGTGTTGGCCACCCAGCGCGGGAGGTGGATGTCGAAGAAGATCATCGGCAGGGCAAGGGCCAGGCTGATGACGATGGGGTTGCTCACCAGCGCCTTGAACGAAGCCGCCGTACCGGAGATGGCCATGCCAACGGTGAACTGCACGATCGACAGGCCCAGAAAGAACGCCATGGCCAACGCGAGGCCCTGTTCGCCAAAGGCGTACAGGCTGATCGGCAGGCCCATGTTGCCGGTATTGGGGAACATGAACGCCGGCAGTAGTACCCGCCAGTCCTGGCGGCTGACGCGACACACCAGCAGCCCCGCCAGGGCCATGGCCAGGGTACAGAGCAGGCAGGCCAGGGCCATGCTGATAAAGGCAGTGGGATCGAGTTGGGTGCGGTTCAGGGTCGCCAGCACCAGCGCGGGGGTGCCGACGCTCATGACCATCCGGGCAACGAACTGGGTGGGGTAGTCCAGCACCGTGCGGGCCCAGGCGAAGCCGATGCCGGCGACGATGAACACCGGTGCCAGTACTGCGAACAGCGAAGCGAACATAGACCTTTCCTTCCCTGGATCAGCTGCGCAAAGGCGTCATTATGCCGCAGGGCCAAGCCCCTTGGGGAAATCTTTCCCACACCTTAGAATCGCGCGTCCTACTCCCCTGTGCCGCTACGGCTGGCAACTGCGCTACTCCCCCTTGAGGTTTTTATGTCTCCGCGTTTGCTGGCCATGGCGCTGGCACCCCTGCTCGGGCTGTTCATCATTGCCCTGGGCAATGGCTTCATGTCCTCCCTGACCACCTTGCGCCTCGGCGCTGCCGGCGAATCGGCCACCACCATCGGTATCGTCTCGTCGAGCTACTTCCTTGGCCTGACCCTGGGCGCTGTATTCAACGACCGGCTGATCCTGCGCATCGGCCATATCCGCGCCTACACCAGCTTCGCGTCGCTGATCGCCGCCACCATCCTGCTGCAGGGGATGTTCTACGACAGCACCTGGTGGTCGGTCTTGCGCCTGATCAACGGCTGGGCGGCGGTCGGCGTGTTCCTGGTGATCGAGAGCTGGCTGCTGCTGGCGGGCGATGCGAAGATCCGCGGGCGCTTGCTGGCGCTGTACATGATCGCCTTCTACGGTGCCGGCGTGATCGCCCAGGCGGGCCTGGGCGTCATCGCGCAGCTGAGCGACAGCGCGCCGTTCATGCTGGCCGGCATGCTCGCCGCGCTGTCGGTGCTGCCGATCGTGATCCTGCCGCGGGTGTCGCCGCTGCTGGACCAGGTCGAGCCGCTCAAGCCGCGCCAGCTGCTCGGGGTGGCGCCGTCGGGGCTGGTCGGCTGCTTCGGTTCGGGGGTGGCCATCGCCGGGATCTATGCCCTGCTGCCGCTGTACCTGCAGCGCATCGGCCTGGACGTGGGTGAAGTGGGCGGCATGATGGCCTGGGTGATCCTCGGCGCCATGCTGCTGCAGTACCCGGTGGGGCGCTGGTCCGACCGCAAGGACCGCCAGGATGTGCTGATCGCCCTGGCCGCGCTGTGCGTGGTGCTGTCGCTGGTCACGGTGTTCCTGCCCTCGCACTCGGCGCTGTTGCCGGCGATGCTGTTCCTGCTCGGGGGCGGCGTGTTCGCGCTGTACCCGGTGGCGGTCAGCCATGCCGCCGACCGTGCGCCGTCCGATGCGCTGGTGCCGATGATCCAGGGCTTGCTGCTGATCAACTCGCTGGGCTCGGCCATGGCGCCGTTGGCGATTTCGCCGGTGATGACCGAGTTTGGCGAGCCGGGGCTGTTCTGGGCCTTTGCCGTGGTCAACCTGGGCATGGTGTGCTTCTTCTTGTGGCGCCGTGGCAAGCGGCCGGCGGCCGAGCATCCGGCGCCGTTTACTGCCTCGACCACGTTCTCGCCGACTGGGGCGGAGTTGCGTGTGACCGAAGATTTGATGCATGCGGCGCAGGAGCATCCGCCGCTGGAGCCGGTGGAGGCTCAGGGGCCTGTGGGAGCGGGCTTGTCCCGCGAACACGGGCGTAGCCCGTGCCAGACAGCTACAGCGTCTGGGCTGGCCTCTTCGCGGGACAAGCCCGCTCCCACAGGGAACGCGTAAGCGCCTGATGGTTGACCAAGACTGTTTTGACCGCCCGTCGCACGACGGGCACCCCCGCCATCCCCCGCCAGCCAAACGAATGACAGATCATCCGCACAGGAGCTTCGCCATGATCCGCATTCGCCCGCTTGCCCTTCTCTTCACCCTGGCCCTGGGCCTGGGCAGTGCCAGCAGTTTCGCCGCCTCGACCCCTTCCGACACCAACACCGACGCCTACCCGAAAACCGACCAGCAAGGCGGCAAGACCGCCGGCGACGACAGCAGCGTCAACAGCCCCGGCAGCGGCAAGGCCAACGACAGCAGCGACAGCGGCAGCAACGCCGATGCCGCCGACGGCGCCGCAGGCGGCTCCAACAGCACCGGCGAGGCCACCGGCAGCGGCGCCGGGCACACCGGCGGCACGGCAGAAGACCAGGACAGCCGCTGACTGAACTACACTGCGGCCCATCGCCCTGCCGAGGAATCGTCATGCACCTCAAGCCCTGGCTGTTCGCCGCCTTGTTGCCTTGCACTGCCCTGGCGGCCGGCGGTAGCGCCGGCGCGCTGTCGATCAGCTCGTCGTCGTTCACCGATGGCGGTGTCATCGCCCTGCAGCAGGTCGGGCCCGACCCGCTCTGCGGTGCGGGCGAGGAACGTACCCCGCAACTGAGCTGGGACAACCTGCCCGTCGGCACCCGTTCACTGGCACTGGTGATGTTCGACCCGGACGGTGGCAAGGGCATCGGTACGGTGCACTGGGTCGCCTACAACATCGACCCGGCGCTCGATGGCCTGAAAGAAGGCACGGCCGGGCTGACCGGCCCGACAATCATGGTGGGCCGCAATTCTCGCGGCACCCTCGTCTACCGTGGGCCCTGCCCACCCGCAGGGGACAACCCGCACCACTATGCACTCACGCTGATCGCCACCGACATTCCCCTCGGCACCTTGCCAGAGGGGCTGGACCGCAATGGCTTGCTGGAGCTGTTGCAGGGGCATGCGCTGGGTGCCCAGAGTCTGGTCGGGCGTTACGGGCACTGACCTGCGGGCCTATCTCCAGTACTGCGGATCGTCGACGATGCGTTCGTGCCCGGCGAACAGCCCCGGCAGCTGTTCCTTCATGTAGTCGATCCAGGTCCTGACCTTGGCATCCAGGTAATGGCGCGACGGATAGATCGCGTACAGCGCGCATTCCCTCAACCGATACGGCGCCAGCAGGCGCCGTAGCCTGCCTTGCACGATGGCCTGGCTGGCCGTGTAGAACGGCAGCAAGCCAATACCCATGCCCAGCTCGCTGGCCCTGAGCATGGCGTCGGCGACATTGGTCAGGAAGCTGTCGCGCGGGGCGATCACGCACTGATCGAGCCCCTGCGGGAACACCCAGTCACCCTCGTACATCGGGTACGCCATGCGCAGGCAGCTGTGCTCGTGCAGGTCTTCCGGGCGCTCGGGCACGCCATGGGCCTGCAGGTAGCTTGGGGCGGCGCAGGGGATGCTGAAGATGGTGCCCAGCGGCACGGCGATCAACTGCGAATCCGGCAGGGCCTCGTCCACGGTGATCACCACGTCGTGGCCCTCGGCCAAGGGGTCGGGATTGCGCTGCGACAGGGTCAGTTCGATCACCACTTCGGGGCACACGGCGTTGTAGCCGGCCACCAGCGGCATCAGCAGCATGCCCAGGCCGTGCGGGCAATGCAGGCGCAGCCGCCCGCGCGGGGTGAGGTGGGCGCCGCGGGCCTCGTCCATGGCTTCTTCGGTCAGCAGCATGATCTGCCGCGCGCGCTCGAGAAAGCGCTCGCCCGCCTCGCTCATGCGCAGGCGCCGGGTGGTGCGGTGCAGCAGCCGAGTCTGCAGCTGGTTCTCGAGTTCCGCGACAATCCGCGACACCTGCGCCGCAGAAATATCCAGGGCATTGGCGGCCGCGGCGAAACTGCCGCACTCCACTACCCGGGCGAAGGTACGCATGGCGTGCAGCATGTCCATGGGCTTGGCTCCTTGTGTTTTTCTTATTCGTGCGTTCCAGGCAGGAATCTATCACGACTTAGCCCATTTATTGAGGATCACCAATGAATACATCATTGGTAAAACATTGAAAAAGGAGCCTGCCATGAACACTCAACGCCGAATTGCCGTGCTTGCCGCAAGCGCCCTGCTCGCCTCGTTCGGCGCCCTGGCCGACACCGCCGGCAACCCGCCGGTGGCCGCCAGCGCCGACAATTACGCGTACGGCATGCCGCTGGACGTGGCCAAGGTCATTTCCATCACCCCGGCCAGCAACGTCGCCGACTGCCAGGTCGGCACCGCGCACATGGTCTATGTCGACCACCAGGGCCAGACCCGCGAAGTCAACTACCGGGAAATGGGCAACTGCTCGCAGCTGTGACTCAGGCCAGTACCTGGGTGATCCAGCCGACCTGGCGGGCGAAGTCGCTGCGCTTTTCCTGAGGGATGGCGTCACGCGCGCGCTCGAAGTTGGCCAGGGTCTGTTGCTTCTGGCGCAGCATGCGCTGCCACTTGGTGATAAATGCCGGGCTCTTCTCGCGCATCAGCAGAGGGCCGAAGTACAGCTCTTCGGCGCTGTAGGCCGACGCATCACCCTTTTCCGCGACGATGATCTCGTAGTCGAAGCGGTTCTCGCGCAGCAGTTCTTCGCACACGATCCGATAACCGTTGGCCATCAGCCAGCCACGCAGTTCGCGCTCGCCGCCATTGGGCTGCAGGATCAGGCGCTCGTTGCCGCTCAGGCGCTGCTTGCCGCGTTCGAGGATCTCGCACATGGTGTCGCCACCCATGCCGCACAGGCTGACCGCCGTGATGCGGTCCAGCGCCTCGATCGCTTCCAGGCCATCGGCCAGGCGCACGGTGATGCGTTGCTCCAGGCCATTCCTGCGCACATTGCGCTGGGCCGAGGCATAGGGTGTCTGCGCCACTTCGCCGGCAACGCCGGCTTCGATCACGCCACGCAGCGCCAGGGCCACCGGCAGGTAGCCGTGGTCCGAGCCGATATCGGCCAGGCGCGCGCCCTGCGGCACATGCGCCGCCACACGCTCCAGGCGCATCGACAATGTCTGTTCGTTCAACTCAAGCCCCTTCTTCACAATCGGCGCGATTCTGACGGCCGGGGCGCGGTATTACAACGTGCGCAGGCCAAACGGTGGCCCTGGCTCGACCACCGCGCCGGGCTCGCGTAGGCTTGCGGCTTTCCTTCCGTTGCAAGGCAAACCAACAATGACAGACCTCATCTACACCCCCGATTCCGACGCCGACTCCATTTCCTCCGACGTCGCCGAGTTCAACGGCATTCTGGTCACGACTCAGATTCCAGCTGATCTCGCGGGCGACATCGTCCAGCAGAGCGAAAGCACCCTGCAGGCGCTCAAAGACGCCCTGGAAAAGGCCGGCAGCGGCATGGACCGGGTCATGCACCTGACCATCTACCTCACCGACATGGCCGACCGCGCCGCCTTCAACGAGGTGTACCAGCGCTTCTTCAGCAAGCCGTGGCCGGTGCGTGCCGCCGTGGGCGTGGCGGCATTGGCCTACCCGGAAATGCGCGTGGAAGTGACCGCGATGGCCGCCAAGGGCTGAGGCCAAGGTTGGCCCTATCGCTGGCAAGCCAGCTCCCACACGTACCTCACAGCTCTGAAGGCCTGTGGGGTACCTGTGGGAGCCGGCTTGCCGGCGATGAGGCCTGAGGAGTCGCTGCCAATCTCACTCGGTGAGCATGGCGTGGAGCATCCGCGCCAGCATCTGCGGGGTGTCCAGGTCGGTCAGGTAGCCCGGACGCTCCAGCAGGATGGCCCGGGGCAGCGCCGACCAGGTCTGGTACACCAGAAACTCGGCCTTCTCCCGATCCTTGACGCGAATTTCATTGGCGAAGCGTTGCATCAACGCGGAGCTTGCCGTGGCGCTCCACAGCTGCTTGGCCTTGACCACATCCAGCCGCACCAGCTCGTCATAGTGGGTCGAGCGCACGCTGAAGGCAGGGTCGTAGAGGGTTTTCTTGTGGTGCGAGGCAAGCACAGCCCGCAACGCCAGCAAGATGCCGTCAAACAGCGTGGTCCCTTCGGGCAGCGCCATGATGTCGGCGTACAGCCCACGGCGCGCTTCGGTGCGGTAATCGTCGAAGACGGCGGCGATCAACGATTCCATGGTCGGGAAATACTCGTAGATCGAACTGATCGCCACCCCTGAATCTTCGGCCAGGCGCAGCGCGCTCAGGGCTTCCCTCCCCTCGCTTTCGAGAATCTGCCTGCCGGCCTGCTTGACCGCCGTCACCAGCGCGACCGACCGTGCCTGGCGCGGTTCCTTGCGCGGTTGCGCCGGTATCGCCACCTGCACACCCGGCTTGTCCGGACTTGCCTTGATCATCTGTCATCTCTCCAGAATGCTGCCCCCTGCCACCTTGGCCAACGGATGGGCAGCACCCGGGAGTATGCGATCAGTCGACCAGCAGGGCCAGCTTGTCACGCACGCTGGCGGGGATCGGCACCGACGTGTTGCTGGCGCGGTCCACGTACACGTAGACCACATGGGCTGCTGCCGCCGCGAGCGGTTCATCGTTGCGGAACAGCGCCAGCTCGTAGCGCGCGCTGCTGTTGCCCAGGTGGGCGATCTTCATGCCGACCTCGACCCGGTCGGGGAACCCCAGGGGCGAAAAGTAGCTGCACCCGGAGTTGACGATCAGCCCGATCACCGGGCTGCTGGCGATGTCCAGGGTGCCCTGTTCGACCAGGAAGGTGGTGATCGCCGTTTCACAGTAGCCGTAGTACGCCACGTTGTTCACATGCCCATAGGCATCGTTGTCGCCAAAGCGCGTGGGCACCTGGGTGAAGTGGCGAAAGGCCTGGCGGCTCGGCCGCGCGGGCTTGTTCACAGGATTTCCTTATAGATCGCGTGCACATCCGCCAGCGTCAGTTCGCGCGGGTTGTTGCCGAGCAGGCGTTGCTGCTTGATGGCATCGCTGGCCAGCGCTTCGAGGTCGGCCTCGACGATGCCCAGCTCGCTCAGGCGCGTGGCCAGGCCCAACTCGCCGGCCAGACCGCCCAGGTAGTCGGCCAGCGCCGTGGCCTTTTCGCTGTCACTGCCGCGCAAGCCGGGCATGACGATATCGGCCAGTTGCGCATACAGCGGCGCCACCACCGGCAGGTTGAAACGCATCACCGGCCCCAGCACCAGCGCATTGGACAGGCCGTGGGGGATGTGGAAACGGGCACCGAGCGGATAGGCCAGCGCATGCACCGCCGCCACCGGGGCGTTGGCGAAGGCCATGCCCGCCACGCAGGCGCCAAGCAGCATCTGCTCGCGGGCCTCGACATCGTCACCCTGTCGGCAGGCTCTGAACAGGCTGCCAGCCAACAGCCGCAGCGCCTCGCGGGCCAGGCAATCGGACATCGGGTTCTTCAGGTGGAGGGTGGTGTAGGCCTCGATGGCATGGACCATGGCATCGATACCGGTCGCGGCAGTGACGTGGGCCGGCAGGCCGAGGGTCAGTTCGGCGTCGAGTACCGCCAGGTCGGGGAACAACAAGGGCGAGTAGACCACGTTCTTTTCCCCGGCAGCGGTGGTCACCACCGACACCGAAGTCACTTCCGAGCCCGTGCCGGCGGTGGTCGGCAGCAGGATCAGCGGCAGGCGCGGGCCCTTGGCCTGGTTGATGCCATACACCTCGCTCAACGACTCGCCGCTGCAGGCCAACAGTGCGGCCAGCTTGGCGGCATCCAGCGAACTGCCGCCGCCCACCCCGACCACGCAGTCGGCGCCACAGGCCTTGGCGGCCTCCACCGCCGCCAGGATCACCGACTCGGGCGGATCGGCCTGCACCTCGGCAAACACGCTCACGGCAATCCCCTCGCTGTGCATGCCGGCGAGCAGCGCATCCAGCAGCCGCGCCGCGACAACCCCAGCATCGGTGACCAGCAATACCGACTTGCAACCCTTGGCACGCACATGCTCGGCAAGCCGGGCCGAAGCACCACGCTCGATGATCAGTGAAGGCGTGGTCTGAAATACCATTTTCAACATGAAAGCCTCTCGAATAGCGGTCCGAATTGACAGCTCCGCACTCATTTAAATGAGTGGGCGAGGCCCAGTGTATGCCGCCTTTCGCGTCGATCCGGCATGCTAAAAACGAATCCGGAATGACCTTCGAAAGCGCTTTGGCACCGTCATTTTATTCCTTTATTTTCAATGCGTTACCTCGCACGACCGATACCTGGAATCCGGAACAAATCGGCACTCGCCGTCGACATACTTGGGCCGCACCCTCCCCCCGGCCTGGCCGGATTCCATACGTCGAGTAGCGAGCCCGAATATGCCCACTGCCCCCCTGTCGATAGAACAAAAAACCCAGCTGCTGCTGAACGATCCGGCAGCATTGGTCAACTATTCCCAGCACGCCTGGAACCACCTGCCCCGCGCCGAGATCGACGCACTGCAGCTCAATGGCCTCAAGCAGCGCTTCGACGCCCTGCGCCAACGCATACCGGTCTTGAAGAAACTTGCCGATGCCCAGGGCGTGGACCAGATCGAACAGCTCGACGACGTGGTGCCGCTGCTGTTCGAACACACCGTGTACAAGTCCTACCCGCCGTCCTTGCTGGAGAAACGCAGCTACGCGCAGATCAACAAGTGGCTGGGCAAACTGGTGACGCCTGAGGTCGCCGAGGCCATCGCCGCCGTCAATGTCAGCGACTGCCAGGGCCTGGACGACTGGTTCGAGACCATGGACGAAGGCGTGCCGCAGCTGCGCATCAGCCACACCTCGGGCACCTCCGGCACCCTGTCGTTCCTGCCCCAGGGCGTGCACGAATGGGAGAAGTTCGCGCAACTGCGCAAGATGGTGGTGTGGAACATGGACAACCCGGACACCCCGCAGCCCAACCTGCACACCATCTACCCCTACTACCGCAAGGGCTACCTGAGCCATGTGCGGGTGCATGCGGCGATGATCCCGGCGCTGCTGCCGAGCGAATCGCACTTCCATGCCGCCTACCCGACCACCCTCAGCACCGACGTGCTGCACCTGGGCGCCAAGCTGCGCGCGGCGCAATCCAAAGGCACCCTCGACCGCCTGGTGATCAGCCCGGAACTGCTGGAAAAAAAGAAAGCCTTCGACCAGTTGCAGGCCGAAATGCCGCAACACCTGGCGGCGTTCTTCGACCACATGTCCACCCAGCTCAAGGGCCAGCGCGTGTACATCGGCGCCACCTGGAACCTGCTGCACAGCATGGCCAAGGCGGGTCTTGAGCGTGGCCTGGAAGGCGTCTTCCACCCTGACTCCTTCGTGCACACCGCCGGTGGCGGCAAGGGCGTGGTCCAGCCGGAAGGCTGGCGCGAGGATGTGCTGCGCTTCACCGGTGCGCGCACCTTGAACGAGTCCTACGCCATGTCCGAAGTCGTCGGTGGCGCCCATGCGCGCTGCGAAGCCGGCCACTTCCACTTCGCCCCCACGGTCATCCCCTTCCAGCTCGACCCTGAAACCAGCAAGCCCCTGCCGCGCAAGGGCCACGTCACCGGGCGCGCGGCGTTCTTCGACCTGGGTGCCGAGATCCGCTGGGGCGGCTTCATCACCGGCGATGAAATCACCGTCGAGTGGGACCAGCCGTGCAGCTGCGGCCGGCCGAGCAGCTACGTGGTCGGGCCGATCCAGCGCTACAGCGACCTCAACGGCGGCGACGACAAGATCACCTGTGCGGCAACCGAAGACTCCCATCGCCAGGCGATGGACTTCCTCAACACACTAGAGGGCTAACCCCATGAGCAAACCGATTGCGCCGATGATCATCCGCGGCAAGGTCATCACCGACAACCTGATCGACGTGGGTGGCCGCGGCGGCGACCTGATTTTCCAGACCCCGGATGCGCACAAGTACATCGACCAGCTGCCGCTGGGCAACCCGGCCAAGCTGGCCGACCTGTACACCCTGACGTTCAACGACATCCTCGACTACGCCGAAGCGCTCGGTGAGCGTCTGGAGTTCGACAGGAACCCGTTCCTGCAGGAAGCCTGCGAGCTGTCGTACCTGACCGCGCCGGTGACCCCGAGCATGGTCAAGGGCAGCTACATGGGGCTGCGCCAGATGCTCACCCGCGCCTCGGTCACCGAGCAGGTGGAGAACTCGGTGGGCATCAAGTACCTGGAGGGCTGGGTCAAGCAGCGCCTGCTCGACGGCACCGAACTGGACGTGCGCTGCTTCGGCGCACGCACCCTGCATATCGTCGCCGGCAACGCCACGGGCCTGTCGCTGCTGACCATCCTGCGCAACATGGTGCTGCGCAGCGACGCGATCATCAAGGCGCCGTCCAACGACCCGTTCACCGCCCTGGCCATCGCCCGCACCATGGTCGACATGGCGCCTGACCACCCGTTGACCAAGCACCTCAGCGTCGCCTACTGGAAAGGCGGCGACCAGGCCTTCGAAGAGCGCCTGTACCAGCCGCAGAACCTGGAAAAGATCGTCGCCTGGGGCGGCTACAACGCCATGAAACACGTGACCCGCTACGTGCAGCCGGGCCTGGAGCTGATTTCCCTGGACCCCAAGCGCAGCGCCAGCATCATCGGCAAGGCCGCCTTCGACAGCGAAGCGAGCATGCGCGAAGCCGCCGTGCGCCTGGCCAGCGACATCGGTGCGCTGAACCAGAAGGCCTGTGTCTGCGCGCGGGTGATCTACGTGCAGAGCGGCACCGACGACGCGGGCCTGGCCAAGCTCAACACCTTCGGCCGCTACGTCTACGACGCCATGCAGACCCTGCCCAACACCCTGAGCACCGTACCCAAGCGCTACGACCCGGAACTCAAGGCCGAAGTCGACGCCCTGCGCCTGGATGACGAGTGGTACCAGGTGATCGGTGGCCAGGACGGCGAAGGCGCGGTGATCTGCTCGCAAACCGCCGACGCCGTGTCGTTCGCGCCACGCCTGGACGACCGCACCGCCAACCTGGTGCCGGTCGACACGCTGACCGAGATGATGGACGCGGTCGACGCCTACACCCAGACCGTCGGCGTGTACCCGGAAAGCATCAAGGACGAGCTCAAGGACATCCTGCCGCTCTATGGCGCCCAGCGCATCGTGTCGCTGGGCTACGCGGCCGGCTTGAAGTGGGCAGGTCCCCAGGACTCCATCGAGCCGCTGCGACGCATGGGCAAGTGGATCGTCAACCAGATCGCCTCGCCTGAAACCTCCCCGGCGCCCTGGCTGCGCCCTTCGATCTAACCCTCTCCCCCGGCCATTGCCGGGGGTTCTTCTTTGCATCACACAAGGATTCGACCATGACCACTTGCCTGGGCTTTGCCGCCCACGACGCCCACTCGCCCCTGACGCCGTATCGATTCGAGCGGCGCGCGCTGCGTGACGATGACGTGGCGATCGCCATTGCCTTCTGCGGCGTCTGCCACTCCGATGCACACCAGGTGCACAACGACTGGAACAACACGGTCTACCCCATCGTCCCCGGCCACGAGATCGTCGGCCACGTCACCGCCGTGGGCAGTGCCGTCAGCCGCTTCAAAGTCGGCGACCGGGTGGCGGTCGGCTGCCAGGTGGACAGCTGCCTGGACTGCGCGCCGTGCCACGAGCATCAGGAGCAGCTCTGCACCCAGGGGCCGACGCCGACCTACAACGGCAAGGATCGCCACACCGGCGAGATCACCTACGGCGGCTACGCCGAGCATATCGTCGTGCGCGAGCAGTTCGTGCTGCGCATGCCACTGAACCTCGACCCCCGCTACGCCGCACCGCTGCTGTGCGCCGGCATCACCGTGTGGAACCCGATGCGCCGCTATAACGTCGGCAAGGGTACGAAGATGGCGGTGGTGGGTCTGGGCGGACTTGGCCACATGGCGGTGAAACTGGCCGTGGCGCTGGGTGCCGAGGTGACGGTGATCACCAGCTCACCGGGCAAGGCCGAGGATGCCCGCGCCCTGGGCGCCAACCATGTGCTGCTGTCCAGCGACGCGGCGGCCATGGCGGCCGCGGCCAATGCCTTCGCGTTCATCATCGACACCATCCCCAGCCGGCACAACGTCAACCCCTACCTGATGCTGCTGGGGCGCGAGGGCGTGATGGTGCTGGTGGGGGCGATCGAGCCGCTGGAGCCGATCCATGGTGGCTTGCTGATCCGCAACAACCGCACCTTGGCCGGTTCGCTGATCGGGGGTATTCAGGGGATCCAGGAGCTGCTGGACTTCTGCGCCGAGCATCAGGTGTTGCCCAGCTGCGAAATGATCGCCATCCAGGACATCAACGGCGCCTTCGAGCGCCTGCAGAACAATGATGTGAAGTACCGCTTCGTGATCGACATGAACAGCTTGCGTGACGTGACCCTCTGACCGCTGCCGATGCTGCGGTGTCGACCACCGCAGCATCGATGTCACTCAGCGGATGCCCGCCCCCGCCAGCGCATCCGGCGCCCACTGGGCCTTGGACAGCGTGTCGGTGTAGTGGATGCCACCATAGGCACCCGTGACACCGTTGATGTTGTAGGAACCCCCTATCAGGTCATAGATCATGAACGGTGTGACATCCGGGATGTTCTTGTCGTAACTCTGGCTGAGGAAGGCGAACGAGCCCCGGTAGAGCTTGCCACGGGCGTCATACTGGTCGGACGCCAGGGCGATCCAGCTGTCCTCGTCGAGGTACATGCGGCGCTTGTGGTAGATGTGCCGCGCCGACGATTTCAACGTGCCCTCCACGACCCACACCCGGTGTTTCTCCCAGCGCACGAAGTCCGGGGCGAGGTGGTTGGCGGTGGTCAACTGCTTGGGGTCCAGGGCGTAGGTCAGCTTGTAGGTGTTGTAGGGCACGAACATTTCCTGCTTGCCCACCAGCTTCCACTCGAAGCGGTCCAGCGCGCCGTTGAAGACGAACACGTCATCGTAGGTGCCGGCGCCGCCGGTGCCTGGGTTGGGCGTGTCGTAGGACAGGTCCGGGGCCAGTTTCACCCGGCGCTGGCCAGGCAGGTACTGCCAGCTGCGCCGTGGCTGGGCCAACGGGTTGGCGGTGTCCTTGAGCATGATCGCCTCACCCGCGCGGCGCGCGGGGCCGGTGTAGTACAGCTTCATCTGGAAGAACACGTCGGTGCTGTTGAACGGCTTGTTCATGTCTTCGTAGATCGGGTAGCTGGAGAACGACATGGCCGTGGTCGACAAGCTGGCCCCACCGCCTGAGTCGACGATCCACGAGTCGTACTTGACGTTGCGGTTGCCGCCGACGCGCAGCAGGTGGTTCCACATGGCCTCGCTGCCGGTGGTGGGGATCGGGAACGGCACGCCGGGCAGCAGGTTCTCGATGGCCTCGCCGCCGTCGATGGAACGGGTGCCGGTGGCATTCTTCACGCTGTTTTCCAGCACGGCGGCGGGCAAGGCCACCGTGCGATGGGTGGGATACACATTGACGTGGAAGCTGGGGTAACGCTTGGCCAGCTCTACCGTGGTGGCGGTCAACTGGCCCTGGTACTGCTCGACGTTCTTGCCGTCGATGACCAGCAGCGGCTTCTCGTCGGCGAACGGGTCCGGGCGCATGCCGTCGCCGGCCTTGAAGCCGGCTGGTGCTGAAGTCAGGCCGCCTTCGTAGGCGGGGATCGAGCCATCGGCGTTGGCTGCCCGCTCGGCGCCGACGCGGGTCAGGCTGGTGCCAAGCTTGGCGGCTTCCTGGGCGGACACGGCCGCCTGGGCCTGGCCTGCGATGATCGTCGTCAGGGCCGATGCCAATAGGCTGTAGCGCAGTTTCATCTGAGTACTCTCCACGTTGTTGTTGTCATTCGGGGGTCAATCAGAAAGTGGTCTTGAACGAAGCGGTGAGCATCCCGCGGTCCTTGAGCAGGGGCGCCAGGCCCGCCTGCGAGGTGATCTGCCCGGGGATGCAGCGGTACTGCCCGCCGCTGCCAGGGGTGTTGTTGTCGAAGCCGCTTTCACAGGTGTTGAACGGGCCGAAGGAGTCGACGTACTTGAGGTCGAAGCGGTACTTCTGCTTCACGTCCGCGGCGATGCCGACCGAGTAGCTGCCGGCGTTCTCGCTGCCGCCCAGCTGCACCGCCGAGTTGCCCTTGAGGCCGACGTTGTAGGAAAGCGGCATGGACAGGTCGACGCCGGGGAATACCTGGAACCAGGTCGCGGTGAAGTTGGTGGCCAGGCTGTAGGCGTTGGTGTCGACCTTGTCGACGCCCTGGTAGCTGGAATTGCCCTTGAACGACTGCTTGCCCTTGTCGACGCTGACCAGGTGGGTCATGGCCGCTTCCATCGCCAGGGACGAGGAATCCCACAGCGGTGTATTGCCAAAGCTCACCAGGCCATTGAGCACCACATGGAAGGTCTTGCCGCGCGCCGTGCCGGTATCACCTCTGCCGGGCATGCTGGCAATCAGGTTGTCGCCGTTGACCTGGCCTTGCCCGGCCCGCTCGCTCAAGGTCGCGTTGATGGTGGTGAAGTTGCTCAGCAGCGGCATGTTCTCGCGGTAGTTCAGGTCGAGCCCGACACTGACCGGGCCCACGCCCTTGGACAGGCTGATGCCGTAGATGTCGATGTCGTCGGCGTAGGCCGCCAGGTACTCGGTGCCGGGAAGCCCGGCCACGCCGGGTTGGTGCAGGTTGGGGGCGTTGATCAACACCACCGGCATCGGGTCGGAGGTCTTGCGGTAGTAGAAGCCGAGGTTGCCGTCGAGCCAGGCCGGGCTCCAGCGCGCCATCAGGCCGAAATCGCCCGTGCTGTGGGGTTTCAGGTCATGCCCACGGGAGGTGGCGTAGAACGCACCGGCGCCGTCCAGCGCGGTGGGCACCGGCAGCCAGAACACGTCACCGCCTTCGCCGAACATGTCGTAGCCGCCCATGTAGGTGCCCCCTTCCGGCAGGCGGGTGTTGCGAAACTCCAGGAAGTACTGGGCGCCCAGGGTCAGTTCGGGGTTGACGGTGTAGGACATCGAGAGCTGGCTGCGCGGCAGGAACAGCTCCTTGGTCTCGGTGCCGGGCACGTTGTACAGCTTGGCCAGGTCCAGCCCCGACTGGCCGTAGTTGATGCCGTTGGCGGCGTTGAACACGGTCTCGCCCCAGAACAGGTTGTGCCGGCCCAGCTTGGCGCTGAACATCGACTCCTCGCCCACTTCAGTGCTGTAGAACACGAAGGCATCGAGGATTTCGCCGGAGGGGCCGTTGTAGTAGCGGTCGCTGTAGCGGCTCAGGCCATGGCGTTGAGGCGTGCGGCCGTTGAGCGAGTCGCCGGGGGCGATGGCGCCCGCCTGGCGCGCCGCCACCAGGTTGCCGGCGTTGCCTTCCTGGCCGGGGAACGGGTTGCTGTTGGAGCCGACGTTGTCATAGGCGTGGTCGTACCAGCTTGCGGAGCTGACGCGAAACCCCATTTTCCGCTGGTAGAGCACATCCAGCTCGGTCAGCAGGTCGACCCGCTGGGTCACGGCGCTGCCGACACCGAAGTTGTGGTCGCCGTCGTTGTAGTTGGCGGCGTTGGCGATCTTCGCGTTCTGACCTTCCACCCGTTGCCCGTAACTGAACTTGAGGGTGTTGTCGAAACGCACCGTCCAGTCTTCACGGCCGTCGCTCAGTTCGAAGGCCTGGGCAGCCGGCATCGAGGCCAGCAGCGTGGCGGTGGCCAGCAGGCCGCGACGTGTAGGGCGCAGCCCTGTGGTGCTGTGCATGACGTTGTCTCCGTTTCTTGTTGTTTTTGTCTCAGGCGCCATGGGCCCGCGAGCACGCAGCTTTTGCACGCCTGCCGACGTTTCGGACCCTGCCAGCAGCACAGTAGGATTGCCCCGATCGAAGCGGGTTACATTTAGCGTCAGCCACTTCCCTATCGATGACAGGCGCGTGACATCGACCCGGCAGATTTCCCCGCCAAGCCACTTTTCATTTGACAATCAAGGCTCTATAACTGGCGGCTGACTGCGCCACCGAGATGTCTTTCGTCACCACAGGAAAAGTAGCCACGCCATGCCCGTACAAGCACGCACCGCGGTTCTGACCAACTACCTGGATGTCGCTCGCCACCTGAAGCTGAACACGATCTCGCTGCTCGGCGAGGTGGGCTTGAGCCCTGCCCTGCTCAGCGACCCGAGCCAACGCATACCGGCCACCGCCAGCATCATCCTGTTGGAGAAGTCGGCGCGCCTGAGCGGGTGCGACACCATCGGCCTGCGCATGGCCGAGCTGCGTGAACTGGCGGATTTCGGTGAGGTGAGCCTGCTGCTCAGCCACCAGAACAACCTGCGCGATGCGCTGCAGGTGATCGTGCATTACGGGCAGCAGATCAATGAATCGCTGGCGATCTATATCGAGGAAGTCGGCAACACGGTGATCATCCGCGAAGAGCTGGTGACCGACAGGGGCACTGACAACCGCCAGTCCATCGAGCTGGCGATCGCCGTGATGCACCGCTTCTGCGCCGCCCTGCTGGGCAGCCACTGGCAACCGATCAAGGTGTGCTTCACCCATGACGCGCCCGCGGACCTGAGCGTGCATCGGCGTATCTTCGCCTGCAAGGTCGAGTTCGGCTGCGAATTCAACGGCATCGTCTGCCCTGCCGCCCACCTTGACACGGCCATCCCCCTGGCCAATGCGGCCATGGCCCGGCATGCACAGCGCTACATGGATTCGCTGCTCGGCAAGCGCGACCATTCGGTGGCGGGCGAAGTGCGCAAGGCCATCTACCTGTTGCTGCCCATGGGCCGCGCCACCCTGGCGCAGATCGCCCAGAGCCAGGGCATGAACGTGCGCACGCTGCAGCGTCGCCTGGATGAGGAAGGGGTCAGTTTCAGCGAACTGATCAGCAGCGTGCGCCGTGACCTGGTGGTGCGCTACCTGGAAAACCCGAGTTATTCCCTGGGGCGGATCGCCGACATGCTCGGCTATTCCATGCCCAACTCGTTCACCCGCTGGTTCATCTCCCAGTTCGACATGCCGCCTGCGGCCTGGCGCAGCGAGCGCAAGATCGTCGCGCGCAAGGACAGCTGAACCGGGCGAGCAAAAAAATCGGTCATCCGCGTGGACGGATGACCGCAAGGGAGCATGACGTGCCAGCTACGTCATGACGATGCTTCCATCAGGTTCTTTGCAGGCGCAGTCTCGTCCTGTGCACGCTGCACGCGGGCAATGTCCTCCAGGTAATGGCAGCGGATATAGAAGAACACCCCCGCCGCCGCGATGCTCATCATCGGCACCAGCTGGAACGCCCCGTGCAGGCCGATCAGGTCGGACACCCGGCCGGTGACGAAAGGCCCCGGGGCCAGGCCGACCATGTTGTTGACCAACGTCAGGGCCGCGAAGGCGGTGCCGTGCACCTTGTAGTGGGTCAGGTTGGCGATGGTGGCGATGGTCGGGCCGTTGATCCCGGTGACCATCAGCATGGCCAGGCCGATCAGCGTCAGTTGCAAAGGCCCTGTGGACTGGATCAGCGCCAGCGACATCAACAGGCAACTGCCCAGGCAGAACACCATGGAGATCTCGATCTTGCGCAGCGCCGACTGGCGGCACAGGCGGTCACTGAGCATGCCGCAGAGAATCGCCCCGCCGCCGCAGCACAGCACCATGACGCCGGCCAGCGCACCGGCCTTGCCTTCGCCCATGCCGTAGTAGCGGTTGAAGTAGCTGGGCATCCACACGATCATGCTGCCGGCGACGAAGGTCTGCAGGCCGCTGGCCAGGTACGCCGCGAGGACCGAGCGGGTGCTGTACAGCGTGCGCAGCGGATGCCTGACCGCCGTCTGGGCCTTGTTCGCCGCCGTGGCCATGCGCTGTGGGGCGATTTTCGCTTCCTTGACGATCAGCGGGAACAGCGCCGCCAGCAACAGGCCGAACAGCGCCATGCTGGCGAACGACCAGCGCCACCCCAGCTTGACCGCAATCGCCCCGCCAATCGAGATGCCCAGCACCGAGCCGAACATGGCACCGGCCATGAACGCACTGGCCAGGGTGGCGCGCATGCTGCGGGGGAACACCGACACCACCACGGCGATGCCGACACTGCCGTAGGCCGCTTCGCCGACACCGACCATGAAGCGGGCGATGAGCATTTCCTGGTAGTTGTCGGCCAGGGCGCAGCCCAGGGTGGCGAGACTCCACAGCAGCGCCATCAGAGTCAGGCTTTTGACCCGGCCGAAGCGGTCGGCCAGCATCGACAGGGGGATCGTCAGCAGGCCCACCATCAGCGCGACGATGCCGCTGAGCAAGCCGAGCTGGCCGTCGCTCAGGGCCCATTCGCCCTTGAGGATGGGGAACACGGCATTGAGCACCTGCCGTGACATGTAGTCGGAAATCAGCAAGCCGAAGGTCAGGGCGAACACGACCCAGGCGTAGCGTCGTGGGATGCCGATTGAAGTATCGATTTCTGCTTCTGCCGCACCGGCGTAATGGGTGGCCATGCTGCCTCCTCGAGTCTCTGGCTTGGTTGCTTTTTGTTGTTATGAACACTTGCCGAAATCTGTGCTGCCTTTACTGGCCTCATCGCCGGCAAGCCGGCTCCCACAGGTAAGCCACAGCTTTCAGGCATTGCGAGATACCTGTGGGAGCGGGCTTGTCCCGCGAAACAGGCGGCGCGGTGCATGGCACCGGCTTTGCCGGTGTTCGCGGGACAAGCCCGCTCCCACACACAGGCCAGTGTGCCAATCAACCGCGCAGGGGAACGCCGCGCTGGCCTGCTACGCGGTTCGGCGCCATGCCGTTGGCCTGCAGGGTTTCCTCGATGGTCGCGTACTGCTGGCCGATGCGGTAGATGTCCCGCGCTTCCTTGCCACTGGCAACTTCGCGACCCAGCTCGTGGGCGATGCGCACCGTCTGCTTGACCTGCTCGACCGACGAGAAGCGCTTGCCGTGCTGGTCGATGATGGTGTCTTCGTTACCCAGGCGCGGGTGCAGGCCCATGGCCAGGGCGATGGTGTTGAGCGGCAGCACGTTCTTGAGCAGCGATTCGGCGGTGAGGGTACACCGATCCGGCACGCGGTTGACGAAGTTCATGAAGTTCATCGGGTTGGGGCCGTCGAAGCCGCCGCCGATGCCGATCCAGGTGAGGTTCAGCGGGCCCTTGTAAATGCCCTTGCGCACCAGGCGCTCGAGGGTTTCATAGGCATGGATGCCGGTCAGCTGGAAGTGCGGCTGGATACCGCTTGCCTGCAGGCGCTTGAGGTGCTCGGCGACCCAGGCCGGGCCGGCGGGCACGGTCATTTCGCTGTAGGCGGCGTGGATGGCCGGGTCGAGCAAGGAAGTGCCTTCGATGCCCTCGGCGAACAGCAGCTCGGTGATGTTCATCTGGATGGTGTTGATGGCCACGGTGACCTGGTCCGGCTTGGGCGAAAGCTCGGCGAGCATGTGCCGGGTATCATCGGACAGCCACAGGGCTTCGGCGCCCTCGCCTTCAGGGGCAAAGGAGATCGAACCGCCGACCTGGATGATCATGTCCGGCACGGCTTCGCGCACCCCGGCGATCAGCTCGTTGAACTTGGAAAGACGCTTGGAGCCCTTGCCGTCCAGTTCGCGTACATGCAGGTGGAGCACCGTGGCGCCGGCTTCATAGCAGTCCACTGCGGCCTGCACGTGCTGGTCCATGGTCAGCGGAATGTCTTCGGGGAAGTCGTCGGGCATCCACTGCGGCGCGTAAGGGGCGACGGTGATCACCACCTTGTCCATGTTGTCCGGGTGCAGGGAATCGTCGAAAAACTGCATGATCATCTCCTTTATTGTTCTGACCTGCCGACAGGCGGCAATGGCGTTGAAGGAAATGTATGCGCGGGGCTTGCCGGGTGCGTCTCATCCCGCGACAGCGCCGTCACATTTGATGACAAGCGCCCGGCAGCGGCGTCCTCCGGGCAGCCAAAGGTGCCAGCAAGGCATTTCACCGTTACAATGCCGCCCTAACCGTGACAGCCCGAACCTATAACGACATGTCCCTTCCAAAGAATCACCTGGAACTGCTCAGCCCTGCCCGTGACGTGGCCATCGCTCGCGAAGCGATCCTGCACGGCGCCGACGCCATCTACATCGGTGGCCCGAGCTTCGGCGCGCGCCACAACGCCTGCAACGAGGTCGGCGAAATTGCCGAACTGGTCGAGTTCGCCCGCCGCTACCATGCACGCGTGTTCACCACCATCAACACGATCCTGCACGACAACGAGCTGGAGCCGGCGCGCAAGCTGATCCACCAGCTTTATGATGCCGGCGTCGATGCACTGATCGTGCAGGACCTGGGAGTGATGGAGCTGGATATCCCGCCCATCGAGCTGCACGCCAGCACCCAGACCGACATCCGCACCCTGGAGCGGGCCAGGTTCCTCGACCAGGCCGGTTTCTCCCAGCTGGTGCTGGCGCGCGAGCTGAACCTGCAGCAGATTCGCGCCATTGCCGCCGAAACCGATGCCGCCATCGAGTTCTTCATCCATGGCGCGCTGTGCGTGGCTTTCTCCGGCCAGTGCAATATCTCCCACGCCCAGACCGGCCGCAGTGCCAACCGCGGTGACTGCTCCCAGGCCTGCCGCCTGCCGTACACCCTGAAGGACGACCAGGGACGTGTGGTGGCGTTCGAGAAGCACCTGCTGTCGATGAAGGACAATAACCAGACCGCCAACCTGCGCGACCTGGTCGACGCTGGCGTGCGCTCGTTCAAGATCGAGGGCCGCTACAAGGACATGGGCTATGTGAAGAACATCACTGCCCACTACCGCAAAGAGCTGGACGCCATTCTCGAAGACCGCCCGGACCTGGCCCGCGCTTCCAGCGGTCGTACCGAGCACTTCTTCCTGCCCGACCCGGACAAGACCTTCCACCGCGGCAGCACCGACTACTTCGTCACCGACCGCAAGGTCGACATCGGCGCCTTCGACTCGCCGACCTTCACCGGCCTGCCGGTGGGCGTGGTTGAAAAAGTCGGCAAGCGCGACATGCAGGTGGTCACCGAAGTGCCGCTGACCAACGGCGATGGCCTGAACGTGCTGGTCAAGCGTGAGGTGGTGGGCTTCCGTGCCAACATCGCAGAACCCCGTGGCGAGTTCGAGGAAGACGGCCAGAAGCGCTACCGCTACCGCGTCGAGCCCAACGAGATGCCCGAAGGCCTGCACAAGCTGCGCCCGAACCATCCGCTGTCGCGCAACCTCGACCACAACTGGCAGCAAGCCCTGCAGCGCACCTCGGCCGAGCGCCGGGTGGGCGTCGAGTGGCACGCCGTGCTGACCGAGCAGCGCCTGATGCTCAGCGTCAGCAGCGAGGAAGGCATCGGCGTGCAGGTCGCCCTGGACGGCCCGTTCGGCGCGGCCAACAAGCCGCAGCAGGCGCTGGACCAGTTGCATGACCTGCTTGGCCAGCTGGGTACCACGATGTACCACGCCAATGCCATCGAGCTGGACGCGCCGCAGGCGTACTTCATCCCCAACTCGCAGCTCAAGACCCTGCGCCGCGAAGCCATCGAGGCGCTGACCGAAGCCCGCATCAAGGCCCACCCGCGCGGTGCGCGCAAGGCCGAGACCACGCCGCCGCCGGTGTACCCCGAGTCGCACCTGTCGTTCCTGGCCAACGTCTACAACCAGAAGGCCCGCGACTTCTACCACCGCCATGGTGTGCAGCTGATCGATGCGGCGTATGAAGCCCACGAGGAACACGGCGAAGTGCCGGTGATGATCACCAAGCACTGCCTGCGGTTCTCGTTCAACTTGTGCCCCAAGCAGGCCAAGGGCGTGACGGGTGTGCGGACCAAGGTGGCGCCGATGCAGCTGATTCAGGGCGATGAAGTGCTGACCTTGAAGTTCGACTGCAAGCCGTGCGAGATGCATGTGATCGGCAAGATGAAAGGCCACATCATCGACCTGCCGACGCCGGGTAGCGCGGTGGCTCAGGTGGTGGGGCACATCAGCCCGGAAGACCTGCTCAAGACCATCCCGCGCGCGCCGCATTGAGGGCGGGCCTGTAAGGGCCTCTTCGCGGGACAAGCCCGCTCCCACAGGAACACCGTTGCTTTCAGAGTCGGCGGTGATCCTGTGGGAGCGGGCTTGTCCCGCGAATGGGCCGCAAAGCGGCCCCTGCTACAGCCTCAGAGAATCCCCAAGCCCCGCGCAGTGCGGTCCACGGCAATGCGGGTCTTCTCCACCAGCTCATCCAGCTCGCTACGCTTGGCCACCAGCGCCGGCGCCATGATCATCCGCCCCAGGGTGGAACGAATGATCACCCCCTCCTCAAAGCCATAAGTCCGGCACTGCCAAGCCAGATCGTTCTCGTTGGCATAGCGCTTGCGACTGCCCTTGTCCTCGGCGAACTGCAACGCCGCCACCAACCCGGCACCCTGCACCTGGCCAATCAACGGATGGTTGGCGAACACCTCGCGCAGAATGCGCTGCAGGTACGGCCCGGTATCGTCCTTCACCTGACGCACGATGCCTTCGTCACGCAGCGCCTTGAGGTTGGCAATCGCCACCGCCGCCGCCACCGGGTGCCCGGAGTAGGTCAGCCCGTGGGCGAACACCCCGCCCCGCTCCACCAGTGCCTCGGCAATGCGCTTGCTCAACACCAGGCCACCCATGGGCACATAGCCCGAGGTCAGGCCCTTGGCGATGGACAGGGTGTCGGGCTCGAAGCCGAAATACTCATGGGCGAACCATTCGCCGGTGCGGCCAAAGCCACCGATCACTTCGTCGGCGCACAGCAGCACGTCGTACTGGCGGCAGATGCGCTGGATTTCCGGCCAGTAGCTTTCCGGCGGGAAGATCATGCCGCCAGCGCCCTGGAACGGCTCGGCGACGAAGCCTGCGACGTTCTCGGCACCCAGTTCGAGGATCTTCTCTTCCAGCTGCAGCGCGCAGCGGCGGCCGAACTCGGCCGGGGTCAGCTCGCCGCCCTCGGCGTACCAGTACGGCTCGTCGATGTGCGCAACATCCGGGATCATCCCGCCCATCTCGTGCATGAACTTCATGCCGCCCAGCGCGGTGGCGGCCAGGGTCGAGCCGTGGTAGCCGTTCCAGCGACCGATCATGATCTTCTTGCTCGGCTGCCCGACCACCTGCCAGTAGCGGCGCACGGTGCGGATCAGCACCTCGTTGGCTTCGGAGCCGGAGTTGGTGTAGATCGCGTGGCTGTAGTGGCCCGGCAGCAGGCTGAACAGCAGTTCGGACAGCTCGATCACCGCCGGGTGAGTGGTGTGGAAGAACATGTTGTAGTAGGCCAGCTGGTCCATCTGCGTGGCGGCGGCGGCGGTCAGGTCCTTGCGGCCGTAACCGAGCTGGGTGCACCACAGGCCGGACATGCCGTCCAGGTAGCGGCGGCCGTCGTTGTCCCACAGGTACAGGCCCTCACCCCGGGTGATGACACGCGGGCCTTCGGCGTTGAGCGCCTTCTGGTCGAGGAAGGCGTGGATGTGGTGGGCCGCGTCGCTGGCCTGGTAATCGCGGGTTTCGCGTTGCGGCTGGAAAGGTGCGTTCATTGTCGTTCTCCGTGATGTAGGTCAGCGCAGCTGGAACCAGGTGGTCTTGAGCTGGGTGTATTTGTCGAAAGCGTGCAGCGACAGGTCGCGGCCAAAGCCCGACTGGCGACCGCCGCCAAACGGCACCGCCACATCCAGGGCATCGACCGTATTCACCGACACGGTGCCGGCCTTGAGCTGGCGAGCCACGCGGTGAGCGCGGTTGAGGTCGTCGCTCCAGACCGAGGCGGCCAGGCCATAGACGCTGTCGTTGGCCAGGCGCAGGGCCTGGGCTTCGTCGTCGAAGGCGGTGATCGCCAGCACCGGGCCGAAGATTTCCTCGCGGGCCAGGGCCGAGTCCGGGCGCACGTCGCTGAACACCGTCGGTGCGATGAAGTTGTCCGAGCCGTTGAAGCTCAGGCGCTGGCCGCCGCACAGCAGGCGTGCACCGTCGCCCTGGCCCTGCTCGATGGCGGCCATGATGCGTGCGCTCTGCGCGCTGTCGACGATGGCGCCGGCGCGGCTGGCCGGGTCCAGCGGGTCGCCGGGCAGCCAGTCGCGGGCCTTGGCCAGCAGGCGCTCGACGAATTCGTCGTGGATCGAGCGCTGCACGTACAGCCGCGAGTTGGCCGAGCACACTTCGCCCTGGTTGAAGAAGATGCCGAACGCGGCCTTCTCGGCGGCCAGGTCCAGGTCCTGGCAGTCGTCGAACACCAGGTTCGGGCTCTTGCCGCCGCACTCCAGCCACACCTGCTTGAGGTTGGACTGCGCCGAGTACTGCATGAAGTACTTGCCGACCTGGGTGGAGCCGGTGAACACCAGGCAGTCCACGTCCGGGTGCAGGCCCAGCGCGCGGCCAGCGCTTTCGCCCAGGCCCGGCACCACGTTGAGCACGCCTTCCGGCACGCCCGCCTCCAGGGCCAGTTCGGCCAGGCGCAAGGCCGAGAACGGCGACTGCTCGGCGGGCTTGAGCACCACGCTGTTGCCGGCAGCCAAGGCCGGGGCGACTTTCCAGGCGGCCATGTCCAGCGGGAAGTTCCACGGCACCACCGCGCCGATCACGCCCAGCGGCTCACGGGTGACGGTGGCCAGGGCATTGGCGGCTGTCGGTGCGACCTGGTCGTAGACCTTGTCCAGCGCCTCGCCGTACCAGGCGAACACGTTGGCGGCGCCGGGCACGTCGATGGTGTAGGCGTCCATCACCGGCTTGCCCATGTTCAGCGAGTCGAGCAAGGCCAGCTCTTCGCGGTGGGCCATCATCAGCTCGGCCAGGCGCAGCAGCACCTGCTTGCGTGCCGAGGGGGCCATGCGTGCCCAGGGGCCTTGTTCGAAGGCGCGGCGCGCGGAACGCACCGCCTGGTCGATTTCCGCCTCACCGCAGGCAGCCACCTGGGCCAGCAGCTGCTGGGTGGCCGGGTTGATGGCGGCGAAGGTTTCCCCGGAGCGGGCCGACAGCGGGCGGCCGTCGATCAGCGCCGAGGTGATGAAGCTTTGCCGAGCAGCGCGCTGCTGCCAATCGCTTTTCGTATGCACGCAGGTCTCCCTTGCGGCCGCGCGGGCGGCCGGTTTGTCGTTCGAATGAGGTGTCGCGCGGGCGTCAGCGCCTTCGCAGGTAGCTTTCCAGCGGGTCCTTGCTCAGGCCTTCCTGGGCCTGGGCCAAGGAGTCGATGAACAGCGAGAACAGTTCGGACTGCTTGGCGATGTCGAGCTTGGTGTAGAGGTTCTTGCGGTGGGTCTTGACCGTGTCTTCGCTGATCCCCAGGCGCTCGGCCAGCGAACGGGTCGAGTGGCCGCGCAGCAGGTACTGGGCGATGCGGCATTCGCGCTCGGTGAGCAGGGAGGAGCCGAAGTTGTTCAGCGCCGCGTTGATCTGCCGGCCCAGGGCACTCTCGAAGCGCCCGCCGAGGGCGTCGATGTCCAGGTGGCCCCATTGCCGGCGCACCACGGCCACCACCCAAGGCGCCACGCACTTGAGGTCGTTGACCTGCTGGCGGTCCAGGCGCTGGGTGCTGGCCAGGGCCACGGCGATGGTCAGGTGTTCATCCAGCGGGACGATGAAGTTCAACTCGTCCTCCAGGTGCGCGTGCTGGTAGAACGCCAGGTAGTACTCGCTGCGCTTGAAGTGGTCGGGCGCGACATCGCTCAGGCGGTAGCAACCGGGCGCCACGCCGTCCATGCAGGCGCGGTAGAACGGGCACAGCAGGTAGTAGCCTTCGAGGTAACGCTGCACATTGCCTTCGGGCAGCCACGGCCCCTCCTCGTCCTTGACGAACAGCGCCGAGGGCAGGCCCTTGCGCGGGTACAGGAACACCGTGATGGCCTGGCACGGGGCGAGGAGCTTGAGCGCGGCGAACAGTGACTCGACGAAGCCCGGCGTGCCCTGGGCGTCGATGACACGCGCCATCTGCGCGTACCAGTCGGGCGATTTCAGCCGGTCTTTGCTCATTGTCGTGGTCCCATGTCGGGGTTGTTGTGGTTGGGATTCTTGCATGGGTCGAGGGGGGCGGCCATCACCCTTCGGGGTGAGCCGGGTACTGGGGTGGCCCCTTCGCGGGACAAGCCCGCTCCCACAGGCCACCGCTGAGTTGGCAGGCGGTGCAGAACCTGTGGGAGCGGGCTTGTCCCGCGAAGAGGCCCCCACAGACCTTTGTTATGGCATGATCTGCGCCACCTCCAATTCAGGGCCCTGCCATGCTGATCGACGAAGAACTGACCCTGAAAAAGCTCGAGACCTTCCTCGCCTTCATGCGCAGCGGCAACCTCGGCCGCGCCGCCGCCGAGCTGTCCACCAGTGCGGTCAGCGTGCACCGGGCCATCCATTCCCTGGAAAGCGCCCTGCGCTGCCCGCTGTTCAAGCACGAAGGCCGGCAGCTGATCCCGCTGGAAAGCGCCTACGTGCTGGAGAAAAAGGCCCGCCAGCTGATCCAGGACGCCGAACAGATGGTGCGCCAGACCCGCGAGGCCGCCGGGTTCTACGCCGAGCGTTTTCGCCTGGGGGCGCTGTACTCGCTCACCGTGAAAACCGTACCGAAGCTGGTGATGGGCCTCAAGCTGCGGCGTAGCGAGCTGAACATCGACCTGACCCTGGGCTCGAACGTCGACTTGCTGCAGCGGCTGAAAAACCACGAACTGGAGGCGATCCTGGTGTCGCTGGACGAAAGTGTGGCCGACCCGGCCTGCGAGCAGTTGCCGCTGTTCTCCGACGACATCTTCCTGGCCGTGCCCACCGACTCGCCGTTCGCCGAACAACAGGAAGTCGACCTGGCGGACCTGGCCGACTCCACTTTCATCACCCTGACCCAGGGGTTCGCCACCCACCGTGATGGGGCGCGGGTGTTCCAGCAGGCGGGGTTCGAGCCGAAGGTGGCGATGCAGGTGAACGATATCTTCACCCTGCTCAGCATGGTCAGTTCGGGGGTGGGGTTTGCGCTGTTGCCAGGCAGGATTGCGGCGGTGTACGAGAACCGGGTGAAGTTGATTGCGCTGCAGGCGCGGTATCGGTTGCAGCAGCATATCGGGGTGGTGTTTTTGAAAGCCCGGGAGCGAGAGCCGAATTTGTTGGCATTGCTGGCTGAATGCAGGATGTACAGCCGAGAGAACTGAGTTGGCCGGTTGGGGGCGCTCTGCGCCCCTTTCGCGACACCAGTCCCATCAAGCCCCCAACTCGATAGCGTCCTCTACGGCCACCGCTAGCTCTTAGCTTCGCCCTGAATGAAACTCGCAACGTACTCCGCGCCGATGAGAGGAAAAGGCAGAATCGTGATACCCCAACGCCACTCATCAGGGTAGCGCTCATCAATTCCCACCACCGTACTACAGGGGTCAACCCCCGGAGTGAGAACGCCCTCTTCGGACACCACGCCATCGCCGGCCACTACCCTCCAGGTGATGTCATTTGCAGGCACCTGCAGCTCTTTTCCCTCTCGGTTGGAGTAATACCAGAGTGTGAGCTTCAATTGAGCCCCGGACGTGGCGACCCGTATCAAGTGAGTGGGGAACACCTTATTGGTAACGAGCGTCGAATACGCAACATCATTGCCCACCGCTACCTTTATCTTGTCGACCCCTACCGGATTTGACACCGACGCTCGATAGGCCGGCGCGACCTGCAGCTCAGTGCCTTCGTTGTAGTGAGCTGTGGGATTCATTTTAACGGGCGGCGTGTAGTAGTAATCGGCACCCTCCTTCTCAAGCGTCCCAAGCGCCTCCCCCTCCAGCGCCCATTGAGCACTGGCTGCCGCAGGACTAAGCGTCAACAAGATTCGCCGGGCACCGGTCGCAAAGATTTGCGAAGCGGGGTTGAGCCGCCATGCCGCAGCAGACGCGCGAGACTCGTTAACCCCTGACAGCGAATTGGAACTATAAGAACAACGATGAAAGGTAGTTTCATACTTTTCGGGCCTGCCGCTCATGACCCAGCTACCCGGGGGCAAAAAAAGGCCGAGCACCCAATTCTTGTCGGCAGGGGCCAATCCCAAGGTCAAGCCAGTAAAGTACTTTTCGTTGAATCCGAGGTTCACGTTGTAGGCGGCGGACAATGGGTAGGTCTGCGGAACCTTCGTACTTGAGGCGCTGTAAAGCACACCAATCAACATATACTGGGCATTGTTGTCCGGCAGAGCCTGCAGGTTGATGCGTACATTGTGCAGGTAGGCATTGACTGGCGCGTCGAGCTTGTGAAGCACCATCTTCTTGACTCGGCTGTACTGCTCTTCAAGCAAATTCTCCACATCTTCAAGTCCGCTGGAAAATTCAAAGCGCGCAGGTTCGTCCCAATGCAAATGCACGTGACCATCCTCAGCGTGATACTCCAGATGCGCTTTCACCCCGGCGCGCACCTTGATGTCAAAAAATCGATCACCACCGCCTGCTTCGATTTCCACCATGCGGATTACCCGACCCGCCATGCCGATATATTCAGCAGCCAGTACCCGCACCAGCCCTCCCAGCACATTACGGCGCACCTGCAATTCGTCGTTCGTGCCGTTTCCGGAATAGGACAATTTCGGAAAGCCCAATTCCAGGAAAAGCCCTTCCCACATCCGCCCGCCCATGTCCTGCTGCTGCCAGACCCTGGCGTTTTCACTTGAAGACCGGTTCCCCGTTCTTTCAAAACGCTTGGCCCAATCATGATTAAAATAGGACTGGATGAACCGGCATTTAATCGCGAAGGCACTGTCGGCATCTTCGCTATCAACTGAATGCTGCTGCATATGCGTCACCTCTCGATCCTTGATCATTCCAGACAAGCTTTCGTGCTCACCCGGTACGAGATGTTTATGACAACAGCATCAGCTCCCGAAAAAACTGGCAAATTTGATAGTTGATGATCAGGCAACGTTAACCTTCGTCCGAAATACCAGGTCATCCCGACGGCCCTGGAAAGCTGCACCGCCCAGCCATGTATGGATCAAATTCCATGATCCCAACGTGTTACGATCACACCATTCACAGGGCTTTCGGGTATTTCAGCCGACCAGGCCACGCACACAGAAGTACAGAATCGACGGCCCCATCAGGCAGCCCAGCCCGGTATGGAAAGTGGCCGTCAGCGCACCATAGGGCACCAGGCGCCGATCCGTCGCCGCCAGCCCCGCCGTCACCCCCGACACTGTCCCGGCCAAGCCGCCGAACACCATCGCCGAACGCGGGTTGTCCAGCGCGAGCAGCCGCGCCGACACCGGCGTGAACACCATCACCAGGATCGCCTTGATCAACCCGGTGGCAATCGACAGCGCCATTACATCCGAGCTCGCGCCCAGCGCCGCCCCGGTCACCGGCCCGACGATATAGGTCACCGCACCGGCACCAATGGTGGTCATGCTCACCGCATCCCGGTAACCGAACGCATACGCCACGCCAGCACCGACGATGAACGGCAGCACAGTACCCAGCAGCAGCGCGATGGCACCGATCATGCCCGCCTTGCGCGCCTCGGTGGCCTGCACTTCGAACGCCGTGGCGACGATGGCGAAATCGCGCAGCATCGCCCCGCCCATCAGGCCGATACCGGAGAACAGCGCCATGTCGGCCAACCCCTTCTGCCCGCCGGTCACGGTGCCGCCGACCCAGGCCAGCACCAGGCCGATGACGATGGCGATGGCCGAGCCGTGCACGCGGCCGAAGGTCAGGTACTTGGACAGCAGCACCGACAACCACATGATCCCGCCCACCACCGCGAATGCGGTGATCAGGCCGTTGTGTTCCAGGGCATTGTCAATCAGCGGCCACATGTCAGCGACCTCCCGCAGGTGCTACCTGCGCGTTGCTGGCGGGGGGAGCATCGAGCGCGGGCAAGGGTTCGCCGCGATGGCTGCGACTGATCACGGCAATGGTCAGGCCACACACCAGCACCGCGCCAACCGCCGCCAACAACGCCACCGGCCCGCCGTGCAGGGCGGTGACCACGTTCTGCTGGGCGGCCATGGCCACCACCACCGGAATGTACATGGCGCCCCAGAAGCCGACACCGAACTCGCATTCCTTGCTCATGCCACCGTGGCGGTGCATGTACAGCCGTGCGCAGATCAGCAGGATCATGGCGATGCCGACCCCGCCCACATTGGATTTGACGCCCAGCAGCACGCCCAGGAAGTCGCCGACGATAACGCCGGCCAGGGTGCACACCGCCAGCAGAGCCACACCGTAGATGATCATTGTTGTTGTCCTCAGCTTGTATCGAAGTTGTTTGTTGTTGTCCTTCGAGTTGCAACGCCGTCATCGGTTGTCGGCCACCTCCTGGCGCAGCAGCGCGTCGAGGGTGTCTGGCCGGGTGGCTTCGACGGCCAGCACCCTGCCCTGTTCGAACACCGGGCGGGCCAGGCCGCTGAGCACGCTGCCGGGCGGTATCTCCAGGTGCAGGCGCACGCCGCGCTCATAAGCGTTGCGCACCGTAGCACGCCAATCCACCCGTCGCGCCATGTTGCCGGCGAGGTCATCGCGCAGGCGCTGCGGGTCGTGGATCGGCCGTGCGCTGCTGCCACTCAGGTAAGTGATGCGCGGGCGGCGCAGTTCGACGTCGGCGAAGGCCGCCGCCAGCTCGGCGGCCGGGCCGTCGAGCAAGGCGCAATGGGACGGCACGCTGACCGCCAGACGCCGGGCCACACCCTGGCCACGGCTGCGGGCACGGGCCGCGACTTCGGCCATCGCGGAGTCGCTGCCGGCGATGACCATCTGGTTGTCGCTGTTGAGGTTGGCCAGGTAGACCTCGCCGCCCACCTCTGCCAGCAAGCGCTCGACGCTGGCCTGGTCGAGGCCGCTCAGGGCCGTCATGCCGTAGCCCTGGGGGTAGGCGCGCTGCATCAGCTCACCCCGCAGGGCCACCAGGTGCACGGCGTCCGACAGCGCCAGGGCGCCGGCGGCGACGGCAGCGGGATAGGCGCCAATCGACAAACCCGCCACATAGTCCGGCGCCGGGCTGCGCTGCATCAGCCAGCGCGCCCAGGCCACCCCGGTCAGCAGCAGGCACAGCTGCACGGCCCGGGTGCCCTGCAGGGCCTGCGGGCTGTCCAGCGTGAGCACCTGCTCGCCCAGCACTTCGCTGGCCTCTTCCAGCAGCGCTGCGCTGCCCTCGGGCAGGCGCTGCAGCATCCCCGCCTGCTGGGCGCCCTGGCCAGGGAAGGCGAACAGGCTGCTCACGCTGCGCACTCCAGCAGTTTCCACGGGTCGGCCACCAGCCGTGCGCCAAGCGCCGACTTGAGCAGCACGCGGCGCGCCACCCCGGCCCATTCGCGCAGGGCGACGGCACCGGCCGGGGTTTCCAGTTGCACATCGATGCGGCACGGGCCGCAGTCGAGAATATCCAGCAGCTCGCGTGCCTTGGCCCGCGCCAGGGGCCTGGAAGTGCGGATCACCAGGTCGAGGTCGCTGGCCGCGTGCAGCACCTCGACCCCGGTCGCCAACTGGTAACCCACCCCGCCCGTTGGCCCCCACTCCAGCCCGAAGGCATCGAGTACAGGCGCCACGCTTGCCAGTGCCTGCAACGCAGCCCAAGGGCTGGTGCCCTGCCAGCGCAGTGCTTCGGGGCTCAGCTGGCGACAGATGTCGGCCAGCCGCATTTCCACGCCCAGGCGCTGCGCCCGCCCCTGCCCGCGCACGCCCACCGCCACCCAGCCTGCGGCGCATACGGCACGCCGCACCACCACGGGCTGCCCGGCCGCGAGCACCTGCGCGGCCCAGGCCGGGGCATCGGCAGGCAACGCCGACGGGGTCATCCCCCAAAGCAGGTCATGGGGCTGCGGGGCATTCATCTCAGGCCTCCTGCCATTGGCTGCGCAGGCGTGCACGCACCTCACGCGAGGCGCTGCGATGCTCACCGGCCAGGCGTGAAGACAGGTCGGTCGAATGGCCGATATCGCGCACCGCCTCGGCCAGGCAGGCGCGGACCTGCGCCAGGTCGGCTGCACTCGGCGCGTCAGCGTTTTCTACGCCAAGGCGCCGCCACAGCAGGCCCAGCGAGGCATAGCTGGCCAAGTCATAGGCCATGGGCGGCACTTCGGCGGCCAGGGCTTCGAGCTGTTCGACGCTGCGCAAGGTGATGCGCGCCGCTGCCGCCTTGCCCATCGCGTGCACCATCACCCCACTGTCATCCAGGGCGATCAGCCGCTGTGCCTGATAACCATGGGCAAGGAAGGCACCAGACATGGCCTTGCCCACCAGCAGGCCGATGACCGGGTGCCCGGCCAGTCGCGCCTGGGCATAGGCCTGCACGGCTGCGGCCAGGGCCTGGTGGATGCCCAGGGCTTCCTCGCGGCGGCCATAGGCCTGGCTCGGCACATCGATGACCGCGACGATGGCGCGTTTCTCGCCATCACGGTCCAGTACGACCGCCTCGCTCACCGCCTTGGCCAGGCCCCAGCCTTCGAGCAGGCCGACCTCGCCTGAGCGGGCGCGGGGAAACGGGTTGTGCGCATCCGGCACCACGGCGATGAAGCGCGCCAGGCGGTGGTCCAGTTCGCCGTCGATGACCTTCACCGAGGCGGGATAGCCCGGCAGGGCTTCGCCACCGGCCAGGCCCGGCAGCCAGTTCAAGGCACGGTTCATGGGGCATCTCCTTGGTAAAGGGCGCGCACGGCGGCGGCATCCAGTTGCGGGCAGTCGTCGCCCAGGCTTGCCAGCCGCTCCAGGTACCAGGCGTGCTGGCCGGCGCGGTCGGCGGGCGCGGTGTCCAGCAGCTGCAGCAGCTGCTGGCGAATGCTGTCGACGTCGTCGGCCACGTAGCCGTCCACCAGGCCGCTGGCATGGCGCTGCTCGCCACCGGTCAGGCTCCAGATGAACGGCCGGTCCTTGGCGTCGTACTCGGCGATGCCGGCTTCCTGTTCGATCACTTGCGGGCCGTTGAGGCCCAGGCGCGCTTCGCGGGTGACCAGCAGGTGGCTGCACAGGCCGGCGGCGATGGACATGCCGCCGAAGCAGCCGACCGAGCCTGCGACCAGACCGACCACCGGCTGATAGGCACGCAGCTCGACGATGGCTGCCTGGATCTCGGCAATCGCCGCCAGGCCCAGGTTGGCCTCCTGCAGGCGCACACCGCCGGTTTCCAGCAGCAGCACGGCGCAGGTGGGGATGCCGTTGCGGTTGTCTTCGATGGCCAGCTCCAGAGCGCCGGCAATCTTGGCCCCGCCCACCTCCCCCATGCTGCCGCCCTGGAAGGCGCCTTCGATGGCGGCGATGACGGTGTTGCGGCCATCGAGCAGGCCCTTGGCGATGACCACGCCGTCATCGGCCTGGGGCACGATGCCCTGGCGCGGCAGCCAGGGCGACATCAGCCGTTCGAAGGGCCCGAGCAGTTCGCGAAAGCTGCCGGGGTCGAGCAAGGCACGGGCGCGCTGGCGTGCACCCAGTTCGACGAAGCTGCGGCTCTGCAGCAGGCGTGCGATGTCAGTCATGGCCGATCTCCTCGAAACCTTGCTCCAGGCGCAGGCGCACCACGCCGGGGGTGGCGCCGAAATCATGGATGTCGATCTTCACGGCCGGCACGCTGCGGCCGTCGAACAGGCGCTTGAACAGCTGGCTCCAGCGGGCGCTGCTGCCGTTGACCGAGGTCACCACCTGGATGTCCAGTTGGCCGGGGGTGCCGGGTTCGATCAGCACTTCAAGGTCGCCGGAGCTGACGCAACCGACCAGGGTGCGGCCACGGCCAGGTTCGGCGGCGGGGAATTGAAAGGTCAGGGTTTCCATGTCACAGGCTCCCGGTCTTGTCGAGGAACAGGCAGGCGGCCAGCAAATCGGCGGCGCCCCCTGGCGAGGCATTCATGTGCAGCAACTGGGTGTCGAGCAGGCGTAGCTGGCGGCGCCCGTCCAGGCTGGCGCAACCGCCGGCGGCGAGTACGGCGCGGGCGCCCTGCTGCAGCGCTTGCAGGCCTTGGGGGCCTGCGCGCCAGAGCACGCAGGTGTCGCTCAGGGCGGCCATGATCGCCAGCAGGGCATCGAGCCGGGCGTGGTTTTCGCTGGCACCGGCGGCGCGGCTGCGGCGCAGTTGCGGCAGGCCGTGTTCGATGACCGCCGGGAAGCCTTGCTGGGCCTGTTCGCGGGCACCGCTGGCGCCGTAACGGCGGCGTACCTGGTTGCCGTGGCTGTCGGGGGCGATGGCGGCCGGGTCATCGATCAGGGCGATACGGCCGGCGCGGGCTGCCACCGTGGCGGCATCGGCGCGGGTGTCCAGGGCGCGGGCTGCCACCAGCAGGCCCAGGGCCCAGATTGCGCCGCGGTGGGTGTTGACGCCGCCGGTGGTGGCCAGCATTACCGCCTCGCCGTCGCGACCGATGCGGCCCAAGGCGGTGCGCAGGGGGACGCCGATCTGGCCATGCTGCTCGGCGGCTTCGGCCATCTGGCGCAGGCAGGGCCACAGGGACAGGGCCGAGGCGTGCATCAGGGCCAGGGTCATGTCGCTGTGGGCGCCGCTGCTGCGGCGGTCGACCAGGCCGGGTTTGGGGGAGAGCTCGGCTTCGTCGATCAGGGATTCGACGGCGAGGTCGGCCAGGTGATCGACCAGCGGGATTGCGGTTGTTTTTGCTGGCCCTATCGCCGCGGTTCGTCGCCACGACAAGCCGGCTCCCACAGGGATCGTGTTGGGTTGATGAGGTTGCAGGTCGAGGGCTTTCATTACCAGCTCCTGAACCGTGCGGGCGGGTTGTAGAGGCCGCCGGACCACTCGACCAGGTCGGCGATGCTGCGCGCGGCGAGCAGTTCGCGGCTGGCGTCGGTGCGGCGGATGCCGAGGTCTTCAGGCAAGGCCACCAGGCCTTGCTGGCGCAGGCGCAGGGTGTCCTTGGGGTCGTGCCGCAAGCCGATGGCGGTGACGCCGGCCACGGCGGCGATCATCTGCTGGCGCTCCTCCAGGCTGCGTGCCTTGTACAGGTAGGCGATGCCCTCTTCGGTGAGCAGGTGGGTGACGTCGTCGCCGTAGATCATCACCGGCGCCAGCGGCATGCCGGCCTTCTTCGCCACCTCGACCGCGTCGAGGGTCTCGACGAAGGTGGGCTTGCCGCCTTCCTGGTAGGTCTCGACCATCTGTACCACCAGCTTGCGGCCGCGTTCGAGCATCGTGTCGGGCACGGTCATGTCCAGCCAGGCCGGGGTCGCGTGGCGGCGGCCGCGCGGGTCGTGGCCCATGTTCGGGGCTCCGCCGAAACCGGCCAGGCGGCCACGGGTGACGGTGGAGGAATGACCATCGCCATCGACCTGCAAGGTGGCGCCGATGAACAGGTCGACCGCGTACTGCCCGGCCAGCTGGCACATCATGCGGTTGGAGCGCAAGGAACCGTCGCGGCCGGTGAAGAACACGTCCGGGCGCTGGGCGATGTAGTCTTCCATGCCCAGCTCGGTGCCGAAGCAGTGCACGCTTTCGACCCAGCCGGTCTCGATGGCCGGAATCAGCGTCGGGTGCGGGTTGAGGGTCCAGTTGCGGCAGATCTTGCCCTTCAGGCCCAGCGATTCGCCGTAGGTCGGCAGGATCAGCTCGATGGCGGCGGTGTTGAAGCCGATGCCGTGGTTCAGCGACTGCACCTGGTGTTTTTCGTAGATGCCGCGGATCGCCATCATCGCCATCAGCACGTGCACGGGCTTGATGTGGCGCGGGTCGCGGGTAAACAGCGGCTCGATGTAGAACGGCTGGTCGGCGACCACCACGAAATCCACCCACGAGGCCGGGATATCGACCCGTGGCAGGTCGTCGACCCGGTCCACCAGCTGGTTGACCTGGGCAATCACCAGGCCGTCGCTGAACGCGGCCGGCTCTACCAGCGCCGGGGTGTCTTCGGTGCTGGGGCCGGTGTACAGGTTGCCTTCGCGGTCGGCCATGAAACCGGCGACCAGGGTGACGTTGGGGATCAGGTCGACCAGCAGCCGCGAGTACAGCTCGATATAGGTATGGATGGCGCCGACTTCGAGCAGGCCGTCTTCCAGCAACTGGCCGATGCGCAGGCTCTGCGGGCCGGCGAAGGAGAAATCGAGCTTGCGTGCAATGCCGCGCTCGAACAGGTCAAGGTGCTCGGCGCGGCTGACGCTGGGCATGATCATGTGCAGGTCGTGCAGGCGTTCGGGGTCGGCCTTGGCCAGGGAACGTGAGAGGAAGTCGGCCTGCTTCTGGTTGTTGCCTTCGAGCACCACCCGGTCGCCGGGGGCGATCAGCAGTTCCAGGGCTTCGACGATGCGCTCGGTCGGCAGCACCACGCCGTCGGCGAGGTGGCGGACGCGTTCCAGGCGGCGCTGCTTCTCGGCGCGCCGCCTGGACCATTGCGGCGGTGGATTCTTCGTTGTGGTCATTTGTGACTCCACGGGTTCGCTGTCGTGGAGGCACAGTAGGACGGGCTAGCCGACCCGATCAATCAAGCCGGGTGCGCGATCGTTACGCTCAGGTTAACGATCGCGCAATTTTCAGCGCCGAGGGGATGGCAAGCGAATCAGCGACCAGCCGGCCTCGGGCTCTTCCAGGACCAGGCGCACGCCGCCAAGCGGGGTGGGATCGAGCAGTTTGGGCGCCAGGTCGCCAACCATCCAGTTGGCGGTGTTGGCGGCGATGATGCGTCCATCGGCACTGATCAATACGGCTTCGTGCTCAAGACGCATGAGGCTGCACACCAGCATCTTCTCCAGGTTGTGCAGCGACAGGTCGAGCCCCGCGACACCAATGAAGTGCCCCTCGACGAGGATCGGCATGGTGAAGGTCAGCACGTACATGTTGGTGCCGTAAAGGTCCACGTAGGGGCCTTCGACGCTGCTGTTGCGCGAGTCGCGCGGGCGCGCGTACCAGGGCATGTTGGTGTAGTCGTAGAAGTTTTCCCGGCGCCGGTCGAAGTTAGGGCGCAGCGGCAGGGTCTTGCCGCCATCGGCCAGGTACCACCACTCCAGGTGCATTTCGCGGTCCGCCAGGCAGCCGGGCTCGACGATCACCCCGCCCCCGCAACCGAACGCGCCGGTGGCCAGCAGTTGCTCGTCGATGGCCGGGCGCAGCAAGGCCAGGTCCTTGGAGGCCGGCTGGCGCCCTTCGGCGAGCACCCGCGTCCACTGCTCGACCGCCACATCCACCAACTGCCGCACCTGGCCGAAGACGGTGCCCACCGTGCTGTTGAGCTGCTGGGCACACAGCAGCAGAGGGTCGCTATCGATTGCGGTAGACATGGCATTTCCTCACGCAGTTATTCTTGTAGGGTGTTGTGGTCAAGGGATCAGGCCGGGCTTTCGCTACCGGCCAGCAACTCCAGGCGCAGCGCCATCAGGCGCTTGATGCCGCGGCTGACATGGGCCTCGGCCAGCGCGCCGGCGAGCACCGCGTCACCGTTGACCAGGGCGTCGAGAATCGCCCGGTGCTCGTGTTCGATCACGCTGACTTCGCCGCCGCCGGCGGCTTCCATCCACAGCAGCTCGCCGACTTCCGACTGCAGGCGCATCTCGGCATGGGTCAGGCGCAACGACTGGGCCGCTGCCGCCACCTCGATATGGAACCGCGCATCGGCGCGGTGCCGGGCCAGGCGGGTGGTGGCCTGCTTCAGCGACTCGATGTGCTGGGCGATGCGCGCCTGTTGCTCGCGGGAGCTGCGCTGGGCGGCCAGGCGCGCGGCGGTGCCGGAAATCGCCATCTGCTCATCGCCCAGGTCGCGCAGGTCGGGGCCGCTCATTTCGCGCAGGCGGCTCAGCAACAGCGGCTCGGGCAGTTCCACCGGCGCGCAGACGAAGCTGCCGCCGTTGCGCCCGCGACGGGTTTCGATCAGCCCGCGCTGGCGCAGGACCACCAACGCTTCGCGCAAGGTCACGGTGGCCACCCCCAACTGCAGCGCCAGTTCGCTTTCGCTGGGCAGTTGCTGGCCTTCGGTGAACAGCCCCAGTTCGATGGCCTCCACCAGCCGCCGCGCCACTTCGTCGGTACGGCCTTCCTGGCGCAGGCGAATGAACGCGGTGCTGCGGGCAGTATTCAGGGCACTCATTGACTCTCCCTATTCAGTGTGTTCGACCAGGCCTTGGGGCAACGGGTTAAACGTTCAGTTCCGTATCTTATAGCGAATGGGCGGTGGCTGATACGGTCGCTGCAACGCCGCTGCAACCGCTTGAATGCGGCGCACGACCTATTATCGCCAGGGGAGTTGGCAAACTTCAAACATTAAGATATGTTTTCATATGTTTACGGTTTACCACAACGATAAAACCCCTCAAGGGAACCGCCATGCAAACGAAACTACTGATCAACGGCCAGCTGATCGCAGGTGACGGCGCCAGCCATGCTGTGTACAACCCCTCCCTGGGTGAAGTCATGGTCACAATCAACGAAGCCAGCAGTGCACAGGTGGATGGCGCCGTGCAGGCAGCCGATCAGGCGTTCGATGCCTGGTCGCAAACCCCGCCCAAGGACCGCGCCGCCCTGCTGCTCAAGCTTGCCGACCGGATCGAAGCGCAGGCCGAGGTGTTCGCCTACCTGGAGTCGCAGAACTGCGGCAAGCCCTACCAGGCCGCGCTCAACGACGAAATTCCAGCCGTGGCCGACGTGTTCCGCTTCTTTGCCGGTGCCAGCCGCTGCATGAACGGCTCGGCCGGTGGCGAGTACCTGCCCGGCCACACCTCGATGATTCGCCGCGACCCACTGGGCGTGATCGCCTCCATCGCGCCGTGGAACTACCCGCTGATGATGGTCGCCTGGAAGCTCGCCCCTGCCCTGGCCGCCGGTAACTGCGTGGTGCTCAAGCCTTCCGAGCAGACCCCGCTGACCGCACTGAAGCTGGCCGAGATCATCAACGAGCTGTTCCCGGCCGGGGTGGTCAACATCCTCTTCGGCAAAGGCCCGAGCGTGGGCGAGCCGCTGGTGACCCACCCGAAAGTGCGCCTGGTGTCGCTGACCGGCTCCGTGGCCACCGGCGCGCGCATCGTCGCCAACACCGCCAGCAGCGTGAAGCGCACCCACATGGAACTGGGCGGCAAGGCCCCGGTGCTGATCTTCGACGACGCCGACATCGACGCCGCGGTCGAAGGCATCCGCGCCTTCGGCTTCTACAACGCCGGCCAGGACTGCACTGCCGCCTGCCGCCTGTATGTGCAGCAAGGCGTCTACGAGACCTTCGTGCAGAAGCTTGGCGAAGCGGTCGGCAGCATTCGCCATGGCCTGCAGGACGACCCGCAAACCGAGCTGGGCCCGCTGATCACCCGCGACCACCTGGAGCGCGTGGCAGGCTTTGTCGAGCGCGCCAAGGCGCAGCCGCACATTCGCGTCATCACCGGCGGCAACCGTGTACCGGGCCCCGGCTACTTCTTCGAGCCGACCGTGCTGGCCGATGCCCGCCAGGACGACGAGATCGTCCAGCGCGAAGTCTTCGGCCCGGTGGTCAGCGTCACCCCGTTCAGCGACGAAGCCCAGGCCCTGGCCTTTGCCAACGACTCCGACTACGGCCTCGCCTCGTCGGTCTGGACCCGTGACGTGGGCCGCGCCAACCGCCTGGCCGCGCGCCTGCAGTACGGCTGCACCTGGGTCAACACGCACTTCATGCTGGTCAGCGAAATGCCCCATGGCGGCATGAAGCAGTCCGGCTACGGCAAGGACATGTCCATGTACGGGCTGGAAGACTACACCTGCGTGCGCCACGTGATGTTCAAGCACTGAGACAGCTTCGCTTTCGTCATAAAACATATAACACAATAGGTAATATGGCTTTAAGCGCTGACCGTGCGCCCTGCCATCACCTGAACGAGGTGTGACATCCATGCTTATCACCGGCATCAAGAGCCGCCCGGTCTATGACCGCCTGCAACCGATGACAGGGGGCCTGCGCCACCTGGTCGTCGGCCAGGGCAGCGGCGGCGCGGCCATGCTGCGCCTGATCGGCGACATGACCCCCGGCCAGCGCCAGGCCAGCACCCTGCTCTACTCGACCGAGTCGTTTTCCGGGCACAACCACCTGGCAGAACTGCGCCAGGCCCAGGTGGGCGACCTGCAGGTGTTCGACAGCAACCAGGCGCTGATCGACGGCCTGCGCCGCCTGCTGGAAAGCGCGCACATGGGCACCCGCCTGTACCTGAGCGGTTCGGAAAGCTTCATCGGCACCACCATGCAGGCCGCCAACGCGGTGGACCTGAACCGTGACGAAGTGCTGCGCGAACACAGCGGCACCCTGGTGCGCCGCGTCTGGTGCGCCCACTGCGACACCTACACCGAGAACGTCACTCACCGCGTCTTCACCTGCCCCGGCTGCCAGCTGGACCTCGTGGTACGCGACCACTACTCCCGCCGCCTGGCTGCGTTCCAGGGCATCAAGGCCGACGGTGAAGTCCCGGGCGAAATGCCAGCTGCCGAGGAGCTCGACACATGAACACCCACAACGGAACCCTCAGCGTGCGGGTCACCCGCATCGAGACGCTCACCCCGGAGATCAAGCGCTTCACGTTCGTCGACCCGGACGGCAAGCACCTGCCGGCGTTCTCTGGCGGCAGCCATGTGGTGGTGGTGATGCAGGACGGTGACAAGACCCACCGCAACGCCTATTCGCTGATGGGCTCGCCCTACGATTCCAGCGCCTACCAGATCGCCGTACGCCGAGTCGAAGACGGCCGGGGCGGCTCGCGCCACCTGCACGAAGCCGTGACAGAAGGTGCGCTGCTGCAGATTCTGCAGCCGGCCAACCTGTTCCCGCTGGCCAAGCATGCCCGCCAGCACGTGTTCATCGCCGGGGGCGTGGGGATCACCCCGGTTTACTCGCAGATGGAAGAGCTGCACACCAAGCAGGCCAGCTTCGAGCTGCACCTGGCCGTGCGCGGCCCGGAGCACACCGCGCTGGGCCTGGAACTGCAAGCCCGTTATGGCGCCCGTGTGCACCTTTATGTGCAAGGCCAGGATGAGCGCATGGACATCCGCGGCATCCTCGCCGAGCGTCCGCTGGGCAGCCACGTCTACGTCTGCGGCCCGGACAGCATGATCGACGACACCGTCGACAGCGCCCACGCCCTGGGCTGGACCGACAGCCACATCCACTTCGAGCGCTTCACCGAGCAAGGCTCCACCGGCCAGCCGTTCAGCGTCACCCTGGCCCGCCAGGGCGTGACCATCGACGTGCCGCCGGACCAGTCGCTGCTCGAAGCCGCCGAGCAGGCTGGCTACAAGGTGCCCTACCTGTGCCGTGGCGGTGCCTGCGGTTACTGCGAGACCGAAGTGCTGGACCTCGACGGTGAGCTGGATCACCGCGACGACTGGCTGAGCGACGAAGACAAGCTGAGCCAACGCAAATTCATGCCGTGCGTATCCCGGGCCTCCTGCAGCCGCCTGGTCGTAGACCTCTGAGACGAGAACAAGAAACCATGACCGTGTTCAAGCCGATCGAAACCTATTCCGACGACTACTCCTACAGCAACAGCCGCGACGCCATCCTGCGCCTGCCCTTCCCTTACCCGGAAGACCAGTACATGTACTCGATGAACGTCGAGCCGCATGTGCCGTTCGGCGTCGGCGCCCTGCGCGCCCAGTTCGACATCGACGAGCACTACATCTCCGAGTGCCACCACCGGGCGCAGACCCTCGACAGCCAGCCGGGCGTGCACTACGCCGCGCTGCCGCACATGATGGAAGCGCAGTGGGACTTGCTGGAGCTGCTGATGGAGTCCTACTCGCGGGACTTCCCCGAGCACTTCACCCTGGAGAAGAACGGCAGCCAGTGGCACTGGATCAACCGCCCGCTGCAGATCGACCAGACCTTCACCTTCGGCGACGCCAGCACCCTGCCGATGGAACCGATGGAATACATCACCCGCCAGGCCCAGGGCGAATTCATCCTCCTCGAAGAGCGTGACGAGACCCTGGTGATGGGCGCCGGTATGGCCACCCAGCGCGCCGACTATTCGCTGCGCTTCAACCTGGGCATGAGCTTCATGGAGTTCCACGGCCCGGTGCCGAAACTGCACGAGATGGGCATCCTGCAGCGCGCCCTGAAGTTCCTGCTGCGCCTGCGCCCAGGCCACCCGGTGCGCCGCACCAACTGGTCGATCACCGTCAACCCGCGCCTGGAAACCTCGGCCGAGACCTTGCCGGACTGGGCCCCGGACCGCACCACCGTGACCGCGGAAAACGCCGGCGAGCTGGTCAACCTGCGCATCGAGCTGCAACCGCTGCACCGCCTGCCGCGCAGCAACGCCGTGCTGTTCCCGGTGCGCACCTACCTGGTCAGCCTCAAGGAACTGGCCGAGGCCGCGCCGCAGTGGGCCAAGCGCATGCACCGGGTGATCCGCGACCTGGACCAGGAACTGGTCGACTACAAGGGCTTCACCCGTTACCGCGACGCCATGGTCACCTGGCTGTCGCAGTACGACGACGGTACGCCTGTCGACGAAAGTCTGCAGCAGTAAGTTTTTTTCCCACGAGCGCGCCATACTGGCGCGCTTTTTAGTAACGCTGTGCATGCCAACCAGGGATTACCCCGATGAAAACAACAATACGCAATGCCTTGCCCGAGAGCTGGAGCCTGGTGTTCTCCGCCGCCGCCTCCGCTTATGGTGTGGGCCTGCTCGGCCTTTGGGCGCTACCGTTCCTGATCAGCGCGATCATCAATGACCTCAAGCTCAACGAGGCCCAGGCCGGGTTGCTGATGTCGGCCGAATTCATCTTCACCATGCTCGCCTCCCTGCTGGTAGCGCCGCTCATGGGCCGCGCCCCGCGCCGCACCCTGGCGTTGGGTGGCACCCTGCTGGCGATCGCCGCCAACCTGGTCAGTGCGCACATGACCGACCTTTATGCCCTGGGCGCCGTGCGCTGCGTGGCCGGGGTCGGCGCGGGCCTTGCGCTGGCGTGCGGCAACGCCTGCGTGGCCAGCGCCAAGCAGCCCGACCGTATCGCCGGGCACATGAACATCCTCTCGGTGCTGCTGATGATCGTGGTCATGCTCGGCTATGCCAAGGTCATGGCGCTGTACGGCCTGGCCGGGCTGTACAACGCCATGGCCGCGACCATGGCGGTCATGCTGCTGGCGATCCCGGTGATGGAGCAGCGTGCACCGGTGCTCGAAGCGACGGTGGCGACGCACAAAGGCCCTGGCAATGTGCTGCTGAGCCTGCCGGCCATCTGCATGATGCTGGCGATGTTCGTGTTCCAGGCCCGCGACACCATGGGCTGGGCGTTCGTCGAGCGCATCGGCACCCTGGTCGGCTACAACGGTGACGAACTGGGCGTGTTGCTGTCGTTCCAGTCGTTCGTCGGCCTGATCGGTCCGCTGCTGGCGGCGATGATCGGCAAGCGCTTCGGCCTGAGCACCCCGGTGATCCTGGCCATTCTGCTGACCGGCGCGACCAGCCTTTGCTACGTGCTGGGCGAGCACTCCAAGAGCATGTACACCATCGGTGTGATGACCATCTGCATCACCTACTTCTATGCCTTGAGCTACCTGACCGGGCTGGCTGCGGCGCTGGACCGCGAAGGGCGTGTGGTGGCTGCAGCGAGCAGCTTCCTGAGCCTGGGGCTGGCGGTAGGGCCGGCGATTTCCGGAGGGTTGATCTCGCTGGGCGGGTTTAGTCTGGCGGCCTGGGGCATTGGGGTTACCGTGGTGCTGACGTTGATGCTGGTGGCCATCCCCTTGGCGAGCATTCGCCGTGAGCACGTGCCTGCAGGGCTGGCGACCGCCTGAGGTTCGGCGGGGCGTTTGAGATCGAGCGCCGCCCGCGCGGCGCATCGCGAGCAAGCTCGCTCCTACATCTGTTGCAACGTGCCTATGTCTGATAGGCCATGGTTGTCAG
>NZ_AKJC01000081.1 GCF_000282535.1 Pseudomonas sp. GM84 | reverse complement strand
GATAGGGCCGGTACAGACAACCTTTATCCCACAAACCTGCGCAACTGCTGCTTCACCCAGGGCTCCGCACTCACCAGAACCACCCCCAGCAACACCATCACCGCCCCAAGCACAAAGTTCACGCTCAAGGGCTCATCCAGCAACAACACCCCAAAGGTCACGCCGAACAACGGCGTAATGAACGAAAACACCGCCAGGTTCGAGGCCAGGTACTTGCGCAGCAACCAGAACCAGGTCAGGTAGCTGACGAACGAAACCACGATGCCCTGGAACAGCACACTGCCAATCGCCAAGGGCGTCCACGACACCTGGTCAATCTGCCCGCTGAGCAGGGCAATCAGCAGCAACCCGACAAAGCCCACCGCCAGCTGGTAGAACAGGGTCAGGGTCGCCGGGGCATCGGACAATCGCGAGCCGCGCACCACCACGGTCGTCGCGCCCCAGGCCAGGCCGGCCAGTACTCCAAAGGCATCGCCAAGCAGCATGCGCCCATCCATGTCCTCGAACGACATGCCACCGGCAAACGCGGTGGCAATCCCGCCAAACGCCAGCAAGATGCCCAGCCATTGCAGCAAGCGCAGGCGCTCGCTGGGCAACATGAAGTGCAGGCCGAGTGCCGTGAACACCGGTGCGGTGTAGAGGAACACCGACATGTGCGCAGCCGATGTCAGTTTCAGCCCCTCGGCAATGAACAGAAATTCAATACCAAACAGCCCGCCGGCCAGCAGGCCGCCACGCCAGGTCGTGCTCACCTGCCCCCAGCCGCCGCGCCAGCAGATCACCCCACCTACCAGCACCGCTGCCAGGCAGTTGCGCAGGGCCGCCTGCATCACCGGTGCGATATCGACGGCGGCCGTCTTGATCAAGACCTGTTGGCAGCCCCAGATCAGGCACAGCCCCAGCATGACCTGAAAGGCAAAGGCATCGGGGTTCTTGCGGGCCGCGCTCATGGGCGGCCCTCCAGGGTGATCGATGGCATGGCAAAGGCTCGGCAGTTTTCAAGAAGGACCGATTATCGGTTTTCCTGGACCACCCTTGCCAGCCTCAAAACGACCTCAAGCGATTTGTGCCTTGGCGGACACCCGATCGAACGTGGCTTCGTCCAGGGCATCTTCCTGCTCGTCCAGCACCTGGCGCGGGTGCTCGAAGCCGGGGATGCTGCTGTCGAGCAGGCTAAGCAACCGCGAACCGCGCTCGGTGAGCACGAAGTTTTCACCCGTGCCGCCATCCTCCGGCGCCCGACTGTCGATGAAACCGCGTTCGAACAGCAGCTTCTCGTATTCGCAAGCGCGGGTTTTCAGATGGTCGATGTCACCCACCGGCTGCCCCTTGGCGGCCAGCGCCGCAGCGTGCTGCTCGGCATAGGGGCGCGGCGTGAAGTTGTGACCGGCGCCGTTCTGCACTTCGTGCAGCAAGCGCTCGATCAGGTCCCAGTCGTAGGTGATGCTCATGGCGATGGCCTCTTGCTGTGGACGAAGGGGTACACAGCTTGGGACCAGACGGTGATCGAGAGCGTTCCGAAAGAAATCAGCGGTCTCGCTGCTGGGCTTGCATGTACTGGCGCAGCAATTGGTTGATCCGAGTCTGATAGCCCGCCCCTTGCGCCTTGAACCAGGCAAGCACATCGGCATCCAGGCGAATCGTAACTGTCTGCTTGGCAGGTACTCGCAGCTCAGCGTGGCGGAAGAAATCCTCATCCAGCTCTGGAACATCCGATGTGTCGATATCCTTGTCGTCCTGCCGAGCCAGGCGAGCCCAATCAGTTTTCGATGTATTGGTCTCAAAGAACATGGAACGCCTCCTGTTTGAGAGCGAGGCTAGTGCAGTGCTGCTGGAGGATCAATATCGCCAACTTGCAATTGGCAGCTTCAGAAAAGGACTACGAAAGCGCAGGAATGATGACCGGCCCAAACGCCAGCGGTCGCATGCATTGAACTTGCTGGAACTCAAGCCTCTCCACCGGGCATACCCAACTGCCGGAGGTAGTAAGGATGAAACCGCTGCTGCGCATCGCCTGTGCCACTACCCTGTTCTGCGCCCTGCCCGCCTGGGCCTGCACGCCGGAAGAGGCCACACAAAAACGTGAGGAGCTGGCCGGGCTGGTGAGCCAGTTGACCGAGCAGAACCCGCAGAAAGCCAAGGAGATCAATGATGAGCTCCAGGGGATGGAGCTGGGGACGGCGAGCAAGGACTTGCCCGACAAGTGTCAGCTGATCGACAAACGGATCAAGGAACTGAAGACAGCAGAGAAAAAGGCTGATTGATGGATTGCTGTGGCGAGCCTATCGCCGGCAAGCCGGCTCCCACAGGACACCACACGTTTCGAATACTGTGGCGTACCTGTGGGAGCCGGCTTGCCGGCGATAGGGCCTGAAGCTGATTACTCAGCCGCAGGCTTGCGCTTCTTCAGCGGTGCCAGGCCGTCGGAGCTGGCCAGCGGTGCATTGGCCTTCGGCTTGGCGGTAGGCTTGCGCTTGGCTGCGGCCTTCTTGTCGCTGCCCTTCTTCTCGACCTTTTTCTTCTTGGTGCCGACAGCCTTGCCCGACGCCTTGACCTTCTTCGGCCCGTTGTAGGTGCCTTTGACTTCCTTGATCACCCGGCGCTCGAACTGCTGCTTGAGGTAGCGTTCGATGCTGGACATGAGGTTCCAGTCGTTGTGGGTGATCAGCGAGATCGCCAGACCTTCGCCACCCGCACGACCCGTACGACCGATACGGTGCACGTACTCGTCGCCGCTGCGCGGCATGTCGAAGTTGATGACCAGGTCCAGGCCGTCGATGTCCAGGCCACGGGCCGCCACATCGGTGGCCACCAGTACCTTGGAGCTGCCCTGCTTGAAGCGCTCGATGGCCAGCTTGCGGTCTTTCTGGTCCTTCTCGCCGTGCAGGACGAAGGCCTTCACATCCTTGGCGACCAGGTGGCCGTAGATGCGGTCAGCCAGGGCGCGGGTGTTGGTGAAGATGATCGCCTTGTCGAAGGTTTCATTGGCCAGCAGCCACTGCACGATCTGCTCTTTGTGCTGGTCGTGGTCGGCAGTGATGATCTGTTGGCGGGTGCCTTCGGCCAGCTGCGAGACGCTGTTGAGCATCAGGTGCTCTGGGTCTTTCAGCACCTTGCCGATGATGTCGCGCAGGGCCGCACCACCGGTGGTGGCGGAGAACAGCAGGGTCTGCTCGCGGTTCTCGCATTCCTTGCACAGGCGCTCCATGTCTTCGGCGAAGCCCATGTCGAGCATACGGTCGGCTTCGTCGAGGATCATCACCTGCACGTGGGACAGGTCGAGGTTGCCCGCGTTGAGCTGCTCGAGCAGGCGACCTGGGGTGCCGATCAGCACGTCCGGCACCTTGCGCAGCATGGCCGCTTGTTCCTTGAAGTCTTCACCGCCTGTCACCAGGCCCGACTTGATGTAGGTGAACTGCGAGAACAGTTGCACTTGCTTGAGGGTTTGCTGGGCCAGCTCGCGGGTTGGCAGCAGGATCAGCGCGCGGATCTCGACGCGCGGGCCGCTCAGGTCGACCAGACGGTTGAGCAGCGGCAGGACGAAGGCGGCGGTCTTGCCGCTGCCGGTCTGTGCCGTCACACGCAGGTCGCGCCCTTGCAGGGCCAGGGGGATGGCCGCGGCCTGCACCGGGGTTGGCTCGACAAATTTAAGCTCGGCCACGGCTTTAAGCAGGCGTTCATGCAGGGCGAATTGGGAGAACACGGAGGTAACCTCAGGCAAGTGCGGGGAAATTCAGTTGCATAGGGTAACGTTTTCTGCCGCAAGAGCCGAATTTCTTTTGGCAACTTTGTCGCCATCCGCGCTCTAATGCCTCTTCTTTTCGCAAGCAAAGACCGTTTTGAACCTCATGGACATGCAAAAAATCTGGCGCGACAGCCTCGACCTGTGGGGCACCCTCGACCAACACCCCATGCTCCACGCCGCTATCGGCCTGACCGTGCTGCTGCTGATTTCCCTGGTAGTCGGCCGCCTGGCGCGCTTTCTGATTCTCCACGGCACCCGCCTGCTGGCCCGCCAGCCGGCGCTCAAATGGCTCGACGACCTGCGCCACAACAAGGTCTTCCACCGCCTGGCGCAGACCACACCCTCACTGGTCATCCAGTTCGGCCTGAAACTGGTGCCGGAGCTGTCCGATACCGCCGCTCACTTCCTTGGCAATGTCGCCCTGGCCTTCACCCTGTTGTTCATGACCCTGGCGCTGTCGTGCCTGCTCGATGGCCTGCTGGACATCTATGCCCGCACCGAGCACGCCCGCACCCGCTCGATCAAGGGCTATGTGCAGCTGGCCAAGATGATGCTGTGGATCTTCGCCTCGATCGTCATCGTCGCCACCCTGATCGACCGCTCGCCGCTGTTGCTGCTGTCGGGCCTGGGTGCGATGTCGGCGGTGCTGCTGTTGGTGTACAAGGACACCCTGCTGTCGTTCGTCGCCAGCGTGCAGCTGACCAGCAACGACATGCTGCACGTGGGTGACTGGATCGAGATGCCCCAGGTCGGTGCCGATGGCGATGTGGTGGACATCACCTTGCACACGGTGAAGGTGCAGAACTTCGACAAGACCATCGTCTCCATCCCCACCTGGCGCCTGATGAGCGAGTCGTTTCGCAACTACCGCGGCATGCAGCAATCGGGCGGGCGGCGGATCAAGCGCAGCCTGTTCATCGACGCGGCGGGCGTGCGCTTTCTGACCCAGGAAGAGGAACAGCGCCTGGGCCAGGTACGCCTCCTGGGCGACTACCTGGCCACCAAGCGCCAGGAGCTGCAGGCCTGGAACGAGGCCCTGGGGCCGGTGCCCGAGCTGGCGGCCAACCGCCGCAAGCTGACCAATATCGGCACCTTCCGTGCCTTTGCCCTGGCCTATCTGAAGAATCACCCCAATGTGCACCAGGGCATGACCTGCATGGTCCGGCAGATGCAGACCACGGCCGAAGGCGTGCCGCTGGAGATCTACTGCTTCACCACCACCACGGTGTGGGCGGAGTACGAGCGGATTCAGGGGGATATCTTCGATTACCTGCTGGCGGTGTTGCCGGAGTTTGGCTTGAGTTTGTATCAGCAGCCGAGTGGCAATGACATGCGCGTGGGGTTGGCGGGGCGGGTGCCGCGTCGACTTGAGGAATTGAGCGAGGCTTGAGATTGTTGGGCCGCTCTGCGGCCCATTCGCGGGACAAGCCCGCTCCCACAAGTCCACCACAACCTTGAAACCTGTGATGTACCTGTGGGAGCGGGCTTGTCCCGCGAATGGGCCCTCAACTACCCCGCATAACCCAGCAAGTACAACAACCCTGTCAAAGTCACCAACGAAGCCACGGTCGACAACAGAATCGTCCGCGAAATCAGCCCCGCCTCCCGGTTGTAATACTCCGCCAGCATGAACGGCCCGGTCCCGGTCGGCAGCGCTGCCAGCAACACCGCCGACGCCGCCCACATCGTCGGCAGGCTGAACACCTTGAACGCCAGCACCCAGGTCAGCGCCGGCTGCCCCACCAGCTTCATGGCCACCAACGGCCAAGGGCTGGCCTGCGCGCCAGTACGCTTCTCTGCCAGAAATGCCCCCAACGACACCAACGCACAAGGCGTAGTGGCCAACGCCAGCATGTCGAGAAAATGCATCACCGGCTCCGCCAGCCCCAGCCCGGACACCGCCCAGCCCGCCCCCACCAGCGGCGAGATCACCAGCGGGTTCTTCGCCAGCGCCTTGCCCACCACGACAACCGCACGGCCAATCTGCCGCTCTTCCTGCAAGCCGATTTCGATCAACGTCAGCGAAATCGCAAACACCAGGCAAACCACGAGCAACGACGAGATCAGCGCCGGCTGCAGGCCCGGCTGGCCAAACAGCAGCAGGCACAGCGGAATGCCGATGTAACCGGTGTTGGCATACCCCGCACTGAGCCCATCGATGCTCGCCGCCACCAGACCGTGGCCGCCGTGCAGGCGCCAGGCCAGGGTAACCACGAACATCGCCAGCGCCCCCGTGCCGAACGCCACGATGAAGCCGGGGTGCCAGATCTCGGTCCAGGTCGCGGTGGCCGTCACCTTGAACAACAACGCCGGCAGGCACAGCCAGACCACCATCTTGTTGATCTCGGCGGCGGCCTTGTCGCCGAGCTTGTTGGCCCGGCGGCACAGGTAGCCGACCAGGATCAGGGCAAAGATCGGTGCGACGATGACGAAGATGGTATGCATGTCAGGCCTTGCGCGTCAGTGGCGCCTCGGCACGGTTGCCCAGGCGGCTCAGCCAGACCGACGCCAGAATGATCGCACCACCGATGAACAGCCGCCCCAGTGGCTCGTGCTGATTCCAGATCAGCAGGTTGAGCAGCAAGCCCACCGGCACATGCAGGTTGTTCATGACCGCCAGCGTGCCGCCCGAAACCAGGCATGCGCCCTTGTTCCACCAGTACAAGCCCAGCGCCGTCGGGCAAAGGCCGAGGAACAACAGCACCAGCCACTGCACGTCGGTGCTCGGCAGATGCTGGGTGTTGCCGAACAGCAAGAAGGCCGGCAGCACGACGATCAACGCACCCAGGTAGAAGTAGCCGAAGCGTTTGTAGTGCGGCAGGTCGCTAGGGTGGCGGGCGACCAGGTGGCGGTACAGCACCTGGCCAGCGGCATAGGTGAAGTTGGCCAGTTGCAGCAGCAGGAAGCCGATGAAGAAATCGCCGCTGATGCTGTCGAAGCGGATCACTGCGGCGCCTGCCACCGCGACCAGGGCGGCGAGCAGTGCCCAGGGGTTGAAGCGCCGGTTGAGGGCATCCTCGATCAACGTCACATGCAACGGCGTGAGGATGGTGAACAGCAGCACTTCCGGCACCGTCAAGACGCGGAAGCTCAGGTACAGGCAGACATAGGTGATGCCGTACTGCAACGCACCGATCAACAGCATCGAACGCATGAAGCGTGGCTCGACCTGGCGCCAGCGGGTCAGCGGCAGGAACACCAGGCCGGCCAGCAGCACGCGGGCGAGGACGGCGAAATAGCTGTCGACGTGCCCGGCGAGGTACTCGCCGATCAGGCTGAAGGAAAACGCCTGGATCAGCGCGACGATAATCAGGTAGCCCATGGTTGCCTCTCGTGAATCAAGGCGGCGACCTTAGCGGGTTGCGGGGGCTGTGTTCAACCATGAGGAATGTGGGGGCTGTTCCGGCCCTATCGCCGGCAAGCCGGCTCCCACAGGGACACCACAGCATTCAAGGCTTGCGCTGTACCTG
>NZ_AKJC01000080.1 GCF_000282535.1 Pseudomonas sp. GM84 | reverse complement strand
TTGCAACAAATGTAGGAGCGAGCTTGCTCGCGATGCGCCGCGCGGGCGGCGCTCGATCTCAAGGTCGCTACAAATGCCTGATCAAAGCTTGATAAGCACCGACTTCAGCTCGGTGTAATGCTCGATCGCCGCCGCCCCCATCTCACGCCCCACCCCAGACATCTTGTACCCCCCAAACGGCAGCGCCGGGTCCAGCGCGCTGTGGCAGTTGACCCACACCGACCCCGACTTGATCCGCGGAATCATCCGATGCACCGCCGCCAAATCATTGGACCAGATGCTCGCCCCCAACCCATACGGATTGTCGTTGGCCATGCCGATCACTTCATCAAGGTCATCGAACGGCATCGCCACCAGCACCGGGCCGAAGATTTCTTCCTGCACCAGGCGATGGCGCTGGTCGACATCGACGATCACCGTCGGCTTGACGAAGTACCCCGGGCCAAACCCTTCGCCACCGCAGGCAATGGTCGCGCCCAGCTCGCGACCCAGCTCGATGTAGCCGGTAACCCGGTCCTGCTGCTTGGCCGAGATCAGCGGGCCCATCTGCACCGACGGATCCAGGCCGTTGCCCAGCTTCATGCCGTTGGCGATGCCGGCGATGTCCGCCACCACGTTGTCGAAGTGCTTGCGGTGTACGTACAGGCGCGAACCTGCGCAGCACACCTGGCCCTGGTTGAAGAAGATCGCCGTGGCGGCGCCGGCGGCGGCCTGCTGCAGGTCGGCGTCGGGCATGACGATGGTCGGTGACTTGCCGCCCAGCTCAAGGGTCACGCGGGTCATGTTGTCCATCGCCGCCTTGCCGATCAGCTTGCCCACTTCGGTGGAGCCGGTGAAGGTCAGCTTGTCCACCCCGGGGTGGCGGCTCAGTGCGGCGCCGGCGTTCAGGCCGGTGCCGGTGATGACGTTGAGCACGCCGGCCGGGTAGCCGGCTTCATCCACCAGTTCGGCGAGCTTGAGCACGGACAGCGGGGTTTCGTCGGCCGGCTTGAGCACCACGGTGCAGCCGGTGGCCAGGGCCGGGCCGAGCTTCCAGCAGGCCAGCAGCAGCGGGAAGTTCCAGGCGACGATGGCGCCCACCACGCCTACCGCTTCGCGGCGCACGAAACCATGGAACTGGTCGTTGGGCATCAACGGCATCGAGGCCTCGACGGTGCTACCCTCGATCTTGGTGGCCCAACCGGCCATATAGCGCAAGAAATCGATGGCCAGCTGCACGTCCATGACCTTGGCCACGGCAGCGCTCTTGCCATTGTTCAGGCACTCCAGCTCAGCCAGCTGCTGCGCATCGCGCTCCATCAGGTCGGCCAGGCGCCATAGCAGGTTCTGCCGCTCGCGCGGGCGCAGGCGGCTCCAGGGCGAATCGTCGAAGGCCTGGCGGGCGGCGCGCACGGCGCGGTCGACGTCTTCGGCCTCGGCGGCCGGGACTTCACCGAGGATTTCGCCGGTGGCCGGGTTGCGGAACGACAGGGTGCGACCGCTGGCGGCGTCCTGCCAGTCGGCGCCGATGCGCATCTTCAGCTTGCGCTCGAGGAAGGCGCGGGTGGCGGGCAGGATGGGCAGTTCGGAAAGCATGGGGCGGTGCCTCTTGTCATTGGATGTGGCGGGGGATGGCGCAATGGCCGTGCCAAGGTGGTGCAATGGGCGCAAAGGCCTGTGCTGCCTTGGGTTTGCCCGTGTGCAAGGGTGCGATTGCGTGGTTGCGCTGTTGCACTTTGAGACGGTGTGAGACGGTGGTGAAACAGTGTCTGTGAGGCCCTATCGCCGGCAAGCCGGCTCCCACAAGGTTCCCCACAGCCCTCAAGCCCTGTGGAGTGCCTGTGGGAGCCGGCTTGCCGGCGATGGCCTGCGCAGCAGGCCCTGTCTCAACCTGATACACCCTGTCGCGAAATGGCACGGTCCTACTCGGCCTCACCCCGCGCACAACGGCCTTCAAAACCCCTTAAGAGCCTGAAATACAACGAGTTCCAAGCATGTGGCACAGTTTCTGTATCACAACCGTCACATGCACACCTGCTGTACCAAAGCGTGCGAAAACGATAAGAACAACACCGTGGAGGTCTGACCTTGAAGACGACTCGACTCCGGCAGCATGCGGGCAAACTGGCGCTTGTCGCCGCCGCTCTGCTGGGCACCCAGGCCATGGCGGCCGAACAGGGCCCGAGCCTGTTGCAGAACAAGTGCATGGGGTGCCATATCCCCGAGGGCAACGATACCTACAGCCGCATCAGCCATCAGCGCAAGACGCCCGAGGGCTGGCTGATGAGCATCGCCCGCATGCAGGTGATGCACGGCCTGCAGATCAGCGACGACGACCGCCGCACCCTGGTCAAGTACCTGGCCGACAAGCAGGGCCTGGCGCCGAGCGAGACCGACGGCGTGCGCTACGCCATGGAGCGCCGCCTGAACACCGTCGAGCACTTCGACAGCATGCTCAGCGAAACCTGCGGCCGCTGCCACTCCGGGGCCCGCGTCGCCCTGCAGCGCCGCCCGGCGCAGGAATGGGAGCACCTGGTCAACTTCCACCTCGGCCAGTGGCCGTCCCTCGAATACCAGGCCCAGGCCCGCGACCGCGACTGGCTGAACATCGCCCTGACCCAGGTGGTGCCGGAGCTGGCCAAGCGCTTCCCGCTGGAAAGCCCGGCCTGGGCGGAATGGCAGAAGGCCAAGCCCAAGGCCGATGCCTTGCCGGGGCAGTGGGCCTTCAGCGGCCACATGCTCGCCAAAGGCGACGTGCGCGGCGTGATGACGGTCAGCCCCGACCAGGGCGACACCTTCAAGGTCGAGGTCAAAGGCACCTACGCCGACGGCACGCCGTTCAACGGCAGCGGCTCGGCGATCCTCTACAACGGCTATGAGTGGCGCGGCAACGTCAAGGTCGGCGAGGCCAATCTGCGCCAGGTCTTCGCGGCGCTCGATGGCGAGATGAAAGGCCGCATGTACGAGGCCGATCACGATGAGCGCGGGCTGGACTTCACCGCCGTGAAGGAAGGCAAGGCGCGCCTGCTGGCGGTGCAACCGGCGTTCATCAAGGCCGGTGGCGAAAGCGAGATCACCCTGGTGGGTACTGGCCTTGACGGCAAACCAGACCTGGGCGCGGGTGTCGAAGTGACCGAGGTGCTGGAGCAGACCCCGACCCTGGTGCGGGTCAAGGCGCGTGCCGCCGCCGATGCCAAGCCAGGCCAGCGTGAAATCGCGGTCGGGGCGTTGAAGGGCGTCAACCTGGCGGTCTACGACAAGGTCGAGGAGGTCAAGGTGGTGCCGGCCTTCTCCATTGCCCGTATCGGCGAGAACGGCGCTTCGGTGCCGAAAGTCCAGGGCCGTTTCGAGGCCGAAGCCTGGGGCAAGGACGCCAGCGGCCAGCCGCTGCGCATCGGCTACCTGCCGGCGACCTGGAAGGTCGAGCCGTTCAACGAGCGTGCGGTCGAGGACGAAGACGTCAAGTTCGCAGGCCAGATGCAGGCCGACGGCGTCTTCGTGCCAGGCGGCGCGGGGCCGAACCCGGCGCGCAAGATGATGACCAACAACGCCGGCAACCTGAAGGTTATCGCCACCCTGGCTGACGGCGGCCAGACGGGCGAGGGGCACATGATCGTCACCGTTCAGCGCTGGAACAACCCGCCCTTGCCATAAGGGCCGGTCACCAAGCGCACATCTAACGGATCGATTACTCGGAGGTCGCCATGGGCGCACTACTGAACCTGGTCGAGCGCAACCTGCACGAAGTGCAGGTCGACGCTGACCGCATGCTGTTCCATATCCCCAGCAGTTCGCTGTTCGCCACCGATGCGGTGACCGGCAGCATCATCGACACCCTGCGCCAGCAAGGCTGCAGCGCCGAGGAGCTGACCCAGCGCCTCGGCCAGCAGTTCGCCGGGCAGGACATCCAGGAAACCCTGCGCGAGCTGATCGCCCTGGAACTGGTCAGCGACGGCTCGCCGCTGACCCCGGAAATCGCCCTCAAGCAGGTCGAGCGCACCGCGCTGAACACTGTGGTGCTCAACGTCAACACCGGCTGCAACCTGAGCTGCACCTATTGCTACAAGGAAGACCTGGACAAGCCGTCGGCGGGCAAGAAGATGAGCACCGCCACCGCCGAAGCCTCGGTGGAGATGCTGCTCAAGGAGTCGCCCGACGAGCAGCGCTACAGCGTGGTGTTCTTCGGCGGCGAGCCGCTGTCCAACCGGCCGCTGATCGAGCACATGGTGGCCTACTGCGAGCGGCGTTTCGCCGAGGCGGGCAAGCAGGTGGAGTTCATCATGACCACCAATGCCACGCTGCTCACCGAAGAGATCGTCGACTGGCTCAACGCCCACCGCTTCGGCCTGTCGGTGAGCATCGACGGGCCCAAGACCGTGCACGACCGCAACCGCATCACCGTGGGCGGGCAGGGCACCTATGACGTGGTACGGCGCAAGGCCGACATGCTGCTGTCGCGCTACACCAGCCGCCCGGTCGGCGCGCGGGTGACCCTGACCCGCGGCATCACCGATGTCGAGACCATCTGGAACCACCTGTTCAACGAGATGGGCTTCGCCGAAGTCGGCTTCGCCCCGGTCACCTCCGGCGACATGTCCGACTTCAACCTCACCGGCGAAGAACTGGTCGAGGTGTTCGCCAACATGAAGGCGCTGGGTCGGCGCTACCTGGAAGCGGCGCTGGAGCACCGCAACATCGGTTTCTCCAACCTGCACCAGCTGATCACCGACATCCACGAGGGCCACAAGAAGGCCCTGCCGTGCGGCGCCGGGCTGAAGATGCTGGCCGTGGACCACGAGGGCGAGCTGAACCTGTGCCACCGCTTCACCGGTTCCAGCCTGCCGACCTTCGGCAACGTGCACCAGGGCGTCAAGCAGGCGCAGCTCAACGACTTCCTGTCCCAGCGCCTGGACCGCAGCAACACCGGTTGCGAGAGCTGCCGGATCCGCAACCTGTGCTCCGGTGGCTGCTACCACGAAAGCTACGCGCGCTACGGCGACCCGCAGCACCCGACCTACCACTATTGCGAGCTGATGCGCGACTGGGTCGACTTCGGCATCGAGGTCTACAGCCGCATCATGGCCGCCAACCCGGCCTTCATCGATCGCTACATCACTCCGCGGAAGGCGCACTGACATGAAGCACTTGAAGCCCCTCAACAACAAGGCGCGCATCCTTGAGCAGGCCGCCGCCGAAGACCGCGTCGAAGAAGTCATGGCCATGAGCGCCGTCGCCGGCTGCACTGCCACCACCGACCCGGGTTGGGAAGTGGACGCCTTTGGCGGCGTGAGCTCGCTGTGCCAGCCGATGGAGGCCGACCTGTATGGCTGCTCCGACCCTTGCTGGTGGCCGGCCCAGGTGCCGGACATGATGAGCACCTACCAGGACTGGAACGCCCAGGCGACCAACTCCCAGGACGACTGGCGCAACCTCGGCACCGTGTTCCCGAAAGACAAGTGACCGGCCCGACAAGAATGACAAGGGGAAACCGCATGAATGCTGGACGCTGCGCGCAACTCGCGCTCACCATCGCCGCCACGGCCTGCGCCTGGGCGGTGCAGGCCGATGACACAGGCAAGGCCCTGAAGGCCGGCCAGGAATACCTGGTCACCACCAACTACCCGAACAACCTGCACCTGATCGACGTGGCCAGCGACACGCTCTACAAGAGCTGCAAGCTGCCCGGCAGCTTCGGCCCCGGCACCGCGATGATCGCGCCGGACAAGCACACGGCCTACGTGCTCAACAACCACTATGCCGACATCTACGGCATCGACCTGGACACCTGCAAGACCACCTTCCACGCCGACCTGTCGAGCGTGCCCGGTGAAGTCGGCAAGTCGATGTACTCGTTCGCCATCAGCCCGGACGGCAAGGAGATCTACGCCACGGTCAACCCGACCCAGCGCCTGAACGATCACTACGTGGTCAAGCCGCCACGCCTGGAGGTGTTCAGCACCGCCGACGGTGTCAACGCCAAGCCGGTGCGCACCTTCCCGATGCCGCGCCAGGTGTACCTGATGCGCGCCGCCGACGACGGCAGCCTGTTCATCGCCGGGCCCGACCTGTACAAGATGGACGTCAAGACCGGCAAGTACGAGGTGGCGTTGCCGCTGCGCAACTGGAACCGCAAGGGCTACAGCGCGCCGGACGTGCTGTATTTCTGGCCGCACCAGAGCCCGCGCCACGAGTTCTCGATGCTCTACACCATCGCCAAGTTCAAGGACGAAAAGCAGGACCCGAACACGGCCGAGCTGCTGTATGGCTATCTGAGCGTCGACCTCAAGACCGGCAAGCCCCACACCCAGGAGTTCGCCGACCTGACCGAGCTGTACTTCACCGGCCTGCGCTCGCCGAAGGATTCGAACCAGATCTACGGGGTGCTCAACCGCCTGGCGCGGTATGACATCAAGCAGCGCAAGCTGATCAAGGCCGCCAATCTGGACCACACTTACTACTGTGTGGCCTTCGACACCAAGGGCGACAAGCTGTACCTGGGCGGCACCTTCAATGACCTGGCGGTGTTCGATCCGGAAACGCTGGAGAAGGTGAAGAACATCAAGCTGCCGGGTGGTGACATGTCGACCACTACGCCGCAGGTGTTTATCCGGTAATCCGGTGTCGCCCCCTTCGCGGGACAAGCCCGCTCCCACAGAGAATTGTAAAGGTCCTGTGGGAGCGGGCTTGTCCCGCGAAAGGGCCAGTGAAGCCAATACAAGAACAACAAAGGGAGCGCCCATGACCCAGCCCAGCTACACCCAGGGCAACCAGGACAAAGCCCTGCTCGACCAATGCATCGGCGACGCCTTCGACGCCACCGTCGCCCGCTTCCCCGACCGCGAAGCCCTGGTGGTGCGCCACCAGGCCCTGCGCTACACCTGGCGGCAACTGGCCGACGCCGTCGACCAGCACGCCCGCGCCCTCATGGCCCTGGGCGTGCAACCTGGCGACCGCCTAGGCATCTGGGCGCCCAACTGTGCCGAGTGGTGCATCACCCAGTTCGCCAGTGCCAAGGTCGGCGCGATCCTGGTCAACATCAACCCGGCCTACCGCGCCAGTGAACTGGACTACGCCCTCGGCCAGTCCGGTTGCCGCTGGGTGATCTGCGCCGATGCCTTCAAGACCTCCGACTACCACGCCATGCTGCTGAGCCTGATCCCGGGCCTGGCGCAGGGGCAGCCTGGCGCGTTGATCTGCGCGCGCTTCCCCGAGCTGCGCGGGGTGGTCAGCCTGGCCGTTGCGCCGCCGTCGGGCTTTCTCGCCTGGCATGACCTGCAGGCGCGCGCCGAAGCGGTCAGCCACCAGGCCTTGGCCGAACGCCAGGGGCAATTGCGCTGCAGCGACCCGATCAACATCCAGTACACCTCCGGCACCACGGGTTTCCCCAAGGGCGCCACGCTCAGCCACAGCAATATCCTCAACAACGGCTACATGGTCGGTGAAAGCCTCGGCCTGACCGAGCACGACCGCCTGGTAGTGCCGGTGCCGCTGTACCACTGTTTCGGCATGGTCATGGCCAACCTGGGCTGCATGACCCACGGCAGCACCCTGATCTACCCCAACGATGCCTTCGACGCGCTGGCTACCCTGCGTGCCGTGGCCGAAGAAAAAGCCACGGCGCTGTACGGCGTGCCGACCATGTTCATCGCCGAACTGGACCACCCGCAACGCCGCGACTTCGACCTGTCGAGCCTGCGCACCGGGATCATGGCCGGTGCTACCTGCCCGATCGAAGTGATGCGCCGGGTGATCGACGAGATGCACATGGCCGAGGTGCAGATCGCCTACGGCATGACCGAGACCAGCCCGGTGTCGCTGCAGACCGGGGCCAACGATGATCTGGAGCGCCGCGTGACCAGCGTCGGCCGTACCCAGCCACGGCTGGAGAACAAGGTGGTCGATGGCGATGGCAATACCGTGCCGTGCGGCGAGATAGGCGAGCTTTGCACGCGGGGTTACAGCGTGATGCTGGGTTACTGGAACAACCCCAAGGCGACGGCCCAGAGCATCGACGCCGAAGGCTGGATGCACACCGGTGACCTGGCGGTGATGGATGAGCAGGGGTATGTGCGCATTGTCGGGCGCAGCAAGGACATGATCATTCGCGGTGGCGAGAACATCTACCCGCGTGAGTTGGAGGAGTTTTTCTTCACCCATCCGGCGGTGGCCGACGTGCAGGTGATCGGGGTGCCGTGCAGCAGGTACGGTGAGGAGATCGTGGCCTGGGTGCGCCTGCATCCGGGGCATGTGGCCAGCGAGGACGAGCTGCGCGAGTGGGCGAGGGCGCGGATCGCGCATTTCAAGGTGCCCAGGTACTTCCGCTTTGTCGATGAGTTCCCGATGACGGTGACGGGCAAGGTGCAGAAGTTCAGGATGCGCGAGATCAGTATCGAGGAGTTGTCTGGCAGTTGATGGGTCGGATTTGATGGCCCTATCGCCGGCAAGCCGGCTCCCACAGGTACAGCACCCTCTTCAAGGCTGTGGTGAAACCTGTGGGAGCCGGCTTGCCGGCGATAGGGCCCTCAGCCCTGCAACAAGTCCGGGCTATTGAAGTTGCTCAACCGAGCATCCCCTTCGGCACACTCCAGCCCCTGCACCGCCTCGACCAGCAAGGCCTTCTGCAAACTCCGCTCACCCGCCGCCCAGGCCTGCTCCAGCCCCGGCAGCAGCCGGCGCGGCAAAACACTGAACATCGGCTGCCAATACCCCCCCTGACGCACCATGGCCGCACTGTCATTGGCAACCGCCAACTTCAGCAAATCCTCGATCAACCCCCGGTCAACCAACGGCGCATCACAAGCCAGCACCACCACCCACTGATGCCGCGCCGCCGCCAACCCAGCAATCACGCCGGCCAAGGGCCCGGGGAAGTCCGCTTCGGCATCGCCCACCAGTTGATCGGCAAATGGGCGATAGAGGTCCTGGTTACGGTTGCACGAGATCACCACATCGTCGCTGAGTGGCCGCACGATGCGCTGCACATGCGCCACCAGCGCCTCGCCGCGCCATTGCACCAGGCCTTTGTCACGGCCGCCCATGCGCTGGCCACGGCCACCGGCAAGAATGAGGATGGAGCAGGGGGGGAGTGTGTCAGTCATGAAAAAGGGTTCCGGACGCCAATGCCCGGAACCCTCTCATTCAACGCGATGCTTGTCCAGTCAGGCTTGGCGGGTTTCTGCCTCATCGGCAGGGGCAGCTTTTCGCCCGGCCACACGCATCACCACGACGAAGAACACCGGTACGAACACCACCGCCAGGGTGGCGCTGAGCATCCCGCCGATCACCCCGGTGCCGATCGCCTGCTGGCTCGCCGAGCTGGCGCCGGTGGCGATGGCCAGGGGCACCACGCCGAGGATGAATGCCAGCGAGGTCATGACGATCGGCCGCAGCCGCAGGCGGGCGGCCTGTACGGCGGCGTCCACGGCGTCCACGCCCTGGTCCACCAGGCTCTTGGCGAACTCGATGATGAGGATAGCGTTCTTCGCCGAGAGGCCGATCAGGGTGATCAGGCCCACCTTGAAGAACACGTCGTTGGGCATGCCGCGCAGGGTCACCGCCAGCACCGCGCCGAGCACGCCGAGCGGGACCACCAGCAGCACGGCGGTGGGGATCGACCAGCTTTCGTACAGCGCCGCCAGGCACAGGAACACCACCAGCAGCGACAGGGCCAGCAGCAGCGGTGCCTGGCTACCGGACAGGCGCTCCTGCAGCGACAGGCCGGTCCACTCAAGGCCCGCTCCGGCCGGCAACTGCGCGACCAGGCGTTCGACTTCGGCCATGGCTTCGCCGGAGCTGTAGCCGGCTGCCGGCTCGCCGGAAATCGACACCGCCGGGTAGCCGTTGTAGCGGGTCAGCTGCACCGGGCCGCTGACCCAGCGGGCCTGGACGAAGGCCCCCAGCGGCACCATCTTGCCGCTGCTGTTGCGCACGTGGATCTTCAACAGGTCCTCGACCTGGCTGCGCTGGTCGCCTTCGGCCTGCACCACCACCCGCTGCATGCGGCCCTGGTTGGGGAAGTCGTTGACGTAGTTGGAACCCACGGCGGTGTCCAGCACCGCGCCGATGTCGGCGAACGACACCCCCAGGGCGTTGGCTTGGCGGCGGTCGATCTCCAGTTGCACCTGCGGGCTTTCGGCCAGCGAGGCTTCGCGCACGTTGACCAGTACCTTGCTCTTGCGGGCACCTTCCAGCAGTTCGTCACGCGCCGCCATGAGCTCGGCATGGCCCATGCCGCCACGGTCCTGCAGGCGGAACTCGAAACCGGTGGACTCGCCCAGGCCGTCGATCGACGGTGGCAGCACCGAGAACGCGACCGCGTCGCGTATCCGGGAGAATGCGGCGCTGGCCCGGTCGGCAATCGACTGGGCGCTGTCGTCGGCGCCGCGTTCGGACCAGTCCTTCAGGGTGGTGAAGGTCAGTGCCGCGTTCTGACCGCTGCCGGAGAAGCTGAAGCCGAGAATCACCGTGGTGTTGCCAACGCCCGGCTCTTCGGCGTTGTGCGCTTCGATCTGCGCGGCCACCTGCTCGGTCCGCATGCGGCTGGCACCCGGCGGCAGCTGGATGTCGGTGATGGTGTAGCCTTGGTCCTCGGTCGGCAGGAACGCCGTGGGCAACTGGCTGAAGCCATAGCCGAGCACCACCAGCAGCACGCCATACACCAGCAGGTAGCGCCCGCTGCGTTTCAGTGCCTGGACGACCCAGCGCTCGTAGCCGTTGCTCATGGCATCGAAGCGGCGGTTGAACCAGCCGAAGAAGCCTTTGCGTTCGTGGTGCTCGCCCTTGGCCAGGGGCTTGAGCAGCGTGGCGCACAGGGCCGGGGTGAGGCTCAGGGCGAGGAACGCCGAGAACAGGATCGACACCGCCATCGACAGCGAGAACTGCTGGTAGATGACGCCCACCGACCCCTTCATGAAGGCCATCGGCAGGAACACGGCCACCAGCACCAGGGTAATGCCGACGATGGCGCCGCTGATCTGGCCCATGGCCTTGCGCGTGGCCTCCTTGGGCGGCAGGCCTTCCTCGGCCATGATCCGCTCGACGTTCTCCACCACCACGATGGCGTCGTCCACCAGGATGCCGATGGCCAGCACCATGCCGAACAGGGTCAGCACGTTGACCGAGAAGCCCAGCGCCAGCATCACCGCGAAAGTGCCCATCAGCGCCACCGGCACCACCAGGGTCGGGATCAGGGTGTAGCGCAGGTTCTGCAGGAACAGGAACATCACCGCGAACACCAGCAGCATCGCCTCGAACAGGGTGTTGATCACCTGCTGGATCGACACTTTGACGAACGGCGAGGTGTCATAGGGGATGTCGTACTTGACCCCGTCGGGGAAGTAGCGCGCCAGCTCCTTCATCTTCGCCCGTACCAGCGTGGCGGTTTCCATGGCGTTGGCGCCCGGCGCCAGCTGCACGCTGAAGGCGCTGGCCGGCTTGCCGTTCAGGCGCGTGCCGTACTGGTATTCCTGGGCGCCGATTTCGACCCGGGCGACATCGCCAATGGTCACCGTGGAGCCGTCGGGATTGGCGCGCAGGACAATCGCCGCAAACTCGTCGGGCGTGCTCAGCTGGCCCTTGACCACCACGTTGGCGGTGATTTCCTGGGTACCGCGGGCAGGCAGGTCGCCGATGCTGCCAGGGGCGACCTGGGCGTTCTGCGCGGCGATGGCGACCGCCACGTCGTTGGGCGTGAGGTTGAAACCGACCAGCTTGGCCGGGTCGATCCAGATCCGCATGGCGCGCTCGGCACCGTACAACTGGGCCTTGCCGACACCTTTGAGGCGACGGATTTCGTTCATCACGTTGCGCGCCAGGATGTCGGACAGCGCGGTTTCATCGAGGCTGCCATCCACCGAGGTGAGGGTACCCAGCAGCAGGAAGCCGGTGGACACCTTTTCCACCTGCAGGCCCTGCTGGGTGACCGGACGCGGCAGGCGCGACTCGACCACCTTGAGGCGGTTCTGCACGTCGACCTGGGCCAGGTCCGGGTGGGTGCCGGGCTCGAAGGTGGCGGTGATGGTGGCGCTACCCAAGCTGCTCTGCGACTCGAAGTACAGCAGGTTGTCGGCGCCGTTGAGCTCCTGCTCGATCAGGCTGACCACGCTCTCGTCCATGGTCGCCGCCGAGGCGCCCGGGTACACGGCATGGATTTCCACCTGCGGCGGCGCCACGTTGGGGTATTGGGCCACCGGCAACTGCGGGATGGCCAGCGCGCCGGCCAGCAGGATGAACAGTGCGACCACCCAGGCGAACACCGGGCGGTCGATGAAGAATTGCGGCATGGGTCAGGCCCTCACTGGCCGTTGTGCTGGGCGATGGGCTGGCTGCCCGGGGTCGCGTCGACCTGGACCTGGTCTCCGGCCTTCACGTGCTGCAGGCCTTCGACCACCACGCGCTCGCCGGCGGTCAGGCCTTCGCTGACCACCCAGCGGTCGCCCTGGGCGCTGCCCAGCAGTACCTGGCGTTCGCCGATGCGCGCCTGGGCGTCGACCACCAGCACTTTCGGCACCCCGGCGCTGTCGCGCAGGATGGCCCGCTGCGGCACGCTGATGCCCTTGGGCTGCAACGCCTGCTGCAGGCGTACGCGTACGTAGCTGCCAGGCAGCAGGTCGAGGTCGGGGTTGGGGAACTCGCTGCGCAGGGTGATCTGGTTGGTGCTCGGGTCGACGCTGATGTCGGAGAACAGCAGCTTGCCGGGCAGCGGGTAGGCACTGCCGTCATCCTGGATCAGCGTGGCGCGTGCCTCGCGGGCACCCACCTGCTGCAGTTCACCGGCGCGCAAGGCGCGGCGCAGGGCATTGAGCTCGCGGGTCGACTGGGTGACGTCGGCGTGGATCGGGTCCAGTTGCTGGATGGTGGCCAGCGGCGTGGTCTCGTTCTGTCCCACCAGCGCGCCTTCGGTGACCAGGGCGCGGCCGATGCGCCCGGAAATCGGCGCGGTGACCGTTGCATAGCCGAGGTTCAGGCGTGCCCGTTCCAGGGCTGCCTTGGCTTCGGCGACCACGGCATCGGCCTGCAGGAAGGCGGCGCGGGCGTTGTCGTACTCCTGGCGGCTGACCGCCTTGTCGTCCACCAGCTCGCGGTAGCGCTGCTCTTGCAGGCGCGCCTGGTACAGGTTGGCCTGGGCCTTGGCCAGGGTGGCGCGGGCACTGTCGTGGTCGGCCTTGAAGGGCGCCGGGTCGATGAGGAACAGCACATCGCCCTGCTTGACGTCGCTGCCCTCACGGTAGACCCGCTTGAGCACGACCCCGGCGACGCGGGCGCGGACTTCGGCGGTGCGAGGGGCGAGGATGCGCCCGCTCAGCTCGGTGGTGATGGCCAGGGGCTGCAGTTGCAGGGTTTCTACCCGAACCTGGGGCATGGGGGCTTGCTCGGCCTGTTCGGCGCTGTCGTTGCAGCCGGCCAGGGACACGGCCAGCAGCGCCACGAGTGCCACGGGGCGCAGGTGAGGGGGGAGGATGATAGGCATACGGATCTTCCGATGATGATGGCTGTATGCTACGGCAGTCGTTCCCTGGGTGCCTGTTAACAGCTGTAGGGCGTGTGTGAAAAAGTGTGACGAATAATCCTTCCGGCTTGTAGGATTCTATATTCTGCTGGCTGATATCGGTGCTGGTCCTTTCGCGGGACAAGCCCGCTCCCACGGGGGCCAGTGCGGTCCTCTCCAAATTCTGTCAAGCGCCTATGCCAAACATTCTCCTGGTCGAAGACGACAGCGCCCTGTCCGAACTGATCGCCAGCTACCTGCAACGCAACGGTTTCCATGTGCAGGTGATCGCCCGCGGCGACCACGTGCTGGACAGCTTCCACCGCGACAAACCCGACCTGGTGATCCTCGACCTGATGCTCCCGGGCCTCGACGGCCTGCAGGTGTGCCGCCTGCTGCGCCAGGCCTCGCAAAGCGTGCCGATCCTGATGCTGACCGCCCGCGACGACAGCCACGACCAGGTGCTGGGCCTGGAAATGGGTGCCGACGACTACGTCACCAAACCCTGCGAGCCGCGGGTGCTGCTGGCGCGTGTGCGCACCCTGCTGCGCCGCAGCAGCGTCAATGAGCCGCGCCTGGACAACGAACACATCCAGGTGGGCGGCCTGCACATCGACCTGGCCGAGCGCCTGGTCAGTTGGCGCGGCGAAGAGGTGGAGTTGTCCAGTGGTGAATACAACCTGTTGGTGGTGCTGGCGCGCAATGCCGGCGAAGTGCTCAGCCGCGACCGCATTCTCCAGCAACTGCGGGGTATCGAGTTCAATGGCACCGACCGTTCGGTCGACGTGGCCATTTCCAAGCTGCGCCGCAAGTTCGACGACAGCGCCGGCGAAGCCCGCAAGATCAAGACCGTGTGGGGCAAGGGCTACTTGTTCAGCCGCGTCGAGTGGGAGTGCTGAGGGGGTGCTGAAGATCCTGGTGCGCCTGTACCTGGTGATCATCGTCGCTTATGCCGGCGCGCTGCTGTTGATCCCCGACGCCATCGTCGGCCTGTTTCACGAGCGCTTCATGGCCTACAACCTGGACCAGGCCAAGGGCGTGCAGTCGCTGATCGTTCGCCAGTTCCGCCAGGCGCCCCGCGAGCAATGGCCCGCGGTGGAAGAGGAGCTGGCGCAGGCGTTCGCGCCGTTACAGGTCAGCCTGTTGCGCAGCGACCAGGCCGATTTGAGTGCGCCTGAGCTAGCGCGTGTGGAACATGGCCTGTACGTGGTGCGCATTGGCGACTGGGGTTACTACCGGACGGTGCTGGCACCGCTGGACAAGGACTGGCTGGTGAGCCTGCATTCACCGCCCGACCCGCTGGACATCAATGTCCTGTCCTGGGGCGTCACCGTGCTGATCGTCGCCGCCATGCTCGGCTGCCTGTTGCTGTGGGTTTGGCCGCACTGGCGGGACCTGGAGCGCCTCAAGGAAACCGCCCGGCGCCTGGGCCAGGGGCAGATGGCCGAGCGCACGCACATTTCGCCGCACTCGAACATCGGCGAGCTGGCAGGGGTATTCGACACCATGGCCAGCGACCTGGAGCGCCACGTCAACCAGCAGCGCGAGTTGCTCAACGCGGTGTCCCACGAACTGCGCACACCGCTCACCCGCCTGGATTTCGGCCTGGTGTTGCTGTTCGACGAAGTGCCACCGGCCAGCCGCAAGCGCCTGCTGGAGTTGGTGGGGCATGTGCGCGAGCTGGACGAACTGGTGCTCGAATTGCTGTCCTACAGCCGGCTGTACAACGCCGACCAGGCCCGTGAGCGGGTCGAGGTATCGTTGCTGGAGCTGGTCGACAGTGTGCTCGGTGGTTTCGCTGAAGAGCTCGATGCGCGGGGTATTCGCTGGGAGGTTCAAGCGGACGACACCCTGCCACGCTTCGTGCTCGACCCGCGCCTGACGGCCCGGGCGGTGCAGAACCTGGTGCGCAATGCCATGCGCTACTGCGATGAGAGCTTGCTGTTGCGCCTGCGCCTGGAAGAGGACGGCGCCTGCCTGTTGACGGTCGAGGATGACGGTATCGGGATTCCGGTGGAGGAGCGGGAGCGGATCTTCCAACCGTTCTACCGTCTGGACCGTAGCCGTGATCGCAACACCGGTGGGTTCGGTCTGGGCCTGGCGATCAGCCGGCGGGCGATCGAGGGGCAGGGCGGGACACTGACCGTGGCGCAGTCGGCGCTGGGTGGGGCGCAGTTCAGGATTCGATTGCCTGCGGGTGGGTAGGCAGGTCCGGCCCTTTCGCGGGACAAGCCCGCTCCCACAGGTACTCCACTGTTCTCAAGTACTGAGAGGATCCTGTGGGAGCGGGCTTGTCCCGCGAAAGGGCCTGGCCTGCTAAGCGCTGTCGGCCAGACGGCTGGTCCACAACACAAAGCGGTCCTTGCCACTGTGCTTGGCCTCGTACAACGCCTGATCGGCCTTCACCAGCGCCATGGTCAGGGTGTCTGCGCTGTCTACCTGGGCCAGCCCGATGCTGATGGTCACCGGATGTTCGGAAATGTCTTCCCGTACCCGCGTGCACAAGGCCGTTACCTGCCGCTCTGCCCCTGCCTGGTCCAGGCCCTTGAAGAAGATCACGAACTCCTCGCCGCCGAGCCGGGCGAACTCGTAGCCGCCCATGGATGCCTTGATATGCACGGCCACGCGCTTGAGCACTTCATCGCCAATGTCATGGCCAAAACGGTCGTTGACCTTCTTGAAGTTGTCGATGTCGATCATCGCCAGGTATTGCCCGGCCGGGGCGTCCTGCAGCTGGCGCTCGGCCTTGGCCATGAACGAGCGGCGATTGGGGATCTCGGTCAGCACGTCGACATACGCCTGGTCCAGCAGCACCTTGGACATGTAGAAGTTGTACAGCTTGGCCTGGCGGATGCGCAGGTAGCTGTAGATCACCAGGCCGCTGAGGAACACCGCATAGCTGAGCAGCATGGCGGCTTCGAGGTCGTCCAGGTTGATGTTGGTGCTGAAGAACGGGTTGAGCATGGCCCAGGTAATGGCCATGGCACAGAAGAACGACCAGCGCCGCACCGGCAGTACCGACACGCTGTACAGCACGGTTGATGTGCCCAGTACCAGCCAGAGCGGGCGCAGGGCAATCGGGATGCCTTCGATGAGCAGGCGCATGCCCAAGGTGATGACGGCGACGAACAGCAGGTTGAGGACGTCGAAGTGGTGGGACTTGCGGGTGAAGCCCAGGATCACCGTGAGGCAGCACATCGTTGCCATGAACGCGCCTGACAGCCAGGTGAAACCCTGGCCGCCGAGGTAGCTGACGATAAGGTCGAACACCAGCCAGATGGTGATGCTGACGCAGAAGATCAGTTGGCAGAAACGCCGTGAGTTTTCGAACTCGTGCTGGCGGAATTCTGAACGCAGCGCGGCAGGGGCGACCTGTTCGCGCACATGTTGCTCGATGGTCCTGAGCATCGGTGGGTTCCTTGTGAAAACTGCTTTTGCCTGCCTTGGCCCTATCGCCGGCAAGCCGGCTCCCACAGGTACAGCACAGGACTCACTGGCTGTGGGGAACCTGTGGGAGCCGGCTTGCCGGCGATAGGGCCGGTACAGACACTCAATTCAATGGCAGGATACCCCGGGCCCAAGGCCGGTAGCGCAAAGAAAACACCGCCTCTGCATGGCACCCGCCAGCGAGCTGCGGCTCGCCAGGCTCCGCGCGAAACGCCTGCCCCTGCGCACTCACCTGGCGAAACGCCTCGCGCACCACGCCCACCCGACATGGCAACGCCTGCTCGTAGCCTTGGCGCACTAACGGCGGCAACCGCCCTGTCCCGACACCGTCCTGCCACCACACAGTCAAGCCTAACCCGGCGAGGTCATCCAGCCATGCGGCATTCAGTCGCGGTGCCAGTTTGCCGGCGCTGAAGGCGCTGATATGCAAGGGTTTGTCCAGCTGCCGGTTGAAGGCCTGCAGCTGGGTGTGCAACGCCTCGCGGCGGCTGGCGTCACGGAAATGCAGGTCATCCAGCTCCAGCGGCAGGTACCAGCCCGCCACCGGCAACTGCCACTGCTCGCGCACCTGCCGGTACTGGCCGAGCGAGCGACCCAGTTGCGCCTTCCAGTAATTGCTCAGCCCGTCACCGTCGAGCTCATCGATGCGCTGGTAGTAGGCCGGGTCCATGTACAGTCCCAGCACCAACGCCAAGCCCTGGGCGCGAGCCTCGCGCAAGCTGTTCGCCAGCCAGCCCTGGGCACCGCCGAAATCGCTGTCGCCGTAGGCGCTCCATTGCACGATCAGGGTCTTGCCGCCTTGGGCGACCGTTGCCCGCCATAGCTGCTGCCACTGGGCAGCGGTGACGCCGGCATCGCGGTTCAGCGGTTGATAGAACAGGCGCTGGTCGGCCATGACCGGCAGGCACAGGGCAAGCAGGCAGACTGCCAGGAAGGTACGCATCAGAAGCTCATCTCCGCGCCAACCAGCACGCCATTGGCGCGCTCGTAGAGGTTGCCCCCCAGCGACTGCTGGTACTCGGCGCGCACTTTCAGCGAGCCGCGATAGGCGTTGTAGCGGTCGTCGTCGAACCACCATTGCCAGCGCACGCCGACCCCGGCGCGGGCATCCTGGCGCCAGTCGTTGCTCGGGTCCTGGCTGGAGAATTCAAGGAAGCCGTAGGGCATGAGGGTTTGTGGCGAGGTGCCGGGCAGCTTCCAGGCGTGTCCCTGCTGGTACCGCGACAGCCAGGCGTGGTCGCCGGCGCGGGTCCACCAGGCGGCGTCGAGGTAGAGGAAGCGTTCGTTCCAGTCGTCTTCGTCGACCCGCCAGTCGTTGCGCCAGTCGCCCTGGTCGAGGAACGAGGCGGTGGCGCGCAGCAGCAGGTCGTTGCTCGATTCGGCGTTGTGACGCAGGTCGCCCCAGTTGCCGCCGACCTTGGCCGGGCTGAGCAGCTCGCCCAGGCTCAGGCCACTGTAGTGCTCATCATCGATTTGCCGTTGGTGGTACAGCTCGGCATACAGGTTGAGGTTGGCCTGGCCGAGCGGCTTGTACCGCAGGCCGACACCGGTGCCCATGCTCTGGGCATAGTCGGTGCGGCTCTGGCCACCGAACAGCACCCGGCCGTAGACCGACAATGTGCTGCCGTTGCGGCTGGGCTCCTCGCCCAGGGCGTGGTCCCACATGGCCAGTTGCACGTTCTGCGACTGGGCCCGCCGGGAACTGCCGCTGCGCTGGCCGTTGTCGAGGAAATTGTCGTTGGTCGAGGTGCCGGCGGGCGACCAGGTGCTGGCCAGGGTGATGGTGTCGCGCCGCGACAGGCTCTCGTGGGCGCGGCGCTGACGGTATTTGCGTGCTTCCAGGCTGCCGTACTCGTCGTCGCCGTCGACCAGGTTTTCTTCCACGTCGAGGATCCGGCGCAGTTCCCGGCGCGCCGAGGCGCTGTCTTCGGCTTCGTCGTAGCGCAGCGCCAGGGTTTCGCCCAGGCGGTAGTCTTCGGGGAAGTCGCGGGTGGCCCGTTCCAGGTAAGGGATCGACTGGCGGCGTTGGGCTTTGTCGGCCGAGCCGGCCAGGCGCATCCCATAATCGGCGCGGTAGCGGGGCTGGTCGGGGGCCAGGCGCACGGCTTCGGCGAGCCAGGCCGTGCTCTGCGCACTGTCGCCAGCCCATTGCGCGGTACTGGCAGCGGCATAGTAGTGATCGGCGCGCGGGTTGTGCGCCAGGGCCTGGCGCTGGAATTCCAGGGCTGCCTGGGGATCGTCCTGGCGCTGGGCGATGGCGGCGCCTAAGGCCCAGTCATCGGCACTGTGGTGCTGCGCGGCATCCCAGTAGCGGCGGGCGGCCTGGGCATCACCGTTGTTCAGGGCGCCGCTGGCGGCGGTCAGCCGGGCATTGTCGGTCCAGGCACTGTCCGGCAGGCTGCGCCAGATCGGCGCCGCCGACTGCGAGTCGCCGGCGGCTTCCAGGGCATAGGCCAGCGGCAGGCGGTCGCCAGGGCCGCCTAGACGTTCGGCGGCCTGGTAGTAGACCACCGCTTCCCCGGGCTGGTCGGGCATGGCGCAGCGGCCCAGGGCACGCAACTGGCCGGCTTCGGTCGGCGTGGCCGGGATGGCCTGGCGCACCGCGTCGCACTGTCCGTTTTCGGCCAGACGGCCGAGCAGCTGCGCGCGGGTAGCGGCATCGACCCTGGGCACCAGGCTGAGCATGCGACGGCTGTCCAGCGGGCCGTCGTTGCGCGCATAGAGATTGCCTAGGCGTTGCAGCAGCGACGGCGTCAGCCGGCCTTGGCGGCGGTCGTAGGCTTGTTCCAGCAGTGACCGGGCACGCTCGCTGTGGCCCTGCTGCAGCAACAGGAAGGTGGCTTGCTCCAGCGCCGCCAGGTCACCGCTCTGGCGATAACGCTGCTCCCATTCGGCGGCCGTGCGCGGTTGCGGCGGTTGCACCGGTTCGCCGTACAGGCGCTGCTTGAGCACGGCGTAGGCGCGCGCGTCCGCCGTGGCGGAGCAGCCTTTGAACTGTTCGCGGGCAAGGTCCGGGTCATGCCGGGACAGCCAGTCCACGGTGTCCAGGCAGGGGCGCTGCAGCTCGTTGCTCAGGCGCATGACCAACGCCGCGTCGTTGCCTTCACGGGCCAGCTCCCACAATTGCTGGCGCTGCTGCGGTCGTTGCAGTTGCTCGCTCGGCAGGGCTTGCAGCCAGCGTTGCGCCTGTTGGTTGTGGCCCACGGCGATGGCGCGGTTGGCCATGGCCAGGCGCGCCTTGTTGCCCGCCTCGGCGGAGGGCGCGCTTTCCAGCAGTTTGCTCAGCCCCCGCTCGTCGACCTGCTGGATATAGGCATTGGCCAGGCGCTGCCAGTCCTGTGCGGGCAACTGGCCCTTGTCGGCCAGCGGTTGCAGCTGTTCGACGGTTTCATTCCAGTCGCGCAGTTGCTCGGCGAAATTGGCCCGTGCCAGGCGCAGTACCTGGCCATCGTTGCGCGGGGGCAGCTGGTTGAGCCACTCCAGGGCTTTGCCGGCGCCGCCGAACTTGGCCAGGCTCAGGCTGTAGGCCTGCCACAGGCGCACGCGCTGGTTGCCTTCGGCGGTGGCCAACCAGCTTTCCACCTGGCTGGCCGCTGGCGGGTCCTGTTCGATCCAGGTCAGGCGCAGCTCCAGCAGGGCGTCGGCATGCTCGGCGCTGGCGTCCATCTGCTCGGCCGCCGCTTCGGCTTCCTTGTAGCGGCGCTGATGGGCCAGGGCCTCGACCAGCAGGGCGCGGGCCTCGTCATTGTTCGGAACGCGGCCGAGCACATGGCGGGTCAGGCGTTCGACCTCGGTCCAGTTGTCCTTCTTCGCTTCGCGGTAGCTGCGCTCCATGAACGGGTAGCTGGTGAAGCGTTGGAACTCGGTCATGGGCGCGGCCAGGGCGGGCAGCGCGGTGGAACACAGCAACAGGCCAGTGAAGGTCAGGGTAAAGCGCGGCTTCATGCCACCTCCCGGATCAGGTCATAGGCGGCCCGCTGTTCGCTGGCCTGTTCGTCGAGGGCCTGCTGCAGCACGTGCTCGGTGATGATGCCGCGGGCGATCAGGTGCTCGCCGAGGGTCTGCCGCTCGGGGTCGAAATCGATCAGCGCCTGGTTGAAGAGGGTCACCGGGACCATGCCGCGTACCTGCAGCAAGGTGCCGAGCATGGTCTGGTGGCTGCTGACCTTCTCGATCAGCTCGGCGTTGTCCTGGTGCTGCTCCAGCACCTTGAGCATGTGCCGGGTTTCTTCTTTCTGCCACGGGCTGGGGTAGTGGTAGCGCAGGCCCAGGGTCACCCGGCCCTGGGGCGCCAGGCGGCAGCTGACCGGGCGCTTGAGCTGGCGGCTGATCACGCCCAGCGAAACCTGGCTGACCGGGCTCTCGCTGGCCAGCACCAGGGTGTCGCCGTCTTCGTCCACGGGCAGCACGCCATAGTGGGTGGCCAGTCGGCGGGGCAGGGCGGCGATCAGCCGTGCATCGAGCTTGAACGGGTTGAGCGGCGCCCAGGGCAGGTCGAGTTGCTCGGCGAGCGTCTGCACCAGCTGCTCGCTGGTCAGCCAGCCGCGCAGCAACAGTTCGCGGCCCAGGCGCCGGCGCACCGGGCTGGTGATGGCCTGCTCCAGCTGTTGTTCGCTGATGTAACCCTTCTCCACCAGGCGGTGGCCCAGTGGGGTGCGCGCGGGCGTGGCGAGGGCGGGGAACTCGTGGGTGGTCTTGTCCCAGGCCACCCGGCGCGAATCGCCCATCTCCATGACCTGGCGCAAGGCGCGCAGGTTGGCGAAGAAGTTGACGAAGTTGCTCCACATCATCCGCGGCGCCGACAGCAGGCCCTCGCCAATGCCGTAGTAGCGGGTGACGAACCAGCCGCGCTGGAACAGGCGGTTGATCAGCATCAGGCCGTTGAGCCAGAGCAGGGTGGTGAGCAGCCGGCTGTCGCCGAGAATCGACATGAACTGCCACGACTGCGGCGCGATCACGGTCACCAGCCACATGGCCAGCAGCACCAGCAGCAACAGGTTGACCAGGAAACTCAGCAGGTAGGCGAACAGCCCGCGGCGGTCGCGCCAGAGGAAGTAGTTGAGCGCGCCGGTGCGGCTCCAGCCGAGGTTGCTGGTGCCCTGGAAGACGATGCCGACGATCCACCGCGACTTCTGCCGGATGGCATGCTGCCAGTCCCGCGGGAAGTGCTCGCGCACGCAGATCACCTGGGAAAATTCGCGGCTCATGCCTGGGCGCCACGCCTGCTTGAGGGTCAGCGCCGGGTCGGTGATGGAGTAGCGGGCGAAGATGCACTTCATGCCTTTCTGCTTCAGGCGAAAGCCGATGTCGTAGTCTTCGGTAAGGCTTTGCACGTCGAAGGCGATACCGTCGCCGTCTTCGAGCAGCGCGCTGATGGCGCGACGGCTGAAACAGGTGCCGACCCCGGCGCTGGGCACCTGGCCGGTCAGTGCCTCGCGCACGATGACGTCCTTGCCGTGGTTTTCCGCGAACTCGTCCACGTAGTGCCCGGCGGTGAAACCTTTCCATTCCGGTGCATAGGGGTACACCGGGATCTGGATCATGTCCTTGTTGGGCAGCAGGTAGTTGAACAGCCGCAATTCCATGGGCGAGATCACGTCTTCGGCGTCATGCAGGATGAAACCGGCGAACTCGATGCGCGCATCGTCCTGAAAGCGCAAGATGGCGTCGATGATGTTGTTCAGGCAGTCGGCCTTGCTGGTCGGGCCGGGGCGGGCGCAGACCACCTTGTGCACGTTGGGGTAGTGCAGGCACACGGCGTCGACATCGGCCTGGGTCTGCGGGTCGTTGGGGTAGGTGCCGACGAAGATCTGGTAGTTCTCGTAGTCCAGGGTCGACGCCGCCAGGCGCGCCATCTCGCCGACCACGCCCACCTCGTTCCAGGCCGGCACCATGATCGCCAGGGGTTTTTCGGGCACTTCGTACAGGCGTTTTTCGTCTGCCTTCTCGTACTTGTCATAGATGCGAAAGCGCCGGATCAGCTTGCGACCCCAGTAGCACAGGTCGATGAACAGGTCATCGAGGCCCAGCAGGAACATCAGCGTGGCGAGGATGATCGCCAGGATCTTGAGGCCGAACAGCACATAGGTCAGGAAGTCGATAAACGCCAGGCTCATGCGTCGTCCCGTTGATTGGCAGATTCCTCGAACCAGCGGCACAGGCGCTCGGCAATGATTTCGCTGGCGTGGCCGTCACCGAACGGCGTGAACACCCGCGCCATCTGTCGGTAGGCCGCGTCGTCGTCGAGCAAGTGGCTGGTTTCCTTGACGATGCGCTCGGTCAGGGTGCCGACCAGTTTCACCGTGCCACCTTCCAGCACCGAGGGCCGCTCGGTGACCTTGCGCAGCACCAGTACCGGCTTGCCCAAGGCCGGGGCCTCTTCCTGGATGCCGCCGGAGTCGGTGAGGATGATGTGCGCGCGGTTCATCAGCCAGACGAAATGCTGGTAGTCCTGCGGCGCCACCAGGAGGATGTTGTCGCGCCCGGAAAGCAGCCCGTAGACCGCTTTTTGCACATGAGGATTGAGGTGCACGGGGTAGACGAACTGTACGTCGGGGTGGCGCAGGGCCAGTTCGGCCAGGGCCAGGCAGATGCGCTCGAAGCCTGCGCCGAAGTTTTCCCGGCGATGGCCGGTGATCAGCACCATGCGCTGGTCGTCGCGCAGGGCGTGCAGCGGCGAGTCGGCGGCCGGGTGCCAGCTGCTGGCGGTGAGGTATTCGCGCATCCACAGCAGGGCGTCGATCACGGTATTGCCGGTGACTTCGATGTGTTCCAACGGCACGCCTTCGCGCAGCAGGTTGTCGCGGCTCTTGGTGGTGGGGGCGAAGTGCAGGTCGGCAACCACCCCGGTCAGGCGCCGGTTGGCTTCCTCGGGCCAGGGCTGTTGCAGGTTGCCGGTGCGCAGGCCGGCTTCGACATGGCCGATGGGGATATGCCGGTGGAAGGCGGCGAGGGCTGCGATGAAGCTGGTGGTGGTGTCGCCGTGGACCAGCACGATATCCGGTTTGACCTGTTCGTAGGCCTTGTCGATCTTGTCCAGCAGGTCGCGCGCCAGGCCGTTGAGGGTCTGGTTCTGGGTCATCACCTTGAGGTCCTGGTCGACGCTCAGGCCGAATGCCGTGAGCACCTGCCCGAGCATTTCGCGGTGCTGGCCCGTTGAGCAGATATGCAGGTCGAGGTCCGGCCATTCGCGCAGGACCCTGGCCAGAGGCGCCATCTTGATCGCCTCTGGGCGGGTCCCGAATACCATCATGACTGTGTTAGCCATCGTCGTGTTCCTCGTGAGATTCCCCGGACGAAGCTGTACGACTTATCGCCGCATGCAATGGATAGATACAAGCAGTCAGGGGCAGGGTTGTCCAATGCGCACCCTTGTCTGAATGGTCAGCTAAATATGTAGTTCAGACTTTTCCTCGCAGGACGCATCTAGTAATTTGGTAAGCCTTTTCGATACGGAGCTGCACATGCAAGGCAAGGCACGCAAGATCGTCCAGGCCATTCTCTACGAGGTCATTGCCGTGGCCTGCGTGGCGCCGGCGCTGGAGCTGGCGTTCGGGGCCGGCATGGCCCAGTCGACCCTGCTGTCGATTCTGATGTCGGGCATCGCGATGAGCTGGAACATGGGCTTCAACTGGGTGTTCGAGCGCTGGGAAGCCCGTCAGCAAAAACGCGAGCGCACCTTCATGCGCCGACTGCTGCATGCCCTGGGCTTCGAAGGGGGGCTGGTGGTGATCCTGCTGCCGCTGGTGGCGTACTGGCTGGATGTCAGCCTGTGGGCGGCGTTCCTCACCAACCTGGCGCTGTTCGTGTTCTTCTTCGTCTATGCCTTCGTCTTCCAGTGGGGCTTCGACAAGGTGTTCGACGTGCCGCTTTCGGCTCAGCAAGCCAAGTGTTGACTTGCTGGCATCCGGCAGGATAAGTTCCCACCCCATGAATACTTTCCCACACGTGAACGCCATTATTATTACCGCCATTATCAGTTTGGCGGGCTAGCGCGCACGTGCACCGAACCCGCCCTGGAGGCGGGTTTGTTCTCTCTGACTCCTGGGCAACGTGAATACAGCCAAGGAGTTGCCTCGATGTCCAATCTCAACGTCAGCCCACGTACACCACTCACCCCGCAGCAGCTGCTGTCGGAGCAGGTACGGCGCATCCTGTCTGCGCCGGTGTACGACCTGGCCATCGAGACCCCGCTGCAACGGGCACCGGCGTTGTCCGCCAGCCTGGGCAACCAGGTGCTGCTCAAGCGCGAAGACCTGCAACCCACCTTCTCGTTCAAGATCCGCGGTGCCTACACCCGCCTGTCGCGGCTGAGCACGGCCCAGCGTGAGCGCGGCGTGATCACCGCTTCGGCGGGCAACCATGCCCAGGGCGTGGCCATGGCGGCCGCGCGGCTGGGCATCAAGGCAACCATCGTGATGCCGACCACCACCCCTTCGCTCAAGGTCGAGGGCGTGCGCTCGCGGGGTGGCCGGGTGGTGTTGCACGGTGAAAGCTTCCCCCATGCCCTGGCCCATGCCTTGACCCTGGCCGACAGCGAGGGCGCGACCTTCGTGCCGCCCTACGATGACCCGGATGTCATCTCCGGGCAGGGCACCGTGGGCATGGAGATCCTGCGCCAGCAGCCGGGTGCGCTGGACGCGATCTTCGTGCCGGTGGGCGGCGGCGGGCTGGTGGCCGGTATCGCCGCGTATGTGAAGTACCTGCGCCCGCAGGTCAAGGTGATCGGTGTCGAGCCGCAAGACTCCAATTGCCTGCAGGCCGCGCTGGCCGCTGGCGAGCGGGTGATATTGCCGCAGGTCGGCACCTTTGCCGACGGCGTGGCGGTGGCTCAGGTCGGTGCTCACTGCTTCGAGCTGTGCCGGCATTTCGTCGATGAAGTGATCACGGTCAGCAGTGACGAGCTGTGCGCGGCGATCAAGGACATCTACGACGATACCCGCTCGATCACCGAGCCGTCCGGTGCCCTGGCCGTGGCCGGGATCAAGAAGTACGTGGCCCGCGAAGGCGTGCAGGGCCAGACCCTGGTGGCCATCGACTCGGGTGCCAACGTCAATTTCGACCGCTTGCGCCATGTGGCCGAGCGTGCCGAGCTGGGCGAGCAGCGCGAAGCGATCATCGCCGTGACCATCCCCGAGCAGCCGGGCAGTTTCCGCGCGTTCTGCCAGGCGCTGGGCAGGCGGCAGATCACCGAGTTCAACTACCGCTATTACCCGGGCAAGGAGGCGCGGCTGTTCGTCGGCGTGCAGACGCACCCATTGCATGACCCTCGCGAGCAGCTGCTGGCCAGCCTAAGTGAGCAGGGCTACAGCGTGCTCGACCTGACCGACAACGAACTGGCCAAGTTGCATGTGCGCCATACCGTGGGCGGGCATGCGGCGCCGGGGGCGCAAGAGCGGGTGCTGCGTTTCGAGTTTCCGGAGCGACCGGGGGCGTTGCTGGGGTTCCTTGAGCGGTTGGGCAAGCGCTGGAACATCAGCCTGTTCCATTACCGCAACCACGGTGCGGCGCAGGCGCAGGTGTTCGCGGCGCTGGAGGTGCCGGTGGAGGAACAGGCGGGGTTGGCGCAGGCGCTGGATGAGATGGGGTATCGGTATTGGGATGAGACCGAGAATCCGGCTTATCGGTTGTTTCTTGGCTGAGATGCTTCAGTGTCAGAACTGGCCCTATCGCCGGCAAGCCGGCTCCCACAGGTAAAACACGGTCTTCGAGGCTTGCGCCGTACCTGCGGGAGCCGGAGCATGGCACCGGCTTTGCCGGTGTTCGCGGGACAAGCCCGCTCCCACAGGTACACCACACACTTCGAGTGTTGTATTGAACCTGTGGGAGCGGGCTTGCCCCGCGAAGGGGGCGGCGCGGTCTCTAGCGCTCGCGCATGAAGAACCCCGCCACATACTTGCGGAAGGTCTCCAGGCTCTTGAAGTCGGCAAAGCGCTTGAAATTCTCGGCATCCGGCTCCGGCCCGAGGGGTTGTTCGAGCAACGACACCGACAGCACCCGGTCCTGGTCCGACGTCAGCACCAGTTCATCCATCACCTGGCCACCGATCACCGGCCGGCGCATCTGCACCTTCACACCCTTGCTGGCCATCCAGTCGATCAACGAGACCAACGCCTTGAGCGGCTCTCGCTCTTCATCGCGGTACACCGGGAACAGGTGCGCGCGTGACAGCACCGGTACGCTGGCCACATGGATCAACTCATAGAAATGGCTACCGGCCGTGGCAGGGGAGTACAACGCCAGGGCCAGCAGCGGCCCGGACGTTCGGCTGCCACCCCAGTACAGATGGTGCCCCTGGAAGTCGAAGCCGTCCTCGCTGCGATTGTTGAACAGCTTGCGTCCGCGGATCTGCTCGACGCAGTCGAGCATCAGCCCATGACGGCGGTGGTTGCCGAACACCGTGGCTTCGCGCAGGCGCGCCTTGAGCATCATCATGTGCTTCATGTCCAGCCGGGTTTCCAGATAGTTGCTGGCGGGCACCCGTTCGAGCAGGGGGTAGCGGCTGGCGACGCTGCGCAGTTCGGCGAACTGGGCGGTAAGGTCTTTCTTCAGGTGCGTGGCATACAGGTTCAGGCCACTGGTTTCCAGCCAGGTCAGCAACAGCGACAGCAAGCGTTGCTGTTCGCGGCGCTCGCTGCCTTCGCCGCTGCCTGCAGGGTTGTCGCTGGCCTTGGCAAAGTCGCCGATCAGCCGCAAGGGCGTATCGGGTGCCAGCCAGGCGGCGGGCGTCGTGGGCTGCGCCTCGCGCTCCGCCTCCTCGCGTTCGTCCTTGGTGAACGGGCAACCGGGCGCGTGCTCGGCGGTACCGGGGTTGTTCTTGAGAAACAGCGTGCCGGTGTTGCCGTTGAGGGTGACATTGAGCACCGGCAGTGCGTCCTTGCGGCAGTCGCAGGCCAGCCACTGGTTGGCGCTACGCACCTTCATCAGCAACTGGTTGGCCTGCAACAGGCGGGGGCCGGCGAGGTTGCCGCTGGCGAAACCCGCCAGCAGTTCCTCTTCGGCCGGTGTCAGGCTGCGCACCTGCGCGGCGGTTTTGTCGATGATTCGCATGAGGCAGCTCCCAGCTACGAGCCCCCAAGCTTCAGGCAAAGTCGCGCCGCTTTCAACCTGACGCTCAACTGCCGCCGAACATCTTGGCGGCGCGGGCGCGGATTTCTTCGGGGCTGAGGTCTTCCTTGTGGGTGGAGACGAACCACAGGTTGCCGAACGGGTCCTTGAGCGTGCCGCTGCGGTCACCGTAGAACTGGTCCTTCACTTCGTGCAGTTGGGTGGCGCCGGCGGCAAGGGCCTGGGCATAGACCTTGTCGCAGTCCTCGACGTACAGGTGCAGGCCAACGGCAGCGCCGTCGAGCTTCTGGCTGGCGGTGAGGCCGCCTTCCATGTTGTCGCAGGGGTCGGCCAGCATCAGCGACGAATCGCCGATCTTGAGTTCGGCATGGCCGACGCGACCGTCCGGGCCTTCGAGGCGGAACATCTCCACTGCGCCAAAGGCTTTCTTGTAGAACTCGATGGCCTTGGCGGCGTCCTTGATGGCCAGGTAAGGGGTGATGCTGTGCTGACCTTCGGGAATGGGTTTGGCTGCCATGTTCAGTGCTCCTTTTGACCGGGTTGCAAGGGGGCGCGTTATGCGCCCCTGTTGCATAGAGTCGTTTGCACGGGTGAAAGATCGACAGCGCTGCTAGACCGATTGTCTATAAACCGCGCAGGTTCAGAAGATGTAATCGGTGGTGAGGAAGCTCGACTGCCGGTTGCGGATGATCTCGCTGATCAGCGTCTTGTTGGCCTCCTGGAAGCGGGTCGCCACCAAGGTGCGGATCGAGAACACGCGCAAGGCGTCGTGCACCGACAACGTGCCTTCGGCGCTGTTCTTGCGGCCGTTGAATGGGTAGGTGTCCGGGCCGCGTTGGCACTGGGCATTGAGGTTGATGCGGCCAACCTGGTTGGCGAAGATGTCGACCAGGCTGCCGATGGTCTGCGGGTCGTTGCCGAACAGGCTCAGCTGCTGGCCGTAGTCGGAATCGAGCACGTAGTCGATCACGCTCTGCAGGTCGCGGTAGGGCACCACCGGCACCACCGGGCCGAACTGCTCTTCGTGGTACACGCGCATGTCGCGATTCACCGGGTACAGCAGCGCCGGGTAGAAGAACGAACCACGGCTTTGCCCGCCGCCTTCATTGAGCACCCGCGCACCCTTGGCCGTGGCATCGGCCACCAGGCCGTCGAGGTAATCGACCTTGCCAGGCTCCGGCAGCGGGGTCAGGGCCACGCCCGGCTCCCAGGGCATGCCCGGCTTGAGCGCGGCGAGCTTGCGCTGGAACTTGTCGAGGAAGGCCTCGACCACGTCCTCGTGGACGAACAGGATCTTCAACGCCGTGCAGCGCTGGCCATTGAACGACAGCGCGCCGGTCACGGCTTCTTCGACCGCGTTGTCCAGGTCGACCTGGGGCAACACGATGCCAGGGTTCTTGGCATCCAGGCCCAGGGCTGCACGCAGGCGGTGCGGGCGAGGGTGGAGCTTTTTCAGGTCGCTGGCGGCCTTGTGCGTGCCGATGAAGGCGAAGACGTCGACCTTGCCGCTGGCCATCAAGGCGCTCACCGTTTCCCGGCCTCGGCCATAGATGACATTGATCACGCCCGGCGGGAAGCTGTCGCGGAAGGCTTCGAGCAGCGGACGGATCAGCAGCACGCCGAACTTGGCCGGCTTGAACACCACCGTGTTGCCCATGATCAGCGCCGGGATCAACGTGGTGAAGGTTTCGTTCAAGGGATAGTTGTAGGGGCCCATGCACAGCGCCACGCCCAGCGGCGCCCGGCGGATCTGGCCGAGGGTGCCTTGCTCGAGCTCGAAACGGCTGGAGCGGCGGTCGAGGTCCTTGAGCGCGTTGATGGTGTCGACGATGTAGTCGCAGGTGCGGTCGAATTCCTTTTCCGAGTCCTTGAGGTTCTTGCCGATCTCCCACATCAGCAGCTTGACCACCGCCGTGCGTTGTTCACGCATACGCGCAAGGAAATTTTCCACATGCTGGATGCGTTCGGCCACGCGCATGTTCGGCCAGCTGCCGCGGCCCTTGTCATAGGCCTGTACGGCGGCGTCGAGCGCGGTCAGGGCGGTGTCGGCGTCGAGCAGCGGGGCGCTGCCGAGGATGACCTGGCGTTCGCCATCGGCCTGCTTGAGCCACACCGGGCTGCGCACCGTGGCCAGCGGGCCGTCCCAGCGCCTGAGTTCACCGTTGACCAGGTAATCGCGTTGCTCCAGGGGTTCGCCCAGGTGCCACGCCTCGGGGATGTCGTCTGGGCTGGGAAACAGCGAATCGAGCAGGGGATCCATGGGTGCCGCACCTCGCAAGTCTAGGTAGGTGAATCGCTTCAGCTTCGAGCATGCACCTGGCCAAAGAAAAATACCAGTCTGGCTCAACATTGCCGGACGTGCGCCGATACAGAAGCAATCGACCGCGCTCGCAGGCTTATGATCCCGTCCAATTCCCCCTCTCCAGAAGAGCAGAAGCCGACCGCCGGCACGCTGCGCCAAGCCCTTTGCCGCTGGTTGCCGGCGGGTTTCGCCGTGGCCGGCATAGGCGCATCGGCATGGCTGGGGCAGCAGGCCGTCCAGCGGCACGAGGACGGATTGCAGGCCGGCCTGTTCGTCTCGCCCGTGTTCTGGTTCGCCCTGGCCTGCACGGGCCTGACCTGCCTGTTCATCAACCAGACCCACCGCAAGCAACGCCAGCTGCAGCAGCGCAACCGCGAACTGCGCCGCTCCCAGGCGCAGCTGGAGCGGTTGGCCCACTACGACACCATCACCGGCCTGCCGAACCGGGTGCTGTTCCAGCAGCAGCTGGCCGAGGCGATCCTCAAGGGCGATGGCCTGGCCGTACTGTTGCTGGACATCGATGGTTTCAAGCAGGTCAACGACAGTCTCGGCCATGCCATGGGCGACCTGCTGTTGCAGCAAGCGACCGCGCGCTTCCTGCAGGAGCTCGATACCTCCGACCGGGTGTGCCGCCTGGGCGGCGACGAGTTCGTGTTCATGCTGCGCGGCACCCAAGGCCAGATCAGCCACCAGCTGGCCCACCTGCTGCGCTGCCTGCAGCGGCCGTTCGACCTCAATGGCAACGCCGCGCTGGTCACCGGCAGCATCGGCCTGGCCTGGTGCCCGCAGCACGGGGCCGACGTCGGCAGCCTGCTGCGTCATGCCGACACCGCCATGTATGCCGCCAAGGAAAGCGGGCGCAACGCCTGGCGCCCGTACCATGCCGACATGACCGCGCGCCTGCAGCAGCGCCTGGACCTGGAGCGCAACCTGCGCCGGGCCTTGCAGGCGAACGAGTTCGAGTTGTGGTACCAACCCAAGGTCGACCTGTTCAGTGGCTGCCTGGAGGGCGTGGAAGCGCTGCTGCGTTGGCGCGACCCGACCCATGGCCTGGTGTCGCCTGCCGATTTCATCCCGCTGGCCGAGCGCACCGGCCTGATCATTCCCTTGGGCGAGCGGGTGCTGGAGCTGGCCTGCGCGCAGATGGCCGCCTGGCGCAGCCAGGACCGGGTGCCGGGGCCGATGGCGATCAACGTGGCGGCGCTGCAGATCGAGCGCAGCGACTATGTCTCAAGCCTGGCCCAGGCCCTGGAACGCCATGACCTGCCGCCGAACCTGCTGGAGGTGGAAATTACCGAAAGCCTGCTGATGGAGAGCCAGCAACAGGCCTGTGCGGTGCTGGCCCAGTTGCAGGCCATGGGCGTGACCACGGCGGTGGACGACTTCGGCACCGGGTATTCTTCCCTGGCCTATCTGCGGGCGCTGCCGATCGACCACCTGAAGATCGACCGTGCCTTTATCAAGGACCTGCCCCACGACGACGATGCCGTGGCGGTCGCCAGGGCGATCATCGACCTGGGCCATGCGCTGGGCTTTCGCATTACCGCTGAAGGTATCGAAACGCAGGAACAGTACGACTTCCTGCGCAACGCTGGCTGCGACCAGGGGCAGGGATACTTGCTGGCACGGCCAATGCCGGCGGCGGACCTGGCGCGCTGGCTGGCAGCCCGCCGCGAGCAGGGCCGCCAGGCCGGTGCATGAGCCTTCAGATATCCAGCAACAGCGAGGCCGACGTGGCCAGCGCGCGATCCCTGAATTCGGCGTCTTCATCCATGCGCTGGAGCGCTGACCAGATCGCCTGATGGCTGGCAGCGACATCGTCGTCCTCGGCAACGTCATCGATCAGCAGGCGCAATTCACGGCGGTAGTGCAGCGGTACGCGCGACCACAGCTGCAGCTGGCTGGCGCTCGCGTCCAGTAGCAATGGCTCGTATTCGAAATCCGAAACCAGTAGATCGGTGCCGTGGAGCTGATAGTAGTCTTCGATCTGCTCGCGGATTGGCAGGCCCAGCGTATCGCTCTCCAAGCTCAGGGCATTGGCGGTCGCGGGGGGCAACACGATCCCTGCGGGCAGTCGCACGAAATGGTTGTCCGACAGATCGATGACCCTGGGGGAGGTGAAATGCTCCAACCCCCTTGGCAGGTCCATAAGGCCGCACTGAACCATGAACAACGACCTGATCGTGGTCATCCGTGTCATGTCGGGTGCATTGATCAGCCGGTTCAGTGACAAGTCGAGCACCTGCAGTGAGCTCATCTGTTCCAGTGTCGCCTGGGCCTGGGCATCCCATGTGAGGCGGTTGCCCTCCATGTCCAGCCAGGTCAATTGGTAGGCATCGGGAACCTGTGGCAGCCGCTCGAAGC
>NZ_AKJC01000079.1 GCF_000282535.1 Pseudomonas sp. GM84 | reverse complement strand
CGGCGATTGGGCTGCAAAGCAGCCCCATGCTTCAAATCACTTGTCGTCGCGGATCGAGAAGTTGGCCATGTGTTCCAGGCCCTTGATCAGCGCCGAGTGGTCCCAGTTGCCGCCGCCCAGGGCCTGGCAGGTGTTGAACACTTGCTGGGCGTTGGAGGTGTTGGGCAGGTTGATGCCCAGTTCCTTGGCGCCTTGCAGGGCCAGGTTCAGGTCCTTCTGGTGCAGGTTGATGCGGAAGCCTGGGTCGAAGGTGCCCTTGATCATGCGCTCGGCGTGCACTTCGAGGATCTTCGACGAGGCGAAGCCGCCCATCAGTGCTTCACGTACCTTGGCCGGGTCGGCGCCGTTCTTGGCGGCGAACAGCAGGGCTTCGGCGACGGCCTGGATGTTCAGGGCGACGATGATCTGGTTGGCGACCTTGGCGGTCTGGCCGTCGCCGTTGCCACCCACGCGGGTGATGTTCTTGCCCATGGCTTCGAACAGCGGCAGGGTGCGTTCGAAGGCTTTCGGGCAGCCACCGACCATGATGCTCAGGGTCGCGGCCTTGGCACCGACTTCGCCACCGGACACCGGGGCGTCCAGGTAGGCGGCGCCGGTGGCCTTGATCTTCTCGGCGAAGGCCTTGGTGGCGGTCGGCGAGATCGAGCTCATGTCGATCACCACCTTGTTCGGGCCGACGCCTTCGGCGACGCCGTTCTCACCGAACAGCACGCTTTCGACCTGCGGGGTGTCCGGGACCATGACGATGATGAATTCGGCTTCCTGGGCAACCTCTTTCGGGTTGGCCAGGGCCACGGCGCCAGCGGCGATCAGGTCGGCCGGGGCGGCATCGTGGTGGGTCGAGACGAAGATGCTGTGACCTGCTTTCTGCAGGTTCTGAGCCATGGGCTTGCCCATGATGCCGGTGCCGAGGAATCCGATTTTAGCCATGAGAGTGTGCCTCTTGTATTTGTATGTTCATGTTCCCGGGGGAGCCCTGAACCCTGTGGGAGCGGGCTTGCCCCGCGAATGCGGTTGATCAGGCAGTGGTGCTGTCCTTGCGGGCGCTTTCGCGGGGCAAGCCCGCTCCCACAGGTTCGGTGTCCTAGCCTTTAGATTGCATTGTGGGTCTTCAGCCAGCCCAGGCCGGCCTCGGTGGTGGTCAGCGGCTTGTACTCCGCGCCCACCCAACCCTGGTAACCGATGCGGTCCAGGTGTTCGAACAGGAAGCGGTAGTTGATCTCACCGGTGCCTGGTTCGTTGCGGCCTGGGTTGTCGGCCAGCTGGATGTGGTTGATCAGTTTCAGGTTGGCTTCCATGGTCCGCGCCAGGTCACCTTCCATGATCTGCATGTGGTAGATGTCGTACTGCAGGAACAGGTTGTCGCTGCCCACTTCGGCCTGGATTTCCAGGGCCTGCTGAGTGGTGTTCAGGTAGAAGCCTGGGATATCGCGGGTGTTGATCATTTCCATGACCAGGCGAATGCCAGCGGCCTTCAGCTTGTCGGCGGCGTAGCGCAGGTTCTCGACGAAGGTCTTGCGTACGGTGGCGCAATCCGGGCCTTGCGGGCGAATGCCGGCCAGGGCGTTGACCTGGGTGTTGCCCAGCACCTTGGCGTACTCGATGGCCTTGTCGACACCGGCGCGGAACTCTTCGACGCGGTCGGGGTGGCAGGTGATACCACGCTCACCTTTCGACCAATCGCCTGCAGGCAGGTTGAACAGCACCTGGGTCAGGCCGTGGGCGTCGAGCTGGGCCTTGATTTCAGCTGCGCTGAAGTCGTAGGGGAACAGGTATTCGACACCGCTGAAACCGGCGTCGGCAGCAGCCTTGAAGCGGGCCAGGAAGTCCTGTTCGGTGAACAGCATGGACAGGTTGGCAGCGAAGCGAGGCATGAGTTGTCTCCTTGCGATGAAGGCCCCCAGAGCAACCCTGGGGGCGTCAGGCGATCAGTCGAGCAGCGAGATGGCGGTCGGCGCGTCGTTGCCGACCAGGGCGAGGTCTTCGAACTCGTTGACCGCGTTGATCTCGGTGCCCATGGAAATGTTGGTCACACGCTCGAGAATCACTTCGACCACCACTGGTACGCGGAACTCTTCGGCCATTTTCTGCGCCTTGAGCAGGGCAGGGGCGATTTCGTTCGGCTCGAACACGCGGATGGCCTTGCAGCCCAGGCCTTCGACCACGGCGACGTGATCGACACCGTAGGTGGCGGCATCGGTGGAGTTGATGTTCTCGAACGCCAGTTGTACACAGTAATCCATGTCGAAGCCACGCTGCGCCTGGCGAATCAGGCCCAGGTAGGCGTTGTTCACCAGCACGTGGACGTAAGGCAGGTTGAACTGCGCACCCACCGCCAGCTCTTCGATCATGAACTGGAAGTCGTAGTCACCCGACAGCGCGACCACTTTGCGTTTCGGGTCGGCCTTGACCACGCCCAGCGCGGCAGGGATGGTCCAGCCCAGCGGGCCGGCCTGGCCGCAGTTGATCCAGTGACGGGGCTTGTACACGTGCAGGAACTGCGCGCCGGCGATCTGCGACAGGCCGATGGTGCTGACGTAGCAGGTGTCCTTGCCGAAGACCTGGTTCATCTCTTCGTACACGCGCTGCGGCTTGACCGGCACGTTGTCGAAGTGGGTCTTGCGCTGCAGGGTAGCCTTGCGCTCCTGGCACTCTTCCAGCCAGGCCTTGCGGCACTTCAGCTTGCCAGCGGCTTTCCACTCGCGGGCCACTTCGAGGAACACGTCCAGCGCCTTGCCGGCATCGGAAACGATACCCAGGTCCGGGGTGAACACGCGGCCGATCTGGGTCGGTTCGATGTCGACGTGCACGAACTTGCGGCCTTCGGTGTAGACATCGACAGAACCGGTGTGGCGGTTGGCCCAGCGGTTGCCGATACCGAACACCAGGTCGGATTTGAGCAGGGTGGCGTTGCCGTAGCGGTGCGAGGTCTGCAGGCCGACCATGCCGACCATTTGCTCGTGGTCGTCAGGGATGGTGCCCCAGCCCATCAGGGTCGGGATCACCGGCACGCCGGTCAGTTCGGCGAACTCGACCAGTTTGTCGCTGGCGTCGGCGTTGATGATGCCGCCACCGGCTACCAGCAGTGGGCGCTCGGCGTCATTGAGCAGGGCCAGGGCTTTTTCGGCCTGTACGCGGGTGGCGGACGGCTTGTTCACCGCCAGCGGCTCGTAGGCGTCGATGTCGAATTCGATCTCGGCCATCTGCACGTCGAACGGCAGGTCGATCAGCACAGGGCCTGGACGGCCGGTGCGCATTTCATAGAAGGCTTTCTGGAAGGCATACGGCACCTGGCCGGGTTCCAGCACGGTGGTGGCCCACTTGGTGACCGGCTTGACGATGCTGGTGATGTCGACGGCCTGGAAGTCTTCCTTGTGCAGGCGGGCACGCGGGGCTTGGCCAGTGATGCAGAGAATTGGAATGGAGTCGGCCGACGCACTGTACAGGCCGGTGACCATGTCGGTGCCGGCAGGGCCGGAAGTACCGATGCACACGCCGATGTTGCCCGGGTTGGCGCGGGTGTAGCCCTCGGCCATGTGCGAGGCACCTTCGACGTGGCGAGCGAGGACGTGATCGATGCCACCGACTTTCTTCAGGGCCGAGTACAACGGGTTGATTGCAGCCCCCGGGATGCCGAACGCGGTATCTACACCTTCACGGCGCATGACCAGAACGGCTGCATCGATTGCTCTCATTTTGCTCATGGGTTGTGCCTCATCGATTTTGTAATTGTATACAACTTGCTTTGTGCCAGAGTGTATTCACGGCTGGCGGCCTAGGTCAATGGATTTTCATCGGGGGAAGTGGCTTTCGTCGGAGCGCCCGTGAAAACTGCGCTTCGTCTGATCGTGCACGATCGTTTCAAAATATTGTATACAAAAATATTCTGTGTTGTGTTCTATTTGTGCAATCGATTTTTCACCTGCCCTCAGGGCTTCTCACAACAAGAAGAGGACCTTTCCATGAACGCTTTGAACCTGAAAGTCGCTGTCAGCCTGGTCAACGCCGCGCTGGCGGCGGGCCGCAAGATCAACGCCGCACCGCTGACGGTGGCGGTGCTGGATGCCGGCGGGCACCTGCTGGCGCTGCAGCGCGAGGATGGGGCCAGCCTGATTCGGCCGGAAGTGGCCACGGGCAAGGCCTGGGGGGCCATTGCCCTGGGCAAGGGCTCGCGCCTGCTGGCGTTGGATGCCCAGCAGCGGCCGGCGTTTTTCGCGGCGTTGAATGGGCTGGGTGAACGGCCGGTGGTGCCGGCGCCAGGTGGCGTGCTGATTCGTGATCAGGACGGCAAGGTGCTGGGTGCGGTAGGGATCAGCGGTGATACGTCGGATATCGACGAGCAATGCGCGATCAGTGCGATCGAGGAGGTGGGGTTGAAGGCGGATGCGGGGGTGGCTGCCTAAATCTTTATTGGCTGTACTGGCCTCATCGCCGGCAAGCCGGCTCCCACAGGGACATCACTGAGCAACCCTGTGGGAGCCGGCTTGCCGGCGATGGGGACGCCTAGGCCCTATCAGGCCGCCTCAGGCTCACACCCTTTGAGCACCAGGCGAATGATGGTTTCCGCCGCCGCTTCATAATCACTGTCGGCCAGCTTGGCCTTGCCGGTGATCACCGAAATCTGCCAATCGAAATCGGCATAGGTCTGGGTCGCCGCCCAGATGCTGAACATCAGGTGATGCGGGTCGACATGGGCGATCTGCCCACGCTCGATCCAGCGCTGGATGCACTCGATGTTGTGGCGTGCCTGTTCGTTGAGCTGCTCGACCTGATTGGGCGACAGATGCGGCGCACCGTGCATGATCTCGCTGGCGAATACCTTCGAAGCATGCGGCAGATCGCGCGAGATGCGGATCTTCGAGCGGATGTAGGAACTCAATACTTCCTTCGGATCACCGTCGGCATTGAACGGCGTCGACGCCTGCATGATCGGCGCGATGATGCTCTCCAGGACCTCGCGGTAGAGGTTGTCCTTGGATTTGAAGTAGTAGTACACGTTCGGCTTGGGCAGGCCGGCCTTGGCCGCGATATCGCTGGTCTTGGTGGCAGCGAAGCCCTTGTCGGCGAATTCCTCGCTGGCCGCGCGCAGGATCAGTTCCTTGTTGCGCTCGCGAATGGTGCTCATGGTCGGGGATCTTCCTCGTGTCTGGCCACCTCTAAGGTGACCGGCCATGGTAGCACCGCCTCCGACAAGCGCTCAAGGCAGCGACTTTCGGCTAGACTCCGGCCCATTCATTCAACGGGAAGCGACAAACATGGCAGGCAGCAGTCTACTGGTACTGATCGATGACATCGCCACGGTACTCGACGACGTCTCGCTGATGACCAAAATGGCGGCGAAAAAGACCGCAGGCGTGCTCGGCGACGACCTGGCGCTCAATGCCCAGCAGGTCACCGGTGTGCGCGCCGAGCGCGAGATCCCGGTGGTCTGGGCGGTGGCCAAGGGCTCGTTCATCAACAAGGCGATCCTGGTACCGGCAGCGCTGCTGATCAGCGCGTTCATCCCATGGGCGGTGACGCCGTTGCTGATGATCGGCGGTGCCTACCTGTGTTTCGAGGGCTTCGAGAAGCTGGCGCACAAGTTCTTGCACAGCAAGCAAGAGGAGGCGGCGGAGCACAGCGTGCGGGCCGAGGCCGTGGCCGATCCGAATGTCGACCTGGTGGCCTTTGAGAAGACCAAGATCAAGGGCGCGGTGCGCACCGACTTCATCCTGTCGGCAGAGATCATTGCCATTACCCTGGGCACGGTGGCGGATGCGCCGCTGAGCCAGCAGATCATCGTCCTGTCGGGGATCGCCATCATCATGACCGTCGGGGTTTACGGGCTGGTGGGTGGCATCGTCAAGCTCGATGACCTGGGGTTGTGGATGACCCAGAAGGCTTCGAAAGTTTCCCAGGCGGTAGGTAATGGCATCCTGCGTGCTGCGCCGTACATGATGAAAAGCCTGTCGGTGATCGGTACTGCGGCGATGTTTCTGGTTGGTGGCGGGATTCTCGTGCATGGCATCGAGCCGTTGCATCACGCCATCGAGGCATTCAGCGAAGGGCGGGGCGGGGCGCTGACGGGAGCGTTGCTCAATGGTGGCGTGGGGATTGTCGCGGGTGCCGTGGTGTTGGCGGTAGTGGCAGTTGTGGGGAAGCTCTGGCGTGCTGTTAAGCCCGCAACCTGATGTGAATGGCCGGGGCAGAGCCCCGGATCGCGGCTAAAGCCGCTCCTACAGGTTTTACGCGGTCCTTGTAGGAGCGGCTTCAGCCGCGATGGGCCGCAAAGCGGCCCGACAATCAGAAGTGAACCTTGACCAGGAAACTTGCAGTGTTCTGGTCGGTGGTGAACGCATCGGAATCCTTGATCCCGTACTTGTTCTTCCAGTAGTCGTACTCGAAACCGACGTACAGCTGCTTCTCGCCCAGGTGCAACGCCTTGCCCAGGTCATATTTGACCTGCGGGTTGAAGTGCAGGTTGGCGTGGTATTCACCACGGCTGTTCTCGTCGTTGTCGACGACCCAGTCCATGAAGCCGTCGATGAGGATATCGGACGACCCCACAGGAATGGTGTAGGACCACACCGGGGTGATCTGCCAGACGTTGTCGCCCGCGCGGCTGCCTTCGGTGGTGCGGTTGTAGAAGTTCAGCTGGAAGTAGTCGAAGCCCGGGATGGCCAGGTCGAAGCCAGGGCCGATCAGGTAGGACTCGGTGTCACCCTCGCCGAACTCGTAGGTCATGGCCAGCAGCACGTCCTTGACCGGGCCGAACTCCATCTTCTGGTCGAAGATCTTGCCGAACGACAGGCGCGGGCTGAATTCACCGTAGTAGGTGTTGTCGCCGTTGTTGAAGTCCTTCTGGCCGTTGTAGAAGATCTTGTCGACGAAGAAGAAGTTGTCGCCGTACTTCCAGCCATCGGCGTGCTCGAAGGTGACTGTCTGCTGGACCTCGGGGTTGACCTTGAAGTTCTTGCCCCAGAGGTAGGTCAGGCTGTTGTTCTGCCACTGCAGCAGGTCGCCGGCGAAGGTGGGGCCGCAGGCCAGCAGGCCGCCCGCGAGAATCAGGCTGTTGATGGTACGCATTGCGAGAGTCGCTCCCTTGTTTTGATCTGTTGTCAGCGCTCGTAAAGGCGCTGTTCTTGTCTTTTGAGTCAGCTTTTTTCGATAGGCCACAGCTGTTTGGCAAGAGTTGCGCCAACTTTTCCGGGCTGGCTACAACGGTCCTGCTCGACTCGTTCTGAACGGATGAAAATGGGTATTTCAGGCTGGCAACACGTTGGCCAACCGCCCGAATTCATTGACTGAGCGGTCAGTAAACGCAGGCAGAATCCGTCCTGCCCTGATCGAGGGGGCGCGCAGATTACTGGCTTGCGCGCCCGGCCTCAAGTGCTCCATCCTGGAGCAGGGTAGATCAAACTTGTGCAATCGGTCAGATTTTTAGAAATGCACCTTGATCAGCGCACTGGCCACGCTCTGATTGCTTTCCAGGTTGCCGCGGCTGTCGATGCCGTACTTGTCCTTCCAATAGCTGTACTCAAAGCCCACGTAGAGCTGTTTGGCGCCCAGGTTCAGGGCCTTGCCCAGGTCGTACTTGACCTGCGGGTTGAAGTGCAGGTTGGCGTGGTAGGTGCCGCGACGGGTTTCGTCGTTGTCGGTCACCCAGTCCATGTAACCGTCGATCAGAATGTCGGATTTGCCCACCGGGATGGTGTACGACCAGCCGGGGGTGATCTGCCAGACGTTGTCGCCTGGGCGGCTGCCTTCGGTGTTGCGTACGTAGAAATTGAGGGTGAAGTAGTTGAAGCCGGGAATGTCCAGGTCGAAGCCGGGGCCGATCAGGTAGGCCTCGTTGTCGCCTTCGCCGCTTTCGTAGGTCATGGCCAGCAGCACGTCCTTGATCGGGCCGAAGGACAGCTTCTGGTCGAGGATCTTGCCGAACGACAGGCGCGGGCTGAACTCACCGTAGTAGGTGGTCACGCCTTTGTTGCGGTCGGGCTTGCCGTTGTAGAAGATCTTGTCGACGAACATGAACGTGTCGCCGTACTTCCATTTGTTGGCGTGCTCGAAGGTGATGGTCTGCTGGATGTCGGGGTTGACCTTGAAGTCTTTGCCGTACAGATAGGTCAGGCTTTCGCCATGCCACAGCAGCCATTCGCCTGCGTGGGCGGGGAGGGTGGCCAGCAGGCTGCTGCCCAACAGCAGGCTTGATGCGATGCGCTTCATGTTGTGATTCCCGGACTTATTGTTTTTGTTGGCGGTTTTTTTGGCGCGCAGGCGCCCCGGGCGGCCCATTCCGGCGGGCCGACGGTGCAGCGTTTTCGGGTATGAGCAGGGGCGGCAACCTGTGCCGCCCCGTCGGGCTCAATGCTGGTGACAGGCGTCGTTGTGTGCGGCGCGGTCGGCACCACCGAGGATGTTGAACAGCACGTTCAGTACCAGGGCGCTGACCGTGGCCATGGCGATGCCGCTGTGGGTGATGGGTTCCATCCACTGCGGCATCTGCGCGAAGAACTCCGGCCGGACCACGGGGATCAGGCCAAAGCCGACGCTGACCGCAACCAGCAGCTGGTTGCGGCGGTCGCCAATGTCGGCTTCCTGGAGGATCTTGATCCCGGTGGCGGTGACCATGCCGAACATGGCGATGGACGCGCCGCCCAGTACCGCAGGCGGGATCGAGGCGATCAGGAAGGCCGCCTTGGGCAGCAGGCTGAGCAGGATCAGCAGCGCGCCGGCCACGATGGTGACGAAGCGGCAGCGTACCCCGGTCATCTGCACCAGGCCGATGTTCTGCGCGAACGAGGAGTGGGTGAAAGTGTTGAAGAAACCGGCGATGAACGACGCACCGGCGTCGCACAGCAGGCCACGGCGGAGCATCCCGGGTGTCACTTCACGATCAGTCACCTTGCCCAGGGCGAGGAACATGCCCGTGGACTCGACGAAGATGATCACCACCACCAGGCACATCGACAGGATCGGCGCCAGGCTGAAGGTCGGCATGCCGAAGTGCAGTGGGGTCACCACTTGCAGCCACGGTGCTTCATTCAGGCCAGACAGGTCGACCATGCCGATGGAACCGGCCAGGATGTAGCCCAGGCCCATGCCCACCAGTACCGAGACGTTGACCCAGAAACCGCGCATGAAGCGGTTGATCAGCAGGATCACCGCCAGTACCAGGCCAGCCACCATCAGGTAGATCGGCGAGCCGAAGGCTTCTGCCTCATGCCCGCCACCGGCCCAGTTGACCGCGACCGGGAACAGCGACAGGCCGATCGAGGTGATGACGGTACCGGTGACCAGCGGTGGGAAGAAGCGCACCACCTTGGACATGAACGGCGCGATCAGCATGCCGAAGAACCCGGCAGCGATGGTCGCGCCGAAGATCCCCTGCAGGCCTACGCCGGGCATGCCGGCCATGGCCACCATGCTGCCGACGGCGGCGAAACTGGCGCCCATCATCACCGGCATGCGGATCCCTACCGGGCCGATACCGAACGACTGGATGATGGTGGCGACGCCGGCGACCAGCAGGTCGGCGTTGATCAGGAAAGCGACTTCTTCACGGGACAATCCGGCCGCCTGGCCAATGATCAAAGGCACGGCAATCGCACCTCCGTACATCAGCAGAACGTGTTGCAGGCCTACCAGGATCAGTTGGAACAGGGGCAGAGGCTCTCGCGGCGGCGCAACGGGAATGTACGCCTTGCGTGACTCGGACATGCAGCACCTCGAGTTTTGTTTTTATTCTCGGATCCAAGCGCCAGGCTCAGGCCTGGTCGCTCGATGCTTGCTTGTTGCGTGTTTCTTGTAACTTGGGCCGGCAGTGCCGGCCCATTCGCGGCGCAAGGCCGCTCCCACAGGGGCGCGCGGACGCCCCGGTGGGAGAGGTGTATCAGTTGACCTGCGCGCCTTTGGCGATCCAGTCACCGACCAGCTTGCGCTCTTCGGCGGTCATCTGGGTGATGTTGCCCAGCGGCATGATCTGGCTGGCGACCGCTTGCGCTTGGATGCGCGCGGCCTGGGCCTGGATCTGCTGCGGGGTGTCGAACATCACGCCGGCAGGGGCGGCGCTGAACAGTGGGCTGGTCGGCTTCTGCGAGTGGCACACGGTGCAGCGTTCCTGGATGACGGTGTGGATCTTGTCGAAGGCGCCGCCACCTGCTTGCGCAGTGGCCTGGGCCGGTGCTTCTGCCGGTGCGGCAGGCGCTTCGGCGGCCTTGGCGGCGTCCTCGGCACGCTGCTCGGCAGCGGTCTTGCCACCCACTGCGGTTGCCGGCAGCGGTTGGTACTCGACCTTCGCCGCAGCCTGCTCAGGCGCAACAGCCATCGGCTTGGGGCCGGTGACATAAGCCAGGCAGATCATTGCCAGAGCGCCGACAGGCAAGGTCCAGGCGTACTTGTTGCTGTCGTGGCGGGTGTTGAAGTAGTGGCGGATCAGAACCGCGGCTACTGCGATACCGGCCAGGATCAGCCAGTTGTACTGGCTACCGTAGGTGCTCGGGAAGTGGTTGCTGATCATGATGAACAGCACCGGCAGGGTGAAGTAGTTGTTGTGACGCGAGCGCAGCAGGCCTTTGGCCGGCAGTACCGGGTCGGGCGTCTGGTTGTTCTCGATCGCCGCCACCAACTGGCGCTGGGCCGGCATGATGATGCGGAACACGTTACCGACCATGATGGTGCCGATGATCGCGCCAGTGTGCAGGTACGCACCACGGCCGCTGAACACCAGGCTGAAGCCCCAGCAGGCGGCGATGATCAGCACGAACAGTACACCGCCGAGCAGCGCTGGCTTCTTGCCCAGGGGCGAGTCGCACAGGAAGTCGTAGATGAACCAGCCGGCGATCAGCGAGCCGATACCGATGGCCACGCCTTCGGCACCGCTCAGGGTGCTGCCAGGTGCCAGCAGGTACAGGGCCGGGTTCCAGTAGAACACCACGCACAGCAGGGCGATACCGGACATCCAGGTGAAGTAGGCTTCCCATTTGAACCAGTGCAGGTTCTCGGGCATTTTCGGGGGTGCGAGTTTGTATTTCTCCAGGTGGTAGATACCACCGCCGTGAATTGCCCAGAGATCACCCGACAACCCATCGCGCGGGTTGCTTCGGTTCAGGTGGTTCTCCAGCCAGACGAAGTAGAACGATGCACCGATCCAGGCGACACCGGTGATCATGTGAACCCAGCGAATGCTCAGGTTCAGCCATTCGTGAAGGTGTGCTTCCACAGTATGTACCTCTGCCAGTCACCGTTAGATGACTGACCTTTTCTTATTGGTGGGGATTGAGGATCAGCATCTGTTCCTCGGTGAAGTAATGCTCATCGCAGTTGTTGCCAGAACCACTGCGATCAACCACCAGGAAATCATCCCGCTTTTCGATCGTCAGCACCGGGTGGTGCCAGACGCCGCGATGGTAATTGACGCCCTGCCTGCCATTACTACGGAAGGCACGGACCAAGCCTGATACAGGTGCATCGCCAACGGGCGCGACCACGATCAGAAAGGGGTTGCCGAGCAGCGGGATGAAAGCCTGGCTGCCCAGCGGATGGCGTTCCAGCATGCGCACGGTCAGCGGCATGTCCTGCGCGTCGGCGCGGAAGATGCTGATGATCGCCTTGTCCTCAGGCTCGGCGGTCTCGACCGCGGCGAGCTTGTGGAAGCGCATGGTCGAGCCGTTGTTGATCATGAAGTGGTCGCTGCCGTCGGTTTCGATCACGTCTCCGAATTGGGCGAAGGCTTCTTTGGTCAGGGGCTCGATCATCAGGGTGCGCATGCGGGTCTCTCTTATATGTTCGTTGTACTGAAAAAGGTTCGGCTGTTGCTTACAGCTGCAGCAGGCGGAACAGGGCGATCAGGTTGATCTGCGCCAGGGCTTCCTTGAATTCGGCATCGGCGTCGTTGTGGATGCGTTTTTCGAAGGCGGCGAGAATCTGGTGCCGGTTGCTGCCCTTGACCGCCATGATGAACGGGAACTGGAACTTGGCCTTGTAGGCGTCGTTCAGTTCGGTGAAACGGGCGAACTCTTCGGCGGTGCACTGGTGGATACCGGCGCCGGCCTGCTCGTTGGTGCTCGATTCGGTCAGCTCGCCCTGGATGGCGGCCTTGCCAGCGAGGTCCGGGTGAGCATTGATCAGTGCCAGCTGGTCTGCGTGGTTGGCGCTGAGCAGGATGTCGCTCATGCGCTGGTGCAGCGCCTCGATCTCGTCCAGTTCACCCAGCTGGCCCAGGTCATAGGCTTTTTCGGCGACCCACGGCGAATGCTCGTAGATATCGGCGAAAGCCTTGACGAAGGCGTCACGGTCCAGGGCGGATGGCTTGAGGGTCTTGAAGGCGGTCATCAGGCGTTCTCTTTCTTGTACGGGTGGGTGGTATGCCAGTGGCGGGCGATGTCCACGCGACGGGCGAACCAGACCTGGTCGTGGCTCTTGGCGTAATCGACGAAGCGCTTGAGGGCGGCCAGGCGGGCCGGGCGGCCGACCAGGCGGCAGTGCAGGCCGATGGAGAGCATTTTCGGTGCCTCGGCACCTTCGGCGTAGAGCACGTCGAAGGCGTCCTTGAGGTACTGGAAGAACTGCTCGCCGCAGTTGAAGCCCTGGACCTGGGTGAAGCGCATGTCGTTGGTGTCCAGGGTGTAGGGGATCACCAGGTGCGGCTTGCCGGTCGGGTTGTTCGGCTCCCAGTACGGCAGGTCGTCGTCGTAGGTGTCGCTGTCATACAGGAAGTTGCCTTCCTCCATCACCAGGCGGCGGGTGTTCGGGCCGGTGCGGCCGGTGTACCAGCCCAGCGGGCGCTCGCCGGTCAGTTCGGTGAGGATGCGGATGGCTTCGAGCATGTGCTCGCGCTCCTGGGCCTCGTCCATGTTCTGGTAGTCGATCCAGCGGTAGCCGTGGCTGCAGATCTCGTGGCCGGCTTCGACCATGGCGCGGATCACGTCGGGGTGGCGCTGGGCGGCCATGGCCACGGCGAACACGGTCAGCGGTACGCCGCTGTCCTTGAACAGCTTGAGCAGGCGCCATACACCGGCGCGGCTGCCGTATTCGTAGAGCGATTCCATGCTCATGTTGCGCTGGCCCTGCAGTGGCTGGGCAGCGACCATCTCGGACAGGAAGGCTTCGGACTCTTTGTCACCGTGCAGGATGTTGCGTTCGCCGCCTTCTTCGTAGTTGAGGACGAAAGACAGCGCGATGCGAGCGTTGCCCGGCCATTGCGGGTGAGGAGGGTTGTTGCCGTAACCGATCAGGTCGCGAGGGTAGTCAGCGCTCACTGCAGTCTTCCTTCTTGTGTGTTAGTGCGGGGTGGGCGGGCCGCGTCGGTATGTCGCACCACCGGATGGGCTGATTGTATACAACTTCTGAAATCTTTTGTAAGCCTGTTTTTCCGCATTTCTTCCCTTTTGTCGCCTGAGAATGGGTTGCAAGAAACCTGCCCGATTGGTCAGCTAATGCCATGAGGGTCTGCACAGGGCCTGATTTTGCGACAGGAAGCAGTGAGGGAGGGGCTGCGACGGGTGGGCTCAAAAAATTGTGTACAATCTGCAGCTTAAATGTCTTAATAACGCCATTCCCGCCCATCGCAGGCCCTTTGCCGTGGTGATGGCTGTGTATTTTTTGCCCACAGATTTAACAAGAGGCGACAAGCAATGGGACGTTTGACCACACACGTACTGGATGCCGCTCACGGCTGCCCGGGCAGCTCGATCAAGGTCGAGCTGTATCGCGTCGAAGGCCAGCAGCTGGAGCTGGTGAACACCGCCCTGACCAACAGCGATGGCCGCGTCGACGCCCCGCTGCTGCAGGGTGACGACTACCGTACTGGCGTCTACCAGCTGCAGTTCAGCGCTGGCGCTTATTACCGTGCTCGCGGCGTACAGCTGCCGGACACGGCGTTTCTGGATGTTGTCGTGCTGCGCTTTGGCATCGACGAGCAGCAGGAGCACTACCACGTGCCGCTGCTGATCTCGCCGTACAGCTATTCGACCTATCGCGGGAGCTAGTTGGTCGCTAGAAGAATCTTCGTAGGTCCTTGGCCCGCTCTCACACTGGCGGGCTTTTTTTCGTCTGCTGTTTTTGGATTGATGAGTTCAGATCAATCGCTCGACTGATATTTTTGTCAGTACTCTCTGTTGGGCTCGGCTGGGATAATCACGTGCCTGGTTGCAATCGAGGGTGCACGCTCATGGATACGAAAACGCCAAGCGACGATTACCAGTTGCAGGATAACTTTGTGTATTCGCCTTATGGCTACGGTCCGCCCGATCAGCGTGTTCTCGGTTTCAATGGCGAGCGACTGGATTCGGTCACCGGAAATTACCTGTTGGGTAATGGTTATCGAGCATTCAATCCTTCCTTGATGCGGTTCAATAGTCCGGACAGCTTCAGCCCCTTCGCTCAAGGTGGCTTTAACGCCTATGCCTATTGCCAGGGAAATCCAGTGGATTACCAGGATCCAAGCGGCCATAGCTTTTGGAAAATGCTGGCGAGGGCTGTAAAGACGCCTAAGCGAGTTAAGGCTACAGCTGCAGTTACCAGCGAGGGGGTATTTACAAAAATAGTTGGGTGGCATGGCACGAGTCGTAAAGAGCTGCCCTCACTGTACAAAGGTTTATCGTCAGGGCATTCAGAGGCTCATAGGCAAGCTCAAGGGAGCGGGTTCTATGTCGCGCCAACCCCAGATCACGCCAAAAAATACGCTGACGTCCACGACGACGGTATCGTCTTGGCGGTAGTCGCGCGGGAGGATGTTGGTTTGGTTCCCGGTATCGGCTTTAAAAAGGATGTGTTTGATGTAGTAGTGGTCAGAGAGCCGGCATTTGAAGTTGTGAGAGTACGGGAGCACGTTCCGCCAGGCGCGACGCCAGCACATCTCCCTCGCACCGGCATCTTCGCGAAAAGACCAGTACAGACTGCATAAGAAAGGAAGGGCGCCGAAGCGCCCTTTTTGTTGCAAGCCAGCTCAGAGGAACACGAACTTGGCAATGAAGATCGCGCACAGCACCCACAGGCTGGCCGAGATCTCTTTGTACTTGCCGGTCCCTGCTTTCAGTGCCACATAGCTGATGAAGCCCAGGGCAATGCCGTCCGCCACCGAGAAAGTCAGCGGCATCATGATCACCGTGACGATCGCCGGAATGCTGTCGGTGGCTTCGTCCCAATGGATGTGCGCCATGCTGCCCATCATCAGCATCGCCACGTAGATCAGCGCACCGGCTGTCGCGTAGGCCGGAATCATCCCTGCCAGCGGGGCGAAGAACATCGCGGCGATGAACAGCAGGCCGACCACCACTGCAGTCAGGCCAGTACGACCGCCCGCCGCTACACCCGCAGCACTTTCCACATAGCTGGTGACCGGCGGCACGCCGACTACGGCACCGAACACACTCGAAGCACTGTCAGCCTTCAGCGCCTTCGACAGGTTTTCGATACGCCCGTCCGGGGCCACCAGGTTTGCCCGCTGGGCAACACCCATCAGGGTGCCGGCGGTGTCGAACATGTGCACGAAGAGGAACGCCAGCACCACGCTGATCATGCTGACGTTGAACACGCCGGCCACATCCATGGCCATCCAGGTCGGTGCCAGGCTCGGCGGCATCGACATCACCCCGCCGAACTTCACCAGCCCCAGGCCCCAACCCGCCAGGGTCACGCCGATGATGCTGATCAGGATCGCGCCGAAAACGCGCTTGTAGCTGAGGATGGCGATCAGCAGGAAGCAGATTGCCGCCAGCAGCGGGCCCGGTTCATGCAGCGAGCCCAGCTTGATCAGGGTGGCCGGGCTGTCGACGATGATGCCCGCGGTTTTAAGGCCGATCAGTCCGAGAAACAATCCGACGCCGGCGCCCATGGCGTGCCGAAGGCTCACCGGGATGCTGTTGAGCAACCACTCGCGGACCTTGGACAAGGTCAGGAACATGAACAGCACGCCCGAGACGAACACCGCCCCCAGCGCGGTTTCCCAGTTGTAGCCCATGGTGCCGACCACGGTGTAGGTGAAGAAGGCGTTAAGCCCCATGCCCGGTGCCAGGCCCACTGGCCAGTTGGCGTACAGGCCCATCAACAGGCAGCCGAGGGCGGCGGCGATGCAGGTGGCGACGAACGCCGCACCGTGGTCGATGCCGGCGTCGGCCATGATGTTGGGATTGACGAAGATGATGTAGGCCATGGTGATGAACGTGGTCACCCCGGCGATCATTTCGGTTCTGACAGTGCTGCCGTGTTGCTTGAGTTTGAAAATCCGTTCCAGCCAACTCGTTTCGAGCGGTGGAGCGAGATCCAGCGTAGGTGCGTCGGATTTGCGGCTTTCCACAGCGAGTACTCCTCAAGTCTTTCTTGTTGTTCTTGGAGCCAGTGACCTGCGCAATGCACTTGGTGGCTCCGCGAGGGGATGGCAGACGTCTGACCGTTTTGTTGACTCGCGGGTCAAGATGTCGCCCGATGGATTATGCTTTTGTGTACAAAGAATGCAAATAATGTTTTATATTTTGTGCGCACAATCCGCCGTGCAACGGCTATATAGGTAAAAGCCTACCTGCAGAAACGGCTCAGCCTGTGTACAATGGCGCCATACTTTCCTTCGTGCTTCGAGAGCTCATGAACGAACAGCTGCAACCTCTGAAGAAACCTGCACGTGCCGGCAAGGCTGGCCGCAGTGGTACCCAGGACGACATCGTCTACGCGCATATCTTCGAGGCGATCCTCGAACAGCGACTGGCGCCGGGCACCAAGTTGAGCGAGGAAGCGCTGGGCGAGATCTTTGGCGTAAGCCGCACCATCATCCGCCGCGCACTGTCGCGCCTGGCCCATGAAAGCGTGGTGCTGCTGCGGCCCAACCGCGGCGCGGTGGTGGCCAGCCCAACGGTGGAAGAGGCGCGCCAGGTGTTCTTCTCGCGGCGCATGGTCGAGCGTGCGATCACCGAACTGGCCGTGCAGCATGCCACCCTGGAGCAGCTCAACGAGCTGCGGCAGATGGTGCGCGAAGAGCGCGACAGCTTCTCCCGTGGCGATCGCGGCGCTGGCATCCGTCTTTCCGGTGAATTTCACCTCAAGCTGGCCGAGGCGGCGGGTAATGCCCCGCTGGTCAGCTTCCAGCGCAGCCTGGTGTCGCAGACGTCGCTGATCATCGCCCAGTACGAAAGCGGCAACCGTTCGCACTGCTCCTACGACGAGCACATGCAACTGATCGATGCCATCGAGGCGCGTGACGCCGAGCAGGCGGTAAGCCTGATGATGCATCACATGGACCATATCGACAGCAAGTTGAACCTGGACGAGGAAAGCGCCTCGGACGACTTGCATGCGGTGTTTTCCCACCTGCTGAAGAAGCCCAAGGCGTCCGCCAAGGGTTGATCGTTTGCCTGGGCTTGTGGGAGCGGGCTTGTCCCGCGAACACCGGCCAAGCCGGTCCATGCACCGCGTTGCCCCATTCGCGGGACAAGCCCGCTCCCACATGGCCCTTGCGTTTACTGGCCTTTCGCCAAATCCCTGATAAATTTGCTACTTGCAAACCCCTTTCAAAGTAGTTGGGCTTGCGCATTAACTGCGTTCAACTACTGAGGAAAGGTCAATGACGACGTCTTTGGGTGTGCGTATGGGTGCCGAGCTGGTCGGTACCTTCTGGTTGGTCCTGGGCGGATGTGGCAGTGCGGTACTGGCTGCAAGTACCCCCCTCGGCATCGGCGTGCTGGGGGTCGCCTTCGCGTTCGGCCTGACAGTCCTGACGATGGCATTCGCCATCGGCCACATTTCCGGTTGCCACCTCAACCCTGCCGTGTCGTTCGGCCTGGTGGTGGGTGGGCGCTTTCCGGCCAAAGAGTTGCTGCCCTACGTGATCGCCCAGGTGATCGGGGCCATTCTGGCAGCAGCAGTCATCTACTTCATCGCCAGTGGCAAGGCCGGTTTCGAGCTGTCGTCGGGCCTGGCCTCCAACGGCTATGCCGAGCATTCGCCGGGTGGCTATTCGCTGGCGGCGGGGTTCGTCAGTGAAGTGGTAATGACCGCCATGTTCCTGGTGATCATCATGGGCGCCACCGATTCGCGCGCACCGGCAGGCTTCGCCCCCATCGCCATCGGCCTGGCCCTGACCTTGATCCACCTGATCTCGATCCCGGTGACCAACACTTCGGTCAACCCCGCACGGAGTACGGGGCCGGCGCTGTTCGTCGGTGGCTGGGCGCTGCAGCAGCTGTGGCTGTTCTGGTTGGCGCCGCTGATCGGGGCTGCGATCGGCGGCGCACTCTATCGGGGCCTGGCGAAAGCACCTTAGCGCTGGTGCACGCAACGCCCTGCGGCGTAGGTTTCGCGCACGGTGCGGTCGTCGCCCAGGGTTGTGAGCACGAACAGGGTCTCTTCGATGCTGCCGGACTGCTGGATACGGTAGTCCAGCAGCGGCGTGGCCTTGTAGTCGAGCACCACGAAGTCGGCATCATTGCCGGGGCGCAGGCTGCCGATACGGTCGTCCAGGCGCAGTGCCCGGGCGCCGCCGAGGGTGGCCAGGTACAGCGACTTGTAAGGGTGCAGGCGCACGTCTTGCAGCTGCATCACCTTGTACGCCTCGTTCAGGGTGTTGAGCAGCGAGAAGCTGGTGCCGGCGCCGACATCGGTGCCCAGGCCCACGTTGACCTTGAACTTCTCCGCTTGCGGCAGGTTGAACAGGCCGCTGCCCAGGAACAGGTTGGAGGTCGGGCAGAAGGCGATGGCCGAACCGGTTTCCGACAGGCGCTGACACTCTTCGTCGCACAGGTGCACGCCATGGGCGAACACCGAGCGCTCGCCGAGCAGCTCGAAGTGGTCGTAGACGTCCAGGTAGCCTTTCTGCTCCGGGAACAGCGACTTGACCCAGTCGATTTCCTTGAGGTTCTCGGACAGGTGGGTGTGCAGGTACACGCCCGGATGTTCCTTCAGCAACTGACCGGCAACCGACAGCTGTTCGGGGGTACTGGTCGGCGCGAAGCGTGGGGTCACCGCATAGTGCAGGCGGCCCTTGCCATGCCAGCGCTCGATCAATGCCTTGCTCTGGGTGTAGCTGGTTTCGGCAGTGTCGGTCAGGTAGTCCGGGGCATTGCGGTCCATCATCACCTTGCCGGCGATCAGGCGCAGGTCCAGGCGTTCGGCTTCTTCGAACAGGGCATTGACCGACTCGGGGTGCACGCTGCCGAACACCAGGGCGGTGGTGGTGCCGTTGCGCAGCAGCTCCTGGAGGAAGATCTTCGCCACTTTGTCGGCGTGCGCCTTGTCGGCGAACTGTTTTTCGCACGGGAAGGTGTAGGTGTTGAGCCAGTCCAGCAACTGTTCGCCGTAGGAGCCGATCATGCCGGTCTGCGGGAAGTGGATGTGGGTGTCGATGAAGCCAGGGGTGATCAGCGCGTCCTGGTAATGCACCACTTCGATGTCGGCATCCAGGGTCGGCAGCAGCTCGTTGGCATGGCCAAGGGCGCTGATGCGGCCATCGTCGATCACCAGCAGGCCGTCCTCGAAGTATTCATGGGAGGCGTCCAGGCCCACCTCGGCCGGGTCGGCGATGCTGTGCAGGATGGCGGCACGGTAGGCTTTGCGGGTAAGGGTCATAACACACTCGTCAAAGGGCTTGGCTGCGCCGGGAAGGCGGCAGCAACTGGGCAATGGGGCCGGCGTTGACGGCAGCGTCGTGCTGGCCGAAGCAGGCGTTGTAGGTGGCAATGATTTCGCCGGCGATGGACACGGCGATCTCGATCGGCAGCTTGCCCTTGACCTCGGAAAGGCCCATCGGGCAGCGCATGCGCGCCATCACGGCGTCATCGAAGCCGCGCTCGCGCAGGCGGTGCTCGAACTTGACCCGTTTGGTCTTCGAGCCGATCAGGCCGAACCAGGTGAAATCGTTGCGCTTGAGGATGGCGGCGGTCAGCTCCAGGTCGAGCTGGTGGTTGTGGGTCATGACGATGCAGTAGCACCCGGCGGGCAGCTCGGCCACTTCGTCGACCGGTTCCTCGCTGACCACCTTGGTCACCCCGTTGGGGATGAGTTCGGGGAATTCCTGTTCACGCGAATCGATCCAGCGCACCCGACAGGGCAGCGCGGCGAGCAAGGGTACCAGAGCACGGCCGACATGGCCCGCGCCGAATACGGCGATCTCGGCTTGCACGGCGGCCATCGGCTCGAACAGCAGCACGGTGGCGCCGCCGCAGCACTGGCCAAGGCTGGCGCCGAGGCTGAAGCGCTCCAGGTGCGGGGTGGCGCGGTGTTCTTCGAGCATCTGCCGGGCGATGTGCAGTGCCTTGTATTCCAGGTGGCCGCCGCCGATGGTGTCGTACAGGCTCGTGGCGCTGACGACCATCTTCGAGCCAGCGTTGCGCGGGGTCGAGCCGCGTTCCTCGATGATGGTCACCAGTACGCAGGCTTCGCCACGGGACTGGTGGTCGGCGAGGGCGTTGATCCATTGGTGCATGATGCAGATCCTCATGTTCAGGTGGCCTGTTCGGGCCCCATCGCCGGCAAGCCGGCTCCCACAGGGTCAGTGCAGCTATTGTGGGCGCCGGCTTGCCGGCGATGGGGCCCTCAAAGGCGCCCAGCCAACCTCAGTGAGTCACGGTTTCCAGTTCCTGGCCGGCAGCGTGCTGTTGAGCCACCGTCTGGCGCATCTGCTCGCAGCCCCACAGCACCCGCTCCGGGGTCGCCGGCGCATCGATGTTCGGCTGCACCTTGTAGTCGGCCATGCTGGCCACGGCGTCCTTGATCGCACACCAGGCGGCGATGCCGAGCATGAACGGCGGTTCGCCCACGGCCTTGGAGTGGAACACCGTGTCTTCCGGGTTCTTGCGGTTTTCCACCAGCTTCACCCGCAGATCCAGCGGCATGTCGGCCACCGCCGGGATCTTGTAGCTGGCCGGGCCGTTGGTCATCAGCTTGCCCTTGGCGTTCCACACCAGTTCTTCGGTGGTCAGCCAGCCCATGCCCTGGATGAAGCCGCCTTCCACCTGGCCGATGTCGATGGCCGGGTTCAGCGAGTCGCCCACGTCGTGCAGGATGTCGGCGCGCAGCATCTTGTATTCGCCGGTCAGGGTGTCGACGATCACTTCGACGCAGGCGGCGCCGAAGGCGTAGTAGTAGAACGGCCGGCCGCGCGCCTGGCTGCGGTCGTAGAAGATCTTCGGCGTACGATAGAAGCCCGTAGTGGACAACGACACCTGGGCGAAGTAGGCCTGCTGCACAAGCTGTTCGAAGCTGACGATCTGGTCGCGCACGCGCACATGGCCGTTGCGGAACTCCACGTCTTCCTCGGTCACCTGGTAGTGCCGCGCGGCGAACTCGGTCAGGCGCTTCTTGAGGATCTCGGCGGCATTCTGCGCCGCCTTGCCGTTCAGGTCGGCGCCGCTGGAGGCCGCGGTCGGCGAGGTGTTGGGTACCTTGTCGGTGTTGGTGGCGGTGATCTGGATGCGGCTGAAGTCGACCTGGAAGATCTGCGCCACCACCTGCGCCACCTTGGTGTTCAGGCCCTGGCCCATCTCGGTGCCGCCGTGGTTCAGGTGAATACTGCCGTCGGTATAGATGTGGATCAGCGCACCGGCCTGGTTGAGGAAGGTGGCGGTGAACGAGATGCCGAACTTCACCGGGGTCAGCGCCAGGCCTTTCTTGAGGATCGGGCTGTTGGCATTGAAGCGGCGGATCGACTCGCGGCGCTCGGCGTAGTCGCTGCTGGCCTCAAGCTCTGCGGTCATCTCTTCGAGCATGTTGTGCTCGACGGTCTGGTAGTAGTGGGTGACGTTGCGCTCGGTCTTGCCGTAGTAGTTGGCCTTGCGCACCGCCAGCGGGTCGCGGCCCAGGTGGCGGGCGATGTGGTCCATCACCTGCTCGATGGCGACCATGCCCTGCGGGCCGCCAAAGCCGCGATACGCGGTGTTGGAGGCGGTGTTGGTCTTGCAGCGGTGGCCATGCACGGTGGCATCGCCCAGGTAGTAGGCGTTGTCGGAGTGGAACATGGCGCGGTCGACGATCGAGCCGGACAGGTCGGGCGAGTAACCGCAGTTGCCGGCCAGGTCGAAGTTGATGCCGTGCAGGCGGCCGTTGTCATCGAAGCCCACGTCGTATTCGACGTAGAACGGGTGACGCTTGCCGGTCATCATCATGTCTTCGACGCGCGGCAGGCGCATCTTGGTCGGCTGGCCGGTCAGGCGCGCGATCACCGCGCACAGGCAGGCGGGGCTGGCGGCCTGGGTTTCCTTGCCGCCGAAGCCGCCGCCCATGCGGCGCATGTCGAGCACCACCTTGTTCATCGGCACGTCGAGCACTTCGGCGACCAGCTTCTGCACTTCGGTGGGGTTTTGCGTGGAGCAGAAGACAATCATGCCGCCGTCTTCGGTCGGCATCACCGACGAGATCTGCGTTTCCAGGTAGAAGTGCTCCTGGCCGCCGATGTGCAGCGTGCCCTGCAGGCGGTGCGGGGCGCCGGCCAGGGCCGTGGCCGAATCGCCGCGCTGGTGGGTGTGGCTGTCGAGCACGAAGTGCTTCTTGCGAAACGCCTCGACCACGTCCAGCACCGGCTCCAGGTCCTCGTACTCGACGATCGCGGCCATGGCCGCGCGGCGGGCAGTGTCGAGGTCGCGGGCAGCGACGGCGAGCACCGGCTGGCCGAAGAATTCGACCTTGTCGATGGCCAGCAGCGGGTCGCCGGCGACCACCGGGCCGATGTCCTTGAGGCCAGGAATGTCTTCGTGGGTGATGGCGATGCGCACACCTTCGAAGGCATAGCACGGCGTGGTGTCGATGCGCAGGATGCGTGCATGGGCACGGTCGGCGGTGCGCGCATAGACGTGCAGCTGATTGGGGAATTCCAGGCGGTCGTCGATGTACACCGCTTCGCCGGCCACGTGCTTGTCGGCGCTGTCGTGCTTGACGCTGCGGCCAACCCCGGTGGTCAGGTCCTGGCTGAACAGTTCGGCCATCTCGGCCTGGCTCTTGACGGCGTGATGGTTAGACATAGTCGGTCACCCGGGTTTCGATGTACGGCGTTTGCAGTTCGATGAAGTACTTGCGCAGCAGGTTCTGCGCGGTCAGCAGGCGGTATTCCTTGCTGGCGCGGAAGTCGCTGAGTGGGGTGAAGTCTTCGGCCAGGGCCTGGCAGGCGCGTTCGATGCTGGCCTGGTTCCAGGGCTTGCCGCGCAGGGCCGCCTCGCAGGCGCGGGCGCGCTTGGGAATCGCGGCCATGCCACCGAAGGCAATCCGTACACCGCTGACCACGCCGTCTTCGATGCTCAGGTTGAAGGCGCCGCACACCGCCGAGATGTCGTCGTCCAGGCGCTTGGACACTTTATAGGCGCGGAAGGCCCAGTCGCTGCTGGCACGTGGCACGATGATCTTCTCGATGAACTCACTGTCCTGGCGGGCCGTGATGCGGTAGTCGATGAAGTAGTCTTCCAGCGCCATGCTGCGCTGGCGCTCGCCCTGGCGCAGGACGATCTGCGCATCAAGGGCGATCAGCAGGGGTGGCGAGTCGCCGATCGGCGAGGCGTTGCCGATGTTGCCGCCGAGGGTGCCCTGGTTGCGGATCTGCAGCGAGGCGAAACGGTGCAGCAGTTCGCCGAAGTCGGGGTACTCCTCGTTGAGCGCGCCGTAGCAGTCGGTCAGCGGGGTGGCCGCGCCGATTTCCAGGTGGCTGGCGGTCTTTTCGATACGCTTGAGCTCGGCGACGTGGCCAACGTAGATCATCACCGGCAGAGTCTTGTGGAACTGGGTGACTTCCAGCGCCAGGTCGGTGCCGCCGGCCAGCAGGCGTGCCTCGGGGTGCGAGCTGTACAGATCGGCAAGGTCGGCCACGGTCAGTGGTACCAGGCAGCGCTTGTCGCCGCTGTTGAGTTCACCGGTCTGGGTCGGGGCGATGGCCTTGAGGCGGCTGATGGTCTGCGCCTGCTGCGCATCGAACTGGTCGCGGCAGGGTTGGCGGCAGCTCTGTTCGGCGGCATCGAGGATCGGCCGGTAGCCGGTGCAGCGGCACAGGTTGCCGGCGAGGGCCTCCTGAGCCTTGTGCAGGTCATGGCCCTGGGTGTTCTTCTGCAGGGCGAACAGCGACATGACGAAACCAGGGGTGCAGAAGCCGCATTGCGAGCCGTGGCAGTCGGCCATGGCCTGTTGCACGCTGTGCAGCTCACCTTGGTGCTTGAGCCCTTCGACGCTGATCAGTTGCTTGCCGTGCAGGGACGAGACGAACGTCAGGCACGAGTTGAGGCTGCGGTAGCGCAGGCTCTCCTGGCCTTGTTCATCCTGGGTCAGCTCACCGACCACCACGGTGCAGGCGCCGCAGTCGCCACTGGCGCAGCCCTCCTTGGTGCCGGGTTTGCCCAGGTGCTCGCGCAGGTATTGCAGCACCGTCATGTTCGGGTCCAGGGCGTGCTCACTACGCAGCTCCTGGTTGACGAGAAACTGGATCACGGGGAAGGCCTCGCAATGGTTTTATTGTTGTTGAGCGGACAATAAGCAGACCTGACGAACTGGTCAATATTTTTCTGACTCTGAGGTCAGGAAAATGCGCGCGCCTACGCCCGACCGAACACACTGCCGATATATCAAGCATAGATCGCGCCGCGTGGCAGGCTGCCCGACGGCCCAAATAAAGCGCCGTGCCCCTCTGCGCGAGGGCTGGGCAAGTGCGCTACAATCCGCCACTTGTGCAAGTTCAATGATTTTGAAGGAAAACCATGACGTTCAAGGCGCCGGACAGCCTCTCCGAGCAAATTGCCGACTACCTGGCCGAGCGCATCATTCGCGGCGAACTCGCGCCCGGCGAGCGCATCCAGGAGCAGAAGGTCACCCAGGCACTGAATGTCAGCCGTGGTTCGGTGCGCGAAGCGCTGCTGATCCTCGAACGTCGCCATCTGGTGGCGATCCTGCCGCGTCGCGGCGCCCATGTGACCCGGCTCGACGAGCGCAGCGTGCGCAGCCTGTGCGCCTTGATGGGTGAGTTCTACATCCTGCTGGGCAATGCCGTTGCACAAAAATGGCGCACGGACGCCGACCTGCGCCCGTTCCTGGATATCCAGCAGCGCTTGCAGCAGGCGCGCGAGCAGCAGGACATCAAGTCCTTCGTGGCCGAAAGCTTCGCGGTGATGCGCGCCGCCTATCCGTTCGCCGACAACCCGTACCTGCAGGAAACCGTGGAAAACCTGCAGCCGGCCATGAGCCGTGCCTATTACCTGGCCCTGGACCAGCGCCAGGCCAACATGCTCGACTACCTGGACCTGTTCGCCCGCCTGCTCGACGCCGTGGTCGCTCGCGACCTGCCGCGCATTCGCGAGGTGCTCACCGCCTACTGCCAGCGCAGCTGCGAACTGGTGCTGGCGGCGCTGGCCCGAGGCTGACCGATGCGCCTGAAGTGCATTCGCCTGGCCGGGTTCAAGTCGTTCGTCGACCCGACCACGGTCAACTTCCCCAGCAACATGGCGGCCGTGGTCGGCCCCAATGGCTGTGGCAAGTCCAACATCATCGATGCGGTGCGCTGGGTGATGGGCGAAAGCTCGGCGAAGAACCTGCGCGGCGAGTCGATGACCGACGTCATCTTCAACGGCTCCACAAGCCGCAAGCCGGTGAGCCAGGCCAGCATCGAGCTGATCTTCGACAACAGCGAGACCACGCTGCTGGGCGAGTATGCCGCCTACGCCGAGATTTCCATCCGCCGCAAGGTCACCCGCGACGGGCAGAACACCTATTACCTCAACGGCACCAAATGCCGGCGGCGTGATATCACCGACATCTTCCTCGGCACCGGGCTCGGCCCGCGCAGTTACTCGATCATCGAGCAGGGCATGATCTCCAAGCTGATCGAGGCCAAGCCCGAGGAACTGCGCAACTTCATCGAAGAAGCGGCAGGCATCTCCAAGTACAAGGAGCGCCGCCGCGAGACCGAGAGCCGCATCCGCCGTACCCAGGAGAACCTGGCGCGGCTGACCGACTTGCGCGAAGAGCTGGAGCGCCAGCTCGAACGCCTGCACCGCCAGGCCCAGGCTGCCGAGAAATACCGCGAATACAAGGCCCAGGAGCGTCAGCTCAAGGCGCGCCTGTCGGCCCTGCGCTGGCGCGACCTGGATGAACGGGTACGCCAGCGCGAGGCGGTGATCGGTGACCAGGGCGTGGCCCATGAGGCCCTGGTCGCCGAGCAGCGCAACGCCGATGCCAGCATCGAGCACCTGCGCGATGGCCACCATGAGCTGTCCGAACGCTTCAATCAGGTACAGGGCCGCTTTTACTCGGTGGCCGGCGATATCGCCCGGGTCGAGCAGAGCATCCAGCACGGCCAGCAGCGCTTGCGCCAGCTCCAGGACGACCTCAAGGAAGCCGAGCGCACGCGCCAGGAAACCGAGTCGCACCTGGGCCACGATCGCACCCTGCTGGCCACCCTGGGCGAAGAGCTGGCCATGCTCGAGCCCGAACAGGAAATGACCCTGGCTGCTGCCGAGGAAGCCGCTGCGGCCCTCGAAGAAGCCGAGCTGGGCATGCACGGCTGGCAGGAGCAATGGGACAGCTTCAACACCCGCTCCGCCGAGCCACGGCGCCAGGCCGAGGTGCAGCAGGCGCGCCTGCAGCAACTGGAGGCGAGCCTGGAGCGTCAGGCCGAGCGTCAGCGCAAAATGGTGGAGGAGCGCGACCAGCTCGGTGCCGATCCGCAAGATGCCGCGATGATCGAGCTGGCAGAGCAACTGGCCAGCAGTGAAATGCTGCTGGAAGAGCTGCAGCTGTCGGAAGGGCAGGTGGTCGAGCAGTTGGAGGCCGTCCGCGAGCAACTGCAGCAGGCTACCCAGGCGCAGCAGCAACAACAGGGCGAGCTGCAGCGCCTGGGCGGCCGTCTGGCCTCCCTGGAAGCGCTGCAGCAGGCGGCGCTGGAACCGGGTGCCGGAACTGCCGACTGGCTGCGTGGCCAGGGCCTTGAGCAGCGACCACGCCTCGCTGAAGGACTGCGCGTTGATTCGGGTTGGGAGCTGGCGGTGGAAACCGTGCTGGGCGCCGACTTGCAGGCGGTGTTGGTGGATGAGTTCGCGAGCCTTGATTTCAGCGACCTGGAGCAAGGTGAACTGCGCTTGCTGCTGGCGGCCGACGAAGCACCGCACCAACCCGGCAGCCTGCTCGACAAGGTCCAGGGGCGCACCGACCTGGTGCCCTGGCTGGGCCAGGTGAAGCCGGTCGAAGACCTCGCCCAGGCCTTGGCACAGCGTGCCTCGCTTGGCGAAGGGCAAAGCCTGGTCAGCCGCGATGGTTATTGGGTCGGCCGGCATTTCCTGCGTGTCAGCCGGGGAGGCGAGGCCCAAGGCGGCGTGCTGGCCCGAGGCCAGGAAATCGAGCGCCTAGGCGAGGAACAGCTGCAGCAGGACGCCGCACTGGAACAGTTGGATCAGCAACTGCTGGAACTGCGTGAACAGCAGTTGGGCCTGGAAGAGCAGCGTGAACAGCTACGCCGCCGCACCCAGGAAGAAAACCGCCAGCATGGCGAGCTGAACGCCAGCCTCAGCGCTGGACGCGCCCGCGCCGAGCAGGTCGAATTGCGTCGCCGGCGGCTGCAGGAAGAATTGAGCGAACTTCAGGAGCAGCGCGCCCTGGAGCATGAGCAACTGGGCGAGGCGCGCCTGTTGCTGCAGGAAGCCCTTGAGCTGATGGCCCAGGACACGGAGCAGCGCGAGCAGCTGATGGCCCGCCGCGATACCTTGCGCGAAGGCCTCGACCGCATCCGCCAGGAGGCCCGCCAGCACAAGGACCATGGCCACCAGTTGGCGGTGCGCCTGGGCTCGTTGCGGGCCCAGCACGATTCCACCCGCCAGGCCCTGGAGCGCCTGGAGCAGCAGGCCGCGCGCCTGAGCGAGCGTCAGGAGCAACTGAGCCTGAACCTGGAAGAGGGCGAGGCGCCGCAGGAAGAGCTGCGCCTGAAGCTCGAAGAACTGCTGGAGCGGCGCATGAGCGTCGACGAGGAAATGCGCCTGGCCCGCCTGCACATGGACGAAGCCGACCGTGCCTTGCGTGATGCCGAGAAGCGCCGGACCCAGGCCGAGCAGCAGGCACAGCTGCTGCGCGGCCAGCTGGAGCAGCTGCGCCTGGAATGCCAGGGCCTGGATGTGCGTCGTAAGACCTTGCAGGAACAGCTGTTGGCCGATGGCTACGACCTGCAGGGCGTGCTCGCCACTGTCGAGGCCGATGCCAGCGAGCAGGGTACCGAGCAGGAGCTGGAGCAGGTCGAGGGCCGCATCCAGCGCCTTGGCGCGATCAACCTGGCGGCCATCGAGGAGTACGAGCAGCAGTCCGAGCGCAAGCGCTACCTGGACGCCCAGGATGCCGATCTGGTCGAGGCGCTGGAGACCCTGGAAAACGTCATCCGCAAGATCGACAAGGAAACCCGCAACCGCTTCAAGGATACCTTTGATCAGATAAATGCCGGATTACAGGCACTTTTCCCAAAAGTTTTCGGTGGCGGCAGCGCTTATCTGGAACTGACGGGCGAAGATCTACTCGATACAGGGGTGACGATCATGGCGCGCCCGCCGGGCAAGAAGAACAGCACCATCCATCTGCTGTCCGGTGGCGAGAAGGCACTGACCGCGCTGGCGCTGGTATTTGCCATCTTCAAGTTGAACCCCGCACCGTTCTGCATGCTCGACGAGGTCGATGCGCCGCTGGACGACGCCAACGTCGGGCGATACGCCCGGCTGGTAAAGGAAATGAGTGAAAGCGTGCAGTTCATCTACATCACCCACAACAAGATTGCCATGGAAATGGCGGACCAATTGATGGGGGTGACCATGCACGAGCCCGGTTGTTCACGTCTTGTGGCAGTCGACGTGGAGGAGGCGCTAGCCATGGTTGATGCCTGATTAGCGAAGATGCGGCGCATTCTGTAGGTAAATGCCCCCCGCCACGTGCGACAGACGGTGTAAAGTTGTCTTTGGTCGTGCTAGCTTAATGTCACTCGTTTTTTGCGTGGGTAAAACGCCTGTCAGAACATAGAGTTGGCGCCACGTGTTAAAGGGCTTTGAAGCCTTTGTTTTCAAGCATATTTTTATAGAGGCACGGGATTACATGGAAATCGGTCTGCGCGAGTGGCTGATCCTCATCGGCATCATTGTCATTGCCGGTATTCTTTTCGACGGCTGGCGCCGCATGCGCGGCGGAAAAGGCAAGTTGAAATTCCGTCTGGATCGCAGTTACTCCAACGTCCCGGACGAGGAGGGCGGCGCTGAAGTGCTCGGCCCGCCGCGGGTGCTGGATACCCATAAAGAGCCAGAGCTGGACGAAAGCGACCTGCCTTCGCTGAGCGCCCCTGCGCGAGAGCGCGAGCGTGAGCCGAAGCCGGCCAAGGCCAGCAAGCGCGGCAAGCGTGTCGCCGAAGCCCCCGTGCAGGCACAGGGTGACCTGAACCTGGCCGCCGAGCCGCGTGAGTCGGACCTGTTCGCCGATGCCGACGACGATTTCGCCGCCGACAACAACCGTAGCAACGGTTTCACGGCGACCGGCAATGCTGCCGCCAAGGACCTGCCGCCCGTGGAAGAAGTGCTGGTGATCAGCGTGATCTCCCGTGACGAAGGCGGCTTCAAGGGCCCGGCGCTGCTGCAGAACATTCTCGAAAGCGGTCTGCGTTTCGGTGAAATGGACATCTTCCACCGCCACGAAAGCATGGCTGGCCACGGCGAGGTGCTGTTCTCCATGGCCAACGCGGTCAAACCCGGCATTTTCGACCTGGACGACATCGACCACTTCAGCACCCGTGCGGTGAGCTTCTTCCTTGGCCTGCCGGGCCCGCGTCATCCGAAGCAGGCCTTCGACGTGATGGTGGCCGCGGCGCGCAAGCTGGCACACGAGCTCAATGGTGAGCTGAAGGATGACCAGCGCAGCGTGCTGACCGCCCAGACCATCGAGCATTACCGCCAGCGCATCGTCGAGTTCGAGCGCCGTGCGCTGACCCAGAAACGCTGATAGATCCAGACAAAGAGCAGCCTGTGGGCGCGCTGGTCGGTTCAGGTTTTGAGTGTGCCTGTACCGACCCTTTCGCGGGTCAAGCCCGCTCCCACAGGTACACCACGGCCTGCAAGGCTTACGGTGTACCTGCGGGAGCGGGCTTGACCCGCGAAAGGGTCGGCATTGACAACCTCAAACCCTGTTCTGGCACGGTGCCCCAAGGCTGCTTTTTGCTTTGCAAGAGACCCTGACCCATGAACGCCGAATCCCGAATCCACGCACTGCGCGCCGAACTCGACCAGCACAACTACCGCTACTACGTGCTCGACGAGCCAAGCGTGCCCGACGCCGAATACGACCGCCTGTTCAACGAGCTCAAGGCGTTGGAGGCCGAGCACCCGCACCTGGTGACCCCTGACTCGCCCACCCAGCGCGTCGGCGGTGCAGCCCTGGCGGCGTTCAGCCAGGTGCGCCACGAAGTGCCCATGCTCAGCCTGGGCAACGCCTTCGAAGAAGCTGACCTGCGTGAATTCGGGCGTCGTGTGGTGGATGGCCTCGACCAGCCCGGGGCGGTCGACTTCAGCTGCGAGCCCAAGCTCGACGGCTTGGCGGTCAGCCTGCTGTATCGCGATGGCCAACTGGTGCAAGGCGCCACCCGTGGCGACGGCACTACCGGCGAAGACATCAGCGCCAACGTGCGCACCGTGCGCAATATTCCACTGAAGCTGCAAGGCGAGGGTTGGCCTGCCGTGCTCGAAGTGCGCGGCGAGGTGTTCATGAGCAAGGCCGGTTTCGACCGCCTCAACGCCGCCCAGGCCGAGGCCGGCGGCAAGACCTTCGCCAACCCGCGCAACGCCGCTGCCGGCAGCCTGCGCCAGCTGGACTCGAAGATCACCGCCAGCCGACCGCTGGAATTCTGTTGCTACGGCGTCGGGCAGGTATCGGCCAGCATCGGCGAGAGCCATATCGGCATTCTCGAACAGCTCAAGCAATGGGGCCTGCCGATCAGTCGCGAGCTCAAGCATGCCGCGGGGATCGAGGAGTGCCTGGCCTACTACCGCGACATCGGCGAGCGTCGCAACAGCCTGCCCTACGAGATCGATGGCGTGGTGTTCAAGGTCAACAGCCTGGCGGCCCAGCGCGAGCTGGGTTTCCGTGCGCGTGAGCCGCGCTGGGCCATCGCCCACAAGTTCCCGGCCATGGAAGAGCTCACCGAAGTGCTGGACGTGGAATTCCAGGTTGGCCGTACCGGCGCGGTAACGCCGGTGGCGCGCCTCAAGCCGGTCAAGGTGGCCGGTGTGACGGTGTCCAACGCCACCCTGCACAACATGGACGAAATCGCCCGCCTGGGACTGCGCATCGGTGACACGGTGATCATCCGCCGTGCTGGCGACGTCATCCCGCAGGTCATGCAGGTGGTGCTTGAGCGGCGTCCCGAGGATGCCCGTCCGGTAGAGGTGCCGAGCGAGTGTCCGGTGTGCGGCTCGCAGGTCGAGCGTACCCAGTTGATCAAGCGCAGCAAGGGCAAGGAAGTCACCAGCGAAGGTGCGGTGTACCGCTGCGTAGGCCGCCTGGCCTGTGGTGCTCAGCTCAAGCAGGCGATCATTCACTATGTGTCGCGCCGCGCCATGGACATCGATGGCCTGGGCGAGAAGAGCGTCGAACAGTTGGTGGACGAAGGCCTGATCGGCTCGCCGGCAGACCTGTACAAGCTGGAATTCGACCAGATCGTCGGGCTGGAAGGCTTCGCCGAGGTCTCCAGCAAGAAGCTGCTGGATGCCATCGAAGCCAGCAAGCGCCCGACCTTGGCGCGCTTCATCTACGCGCTGGGCATCCCGGATGTGGGCGAGGAGACCGCCAAGGTGCTGGCCCGCTCGCTGGGCAGCCTGGCGCGCGTGCAGCAGGCACTGCCGCAGGTACTGACCTACCTGCCGGACATCGGGCTGGAAGTGGCCCATGAGATCCACAACTTCTTCGAAGACGATCACAACCGCAAGGTGATCGAGCAGTTGCTGGCGTGTGGCATGCAGTTGCAGGACGAGGGCGAGCTGGCCGCCGAGTTCGCTGCCAGCACTACCCTGGCCGGACTGATCGCCAAGCTCGATATCGCTTCGGTCGGACCGACCGGGGCGGAAAAGCTGGTGGCCAAGCTGGGCAGCCTGGAGAAGATCATCGAGGCTGACGGTATCGATCTGCGCCAGGCGCTGGCGGCGAAGCAGGCCGAGGCGGTGCGGGAATTCTTCAAGGACGAGGCGAATCAGCAGCTGGCCCGCGACATCGAGGCTCAGTTGCAGGCGTTCGGCATGCACTGGAGCAGCGAGAAGAAAGTTGCCGAAGGCTTGCCCCTGGCTGGGCAGACCTGGGTGCTGACGGGCACGCTGGAGCGCATGAGTCGCGACCTTGCCAAAGAGAAGCTGGAGAGCCTGGGTGCCAAGGTGGCCGGTTCGGTATCGGGCAAGACCCACTGCGTGGTGGCCGGCCCTGGTGCGGGTTCCAAGCTGGCCAAGGCCAGTGAGCTGGGGGTCAAGGTGCTGGATGAGGATGCGTTTGTCGTGTTTCTGGGTGAGCAGGGCATCGCCGTCTGACTGCGCTGGCCTCATCGCCGG
>NZ_AKJC01000078.1 GCF_000282535.1 Pseudomonas sp. GM84 | reverse complement strand
AAGCCGGCTCCCACAGGTACCGCGTCCAGCCTTGAACTGTGGGAGCCGGCTTGCCGGCGATCGGGCTGCGCAGCAGCCCCAGCTCACCCCTTGCCGTTAGCCAGCTGCGTGGGCGCAAAGTGGCAAGTAAAGGTACTCCCATGCCCCGGCACGCTGCTGATCTCCAGCTTGCCGCGGTGACGCATCAGCACATGCTTGACGATCGCCAGCCCCAACCCGGTGCCACCGGTGTTGGACGCGCGGCTGGAGTCGACTCGATAGAAGCGTTCGGTCAGGCGCGGCAGGTGCTTGGCGTCGATACCGACCCCCGAGTCCTGTACCGACAAGTGCGCGCCTTGGGCGTCGGCCCACCAGCGGATACGGATGCTGCCTTCGTCCTGGGTGTACTTGACCGCGTTGAACACCAGGTTGGAAAAGGCACTGCGCAGCTCCGACTCACTGCCCTTCAACTTCACGCCGGGCGCAGCTTCCAGGGTGATGCGCTGGTTGCGCGGCCCGGACAGCGCCTGGGCATCGTTGTAGATCGCCTGCAGCAGGGCATCGACGGCGACCGGCTGGTTGTCCGAGGGGTAGTCGGTGGCCTCCAGCTTGGCCAGCAACAGCAGGTCGTTGAGCAGCGTCTGCATGCGCGAACCTTGCTGGTTCATCTGTTGCAGCGCCCGGCCCCAGCGCGGGTTCACGTCTTCGACGTTGTCCAGCAGGGTTTCCAGGTAACCGGTGATGACCGTCAGCGGCGTGCGCAATTCGTGGGAAACGTTGGCCACGAAGTCCTTGCGCATCTGTTCGAGCTGGTGAATGCGGGTGACATCACGCACCAGCATCAGGTGCTCGTTGTTGCCGTAGCGGGTCAGGTGCAGCTGGACACGCAGGCGATCGTTGATCGGCGAAGGGATTTCCAACGGTTCGGCGTAGTTTTCCGACTCGAAGTACTCTTTGAAGCGAGGGTGGCGTACCAGGTTGGTCACCGGTTGGCCGCCATCTTGCGGGGTCTTGAAGCCGAGCAAGGTTTCAGCGGCGCGGTTCCACCATTCCAGGTTGCCATCGCTGTCGAGCATGATCACCGCGTCACGCAGGGCGGCGGTGGATTCCTGTACCCGGTCGATCACCGCCTGCAGGCGCCCGCGCACGCGTTGGTCGCGGCGTTGCAGGTGATAGATGCTGTCGAACACTTCACCCCACAGGCCGTAGCCGTCGGGCGGTGCTTCGTCGGGCTGGTGGTTGCGTAGCCAGTCATGCAGGCGCAGCAGCTGTTTGAGGGTCCAGCCCAGGTAGAGCGCCAAGCCGATGGCCAGGCTCCAACCGTAGTAACCGCTGACCAGGCCGCCGATCAGGCAGACGGTGATCAACAACAGCAGGTGGCGAATCAGGGTCGCGTGCCAGTTCTGGTTCAATTGACGGTCCTTGTACAACGACGTGCAGCTTGGCGCTGGGGGCTCGATCAGCTTTTGGTCGAGAAGCGGTAGCCAGTGCCGCGCACGGTTTGTACCAGATTTTCATAGGCTTCACCCAGTGCCTTGCGCAGGCGCCGGATGTGCACGTCGACGGTGCGTTCCTCGACATACACGTTGCCGCCCCACACCTGGTCGAGCAATTGGCCACGGGTGTAGGCGCGCTCCTGGTGGGTCATGAAGAACTGCAGCAGGCGGTATTCGGTAGGGCCCATTTCGGCAGGCTTGCCATCGATGGTCACGCGGTGGCTGATCGGGTCGAGCAGCAGGCCACCGACTTCGATCGGTGCTTCGGTGTCGCTCGGGCCGGTGCGACGCAGCACGGCTTTGAGGCGGGCAACCAGCTCGCGCGGGGAAAACGGCTTGGTGATGTAGTCGTCGGCGCCCACTTCCAGGCCCTGGATCTTGTTGTCTTCCTCGCCCTTGGCGGTGAGCATGATGATCGGAATGTCACCGGTCAGCTCGTCTCGCTTGAGGCGCCGCGCCAGCTCGATGCCGGAGGTGCCGGGCAGCATCCAGTCGAGCAGGATCAGGTCGGGCTTGCGGTCGACGATGATCGCATGGGCCTGCTGGGAATTCTCTGCTTCCAGGCAGTCATAGCCGGCCATTTCCAATGCAACGGCGATCATCTCGCGAATAGGCGCTTCGTCGTCGACGATCAGAATGTTCCTGCCAACCATGCTCAAAACCTCTCCTGGGAAATCGTGTCTGGCCCGCATTAGATAACGGAATTATTGCAGCTGTGTGACAGGGCGTTGGCCGTTCTGGCGACATTGCGTGACTGGGCTAGGCTACACAGGGCCGTTGCGACGGCAACCCGAACTCATTCCACCCCCGAAACAATGGTGATTCCAATGACACGACACACGCTGAGCTGGATGGCCCTTTTCGCTGCACTGGCGCTTCCGGGGGTAGCGTCTGCCCACCATGCCATGGAGAAGGATGGCATGTGGGTCGATCACGCTGGCATGACCCTGTACACCTTTGACAAGGATTCAGGTGGCAAGTCGGTATGCAATGACGAGTGCGCCAAGAACTGGCCGCCATTGATGGTCAAGAAGGACGACGAGGCGCCGAAGGACAAATGGACCCATGTGACGCGAGACGATGGTTCGATGCAGTGGGCCTATGACGGCAAGCCGCTGTACACCTTCATCAAGGACAAGAAAGCCGGAGACAAGACCGGTGATGGCGTGAAGGACGTCTGGCATATCGCCAAGCCTTGAGATTGCCGGGGCCGCCTTGCGGCCCAATCGCCGGCAAGCCGGCTCTCACAGGTACAGCGCCATTCTTGAGGGCTGTGGTGGACATGTGGGAGCCGGCTTGCCGGCGATGAATTCAGCGCAGGGCGTAGTCCAGCACCACGCTGATGAAGATCAGCAACCCCGCCCAGTGATTGTGCAGAAACGCCTTGAAGCACGACTCCCGGTCCAGCTTGCGCGTCGACCAGAACTCCCACGCAAAGCACAGCACCGCCCCCAGCAGCCCGAGGTGGAACCAGCCCCCCAGCTCGAAGCGGCTGCCTGCCAGCAACAGACAACCCAGTGACAGCAGCTGCAAGGTCAGGATGATCACCCGGTCAGACTCGCCGAACAGGATCGCCGTCGATTTCACGCCGATCTTCAGGTCATCGTCGCGATCCACCATGGCGTAGTAGGTGTCATAACCCACCGTCCACAACAGGTTGGCGATGTACAGCAGCCAGGCGCTGGCCGGCAATTCGCCGCCCGCGGCGGTGAACGCCATGGGAATGCCCCAGGAATACGCGGCGCCCAACACCACCTGCGGGTAGTAGGTATAGCGCTTCATGAACGGGTAGCAGAACGCCAGGGCTACCGCGCCGAACGACAGCCACACGGTCTGGCTGTTGGTGCACAGCACCAGCAGGAAACTCAGAGCAACCAGGATGGCGCACAGCGCCAGCGCTTCGCGCGGTCTGACCCGACCGCTGGCCAATGGGCGGTCGGCGGTGCGTTTGACGTGGCCATCGACCTTGCGGTCGGCGAAGTCATTGATGCAGCAGCCGGCGGCACGCATCAGCACCACGCCGAGGCCAAAAATCAGCACGTTGGCCAAGGTTGGCGAACCTTGCCCGGCAATCCACACGGCGGTCAGGGTGGGCCACAGCAACAGGTAGATGCCGATAGGCCGGTCCATGCGGCTGAGCTGGACAAAGTCCCAGGCGCGCGGGTGCACGCGGTTGAGCGACTTGAGCAGTTGCAGGTACATCAGCGGTTTTCCTCCTTGGCCGCTTGCCACAGTGCCGGCAGGAACACCTCGGCCACCAGCAGGTCGAGGCCGTTGCGTTCGAAGCGCGAGCGACGCCCCCACAAGCCTTCATGGGCTGCTTCGGAAGGCAGCCAGGGTTGTGGATAAGTGCACACTTCGATGGGGTGGCGGATGAACGCCTGGTCGCAGAATAGCAACTCGCCCAGCGAACGGCTGCCCAGGGTTTCCAGGTCCAGGCCGCCGCGCTCCAGCGCACTGCGGCTGGCCACGCTGCGGGCGAATACCCAGGGTTGGCCATGGCCGCGCAGGTACACTTCGCGCACCCAGCCTTCGGCACCCGGAGCGATGCGCAGTGCCTGGCATTCGTCATCGCGCAGCGGCTGCCAGCCCTCGAACAGAGGGGTCACGCTGAAGTGATCGTGGGACAGGTGGATCAGCCGGCGAGTCAGGGAGCCTTCGTCGAACAGCCAGTCAAGGGTAGGCTGGTCGATGTCGGTCGCCAGCTGTGAATACGGCAGCCACGCGACAGCGGCTGCTTGCGGGGATTCGTACGACACGTCGGTATGCTTTGTTACAGCCAGAGAGGCGGCGAGCTTAGCATGATTGCCCCGACTGCTTGCATAATGCCCGCGAAAGGGCCTTGAGCCCGTATGACAAAGCCTGAGCCTGTACCGAGGAACGACACCCCATGAAGAAGTGGCAATGTATTGTCTGTGGCCTGATCTACGACGAGGCCGAAGGTTGGCCGGATGACGGCATCGCCCCCGGCACCCGCTGGGAAGATGTGCCGCAGGACTGGCTGTGCCCCGACTGCGGTGTCGGCAAGAGCGACTTCGAAATGATCGCCATCGGCTGATCCCCAACCTGTTTGCACATACGAGAGGAAAGCACGACATGACGTCCCCCGTGGTAATCATCGGTACTGGCCTGGCGGGCTATAACCTGGCCCGTGAATTTCGCAAGCTCGATGGCGAGACGCCGCTGCTGCTGATCACGGCCGATGACGGTCGCTCCTACTCCAAGCCGATGCTCTCCACAGGTTTCGCCAAGCAAAAGGACGCCGACGGCCTGTGCATGGCCGAGCCGGGCGCCATGGCCGAGCAGCTCAAGGCCGAAGTCCGCACCCATACCCGCATCAGCGGCATCGACCCGGGCCACAAGCGCCTGTGGATCGGTGAAGAGGCCGTCGAGTACCGCGACCTGGTGCTGGCCTGGGGCGCGCAAACCGTGCAGGTGCCGATCGAAGGCGATGGTGCGGATCGGGTTTTCCCGATCAATGATCTGGAGGATTACGCACGTTTTCGTGCCGCGGCTGCTGGCAAGCAGCGTGTGCTGATCCTCGGTGCCGGCCTGATCGGCTGTGAATTCGCCAATGACATGAGCCTGGGCGGTTTTCAGGTCGATGTGGTGGCCCCCTGCGAGCAGATCATGCCGACCCTGCTGCACCCAGCCGCGGCCGCTGCGGTGCAAGCCGGGTTGCAAGGCTTGGGGGTGCGTTTCCACCTCGGCCCGGTGCTGACCCGTCTGCAGCAGGAGGGGGATGGGCTCGAAGCGCACCTGTCCGACGGCAGTGTGATCGCCTGTGACCTGGTGGTGTCGGCGATTGGCCTGCGTCCACGCACGGACCTGGCCGCGGCCGCCGGCTTGCAGATCAATCGTGGTGTGGTGGTGGACCGTCAGCTGCGCACTTCCCACGGCAATATCTATGCGCTGGGTGATTGTGCCGAAGTCGAGGGCATCAACCTGCTCTACGTGATGCCGCTGATGGCCTGTGCCCGTGCCTTGGCCCAGACCCTGGCCGGCAACCCGACAACTGTCAGCTACGGGCCGATGCCAATCACCGTCAAGACGCCGGCTTGCCCTCTGGTTGTGTCACCTGCGCCTCAGGGCCGTGAAGGCACCTGGCAGGTGGAAGGGCAGGGCAGTGACCTGAAAGTGCTCTGCCACGCTGCTGACGGCCAGCTGCTGGGTTATGCCCTGACGGGCAGCGCCGTCATGGAAAAACTGGCGCTGAATAGGCAGTTGCCCCCCCTTATGGCGTAAATGGCGGGCGTTCTGTCGGATTTATCCTGTTGTTGGTCACACAATGGCCGCCCTGATACTGGCGCGGCCTCGGTGGGCGTGCCATTCTCACTTCCGTCTGCCGCAGATTAGAGCCTGCGGTGCCTTGAACGCTGCTTCAATGGCAGCACGGCAATAACAACAAGAAATCCCGTCAAAGAGGCTTCACTATGCGTAAACCAGAACTCGCCGCCGTCATCGCCGAAAAGGCCGATCTGACCAAGGAAAAGGCCAACCAGGTGCTGAACGCGATTCTCGACAGCATTACCGGTGCCCTGGACAAGGACACCGTCACGCTGGTCGGTTTCGGTACCTTTGAAAAACGCCATCGTGGTGCCCGCACCGGGAAAAACCCGCAAACCGGCCAGCCGGTGAAAATCAAGGCCAGCAACACCGTTGCCTTCAAGCCTGGCAAGAACCTGCGCGACAGCGTCAACACACCTGCCAAGCCGGCCAAGAAAGGCAAGTGATCGATTCCTGACATCCCCAGTGTCAGCACAACGGGCGCCCTCGGGCGCCCGTTGTGCGTTCTGCAGACAACGTGTGGCGAACTTGCATAATTAGTACAGGAAAAGGATAGACTGCGCACTTCAGTCATATTTCATTCGAGGCGCGTTGATGAAGTTCCGCTTTCTTCTCTGGGCCATGGGACTGCTGATGGCCAGGGCCAGCCGCAACAACCCGGCGTTTCAGCAGCAACTCAAAGACAAGGACCTGGTGTTCCAGATGCAGACGCTGGACGGCAAGGTCGCCCGGCACTTCATCGTCAATGGCGAGCGCATCAGCAGCAAAGGCGGTGTGCACGCGCAGCCGGCCTTCGCCATCGCCTTCAAGGACGCGGCTTATGGCTTCGCCACGCTGCAGGCGGGCAACAAGCAACTGGCGTTCATGCAGGGGATTCAGGACAAGAGCATCCAGATCAAGGGCAATCCGGCGCTGGTGATGTGGTTCCAGGGGCTGATGAAGTACCTGAAACCGAAGAAGAAGGGCTGATATTGCCAGACAAGTCTGGCAATTGATTGTGGGAGCGGGCTTGCCCCACGAAAGGGCCGGCCCAGGCACACCCGCTGCATGGCACGGGCTTCGCCCGTGTTCGCGGGACAAGCCCGCTCCCAGAGGGCCTCAAATAAATCAATGCGGTGCGTTGAACTGCGAAGCCAGCTCACGCAACAAGGTCTCGGCCTCCAGCACCTTGTTCACCGCGTCCTCGGCCTTCTCCCGCGTGATGCCAAGGCGTTCCAGCAGTTCATCTGGAATCGCTTCCTGCGGCCCCGAGCCAATACCCCGCATGCGCAGCAGGCGGGTCGCCAGGCACACCAGGTTCGGATACGCGGCATATTCACCGTCATACGTCGGGTCGTGCTGGAAACGCAGCGCGGTGGACAGCTCTTCAGGCATATCCCACAGCTTCATCAGCCAGGCGCCGATCTGTTCGCGGCTGATACCCAGCAGGTGCTGCTCGACGAAGGTGTGGCACAGGTGTGGGTTGACCTCCAGGTGCCGGCAGATCAGCGAGAAGTGCGGCGGGAATACATGGGCCAGCAACAGGTAACCGAAATTGTGCAGCAACCCTGCCAGGTAGGTCAGGCCGGCCTCTGGGCGTTCGGCGCGCGGCATGGCGCGGGTCAGCCCCTCGATGATCGCCGCGGTGTAGATCGACTGCTGCCAGTAGGGTGTAGCCTGCTGCGGATGATCCTTGGGCAGGCTCAGGGTCTTGCCCAGCGCCAGGCCCAGGGCCAGGTTGATCACCAGGTCGAAGCCCAGCACACGAACGATGGCATCTTCCACCGAGCGAATCTTGCCGGGTGAGGCGTAGTAGGGCGATGCGGCCCAACTGACCACCTGGGCAGCCAGGGCGGGGTCGGTTTCGACCACGCCGGTGATGTCGTCGATGCTGGCGTTGGGGTCGACGCGCAGCTTGATGATCTTCTGCGCAGTGTCGGCCAGCGGCGGGATCTCGATGGTTTCTTCCAGGCGCTTCTGGATGCGGCGGGCCGTGAACGCCTGGACGGCCTGGGTAATTTCCCTGGAGTCGTCGTCTGGCCGGTCGAGGTTAGGGCGAATCTCCCTGACCGGTTGACCGAAACCGCCGGCGCTGGCCTTTGCCAGCATGCGCTTGTAATCGTCACGCTTGATTTCCAGCAACAGGCCCGCCTCGCCAGACTGGATCAGCAGGTGTTCGGCATCGAGCAACTTGCCTTCGTAGAGGCACGGCGAACTGGTCAGTGCCGGAATGCCAGGCAGGGCCTTGAGCTGGTGCTTGTCGAGCATCTGCTTGAGGCGTGTGACGGGTACGGCCTTGAGCTTGCGACCGGTCAGCTCTTCCAGGCGATTGAGGTCGAGCAGCTTGGTCTGTGGGAACAGCACCATCAAGGCGCCGATCTCGTCGTCGAGCAGGATCGCCTGCACGCGTGCGGCGGCTGGCAGCTGCGGATGATCTGGCACCTCGCGGTAGGCCACGCCCAGTTTTTCGAGCAACAGCCGGATGACAGACGGGGCGTGCGGGGTTGCGGTGTCCAAGGCAACTTCAGTCATGGTCTGTATCCACAAATTCTTTGAAACGCGAAGTATAACCAGCCTGATCGCAAAGCTGGATCCATTCTGGGACAGGCGTCACACCTGGCCATATTGCTGGCCGTGACGCAGCCAGCGGTCAAGCAATGGGCTGACATGCTCCGGCCAGCGCGCCAGCAGGGCCTGGGCGGCGTCGCGCACCGCCGGCAGCAGGTCGGCGTCACGCATCAGGTCGGCGACCTTGAACTGCAGCAGGCCGGTCTGGCGCGTCCCGAGCATCTCGCCAGGGCCGCGCAGCTCCAGGTCCTTTTCGGCGATGATGAAGCCATCGTTGGTTTCCCGCATGATCCCCAGGCGTTCGCGACCGATCTGCGACAGCGGTGGGTGATACAGCAGCACGCAGTGGCTCACCGCGCTGCCCCGGCCAACCCGGCCGCGCAGCTGGTGCAACTGCGCCAGACCCAGGCGCTCGGGGTTCTCGATGATCATCAGGCTGGCATTGGGCACGTCGACGCCCACTTCGATCACCGTGGTGGCCACCAGCAATTGCAGGTTGCCTTGCTTGAATTCGGCCATCACCGCGGCTTTTTCCGCAGGTTTCATGCGCCCATGGATCAGGCCTACGCGCAGCTCGCCCAAAGCACTGCCGAGGTCTTCATAGGTGCTTTCGGCGGCTTGGCAGGTGAGTTCCTCGGATTCTTCGATCAGGGTGCATACCCAGTAGGCCTGGCGGCCTTCGGCACAGGCGGCGCGCACCCGCTCGACCACCTCGAAGCGGCGACTGTCGGCCACCAGCACGGTATTCACCGGTGTACGGCCTGGCGGCAGTTCATCGAGCACCGAGGTGTCGAGGTCGGCATAGGCGCTCATGGCCAGGGTGCGCGGGATCGGTGTGGCGGTCATGATCAGCTGGTGCGGGCACAGTTCGCCGGCCACGCCCTTTTTGCGCAAGGCCAGGCGCTGCTGCACACCGAAGCGGTGCTGTTCGTCGATGATCGCCAGGGCCAGGTGCTTGAACTGCACCTCTTCCTGGAACAGCGCATGGGTGCCGACCACCATCGGCGCACCCTTGGCGATCTGCTCCAGGGCGCTGGCGCGGGCCTTGCCCTTGAGCTTGCCGGCCAGCCAGGCGACTTCGAGGCCCAGCGGTTCGAGCCAGCGCTTGAAGGTGATGTAGTGCTGTTCGGCGAGAATCTCGGTGGGCGCCATCAGCGCCACCTGGTAGCCGGCTTCCAGGGCCTGCAGCGCGGCCAGGGCGGCGACCACGGTCTTGCCGGCGCCGACATCGCCTTGTACCAGGCGCATCATCGGCTCGGCCTGGCTCAGGTCATAGGCGATTTCGTTGGCCACCCGCTGCTGCGCCCCGGTCGGCTGGAAGCCCAGGTTGGCCAGGTACTGCGCCTGCAGGCGCTTGGCCTTGGGCAGTACCGGCGCGCGCAGGCTGCGCAGGCTCTCGCGCAGGCGTTGCTGCGACAGCTGGTGGGTCAGCAGCTCTTCGAAGGCCAGGCGATGCTGGGCCCAGTGCTGGCCCTCGGCAAGCTCGTCGAGGTCGGCATCGGCCGGTGGGTTGTGCAGGTAGCGGATCGCATCGTCCAGCGGCGCCAGGTGATAGTCGCGGGCCAGCTCGTCGGGCAGCCAGTCCGGCAGACTGCGCGGGCCAAGCATGCCCAGGCTCTGTTGGCAGAGCAGGCGCAGGCGCTGCTGGGTGAGCCCTTCGGTGGACGGGTAGATCGGCGTCAGGGTCTGCTCGACCGGTGGCGCTGGCTCGTCGCCGTTGAGCGCGCGGTACTCGGGGTGGTAGATCTCCAGGCCCGAGGCACCCGGCCGGGCCTCGCCGTAGCAGCGCAGGTGGGTGCCGCGTTTGAGGCCCTCTTTCTGCGCATTGCTGAAGTGATAGAAGCGCAGGCTCAACACGCCGCTGCCATCGCCCAGGCGCACCACCAGGCTGCGGCGCTTGCCCATGGTCACATCGGTACCGCTGACCACGCCTTCGATCACCGCATCCTGCCCCGGGCGCAGTTGGCCAATGGGCACCACGCGGGTGCGGTCCTGGTAACGCAAGGGCAGGTGGAACAGCACGTCCTGCAGATTCTCCAGGCCTACCTTGGCGAGTTTTTCCGCCATGGCTTCGCCAACGCCCTTGAGCGCGGTGACCGAGACCTTCGACAGCTCACTCATGGATCAGGCCGATTGTTCCACGGGCGGCTTGGCCACCGAGCAAAGGCGAATCGAGTCGGCGAGGATCTCGATGGCCTTCGGCCGCGGGAAGCTGGCGCGCCAGGCGATAGCCACGGTACGGAACGGTGCCGGTGCGGTCAGTGGGCGAACTTCGATCACCCCTGGCGCGTAGTGGTGGCTGTGCACTGCAGACAGCGGCAGGATCGACACGCCCAGGCCGGAGGCGACCATGTGGCGGATGGTTTCCAGCGAGCTGGACTCGACCGTGGTGTGCTTGGCGCCTTCACCGCCCTTGTTCAGCGTCGGGCAGGCTTCCAGAACCTGGTCGCGGAAGCAGTGGCCCTCGCCGAGCAGCAGCAGGCTCTTGTCGTTGAGCATGGCGGTGTCGATGGTCTTTTTCGCCGTCCAGGGGTGGTCGGCAGGCATCAAGGCACAGAATGGCTCATCGTACAGCGGCAGGGTCAGTACGTCGGCTTCGTTGAAGGGCAGGGCGATGATCACCGCGTCCAGTTCGCCGTTGCGCAGTTTCTCGCGCAGCACGTGGGTGAAGTTTTCTTCGATGTACAGCGGCATCTGCGGCGCCACGCGGTGCAGCTGCGGGATCAGGTGCGGGAACAGGTAGGGCCCGACCGTGTAGATGGCACCGACCTTGAGTGGGGCGGTCAGCTGGTTCTTGCCGGCCTGGGCCAGCTCGCGGATACCTTGGGCTTGCTCCAGAACCTTCTGCGCCTGGGCGACGATGCTCTCGCCGACCGGGGTCAGGCGTACCGCGCTCTTGCTGCGCTCGAAGATCAGCACACCAAGCTCGTCCTCCAGCTTTTTCACGCCGACCGACAGGGTCGGCTGGCTGACATGGCAGCGTTCGGCGGCGTGGCCGAAGTGCTGCTCCTGGGCGAGGGTGACGATGTAGCGAAGTTCTGTGAGGGTCATAACGTGCGTCCATGAAGTTGCGGGCCCAGCATAGCGGCTGCAATCGATAGACGCACGTTATCAGACTTGCTGATTTGTGACAGAAACAAAAGTATCAGCGACGGTCCAGCGAGTAGACGAACGGTGCCACGACCTCGATCGTGCCATTGTTCAGCAGCTCGGGTGGCGGCTTGGGTACCGTGCCGGCCCGGCGGATCATCTCCAGGGTCGCCCGGTCCAGTGCCGCACTGCCGGAACCACCGGCCATCGAGTACGAGACCACCTTGCCTTCGGCATCGACCACGAAGCGCAGGCGGTTGATGCCCTGCAGGCCACGGCGGCGCGCGTCTTCCGGGTAACGCTTGTACTTCGCCAGGTGACGCAGCAAGTCGCTTTGCCAGCTCGGCAACGCTTTGCTGTTGGAAGCGATGCTCGGCGCCGGTGCCGCCGACTTCTGCGGTGGCGTGTTGCTTGGCGGCGTGTCGACCACTTCTTCCTTGGCCGGTGGCTCGTCCTTCGGCGGCTCAGGCTTTTTCTCAGGCTTGGGCGGCTGTGGTTTGGGCTTGGGCTTCGGTGGCTTGGCGATGGCGATTTTCGGTTTCGGCGCCTCTACCAGCTTGGGCAACGGCGGTTCTTCGACCGGTGCCGGCGGCTGTGGGGCGGCCTTGGGTGGTGGTGGCGGTGCGGGCTCGGGCAGGGGTGCCAGCTCGACCATCATGGCTGCCGGGGGCAGCTCGATGGCCTGGGGCACCGACCAGTTGAGCGTCAGCAGCACAGCGACTACGTGCACGCCCAGCACGATCGCCAGGCTGCCACCGTAGCGCGCCATGTTTGAGCGCGGTTTCGTCATTTCTTGGCTGCCGTCTCGAGACCTACCAGACCGACCTTGAGGTAGCCGGCCGCGCGCATGTTGTTCATCACTTCCATCAGGTCACCGTAATCCACGCCCTTGTCGGCCTGGAAGAAGATGGTGGTTTCCTTGTCACCCTTGGTCTTGGCGTCGAGCATCGGGCCAAGCTGTGCGGGGGCAGGTACCTGATCGTCGCCGACATACAGCTTCTGGTCGGCCTTGACGCTGACGAACACCGGTTTCTCGGGCCTCGGCGCCGGCTTGGCGGTCGAGGCCGGCAGGTCGACCTTGATGTCGACCGTGGCCAGGGGGGCGGCGACCATGAAGATGATCAGCAGCACCAGCATCACGTCGATGAACGGCGTGACGTTGATTTCGTGGTTTTCGGCGAGGTCGTCGCCACCTTCGTTGAGATGCAGGCCCATGGCTTACCCCACTTTCACCATGTGCGGGGCAGCGCGTTCGCTACCCTGGTGGTCCAGGTCACGGCTGACCAGCAGCAGGACCTGCGCCGACGCGTCGGACACCTGCGCCTTGTAGCCGGCGATGGAGCGAGCGAAGACGTTGTAGATGACCACGGCCGGGATTGCGGCGACCAGGCCCAGGGCGGTGGCCAGCAGGGCTTCGGCGATACCAGGGGCTACGACGGCCAGGTTGGTGGTCTGGGTTTTGGCGATGCCGATGAAGCTGTTCATGATGCCCCATACGGTACCGAACAGACCCACGAATGGCGCGGTGGAACCGATGGTCGCCAGTACGCCGGTGCCGCTGCTCATGTTACGGCCGCTGGCATGCACCAGGCGCTCCAGACGGAAGCTGACGCGTTCCTTGATGCCTTCTTTCTCGCGGGCGTTGGCCGACAGGCGCATCTCTTCGAGGGCGTCGTGGACCAGGGTGTGGGCCAGGGTGCCTTCCTTGTTGGAGACGTCGCTGGCTTCCTTGAGGGTGGCGGACTTCTTCAGCTGGGCGATCTCGGTACGCAGGCGACGCTTGGCGCCCATCAGCTCGAAGCCTTTGGCGATCCAGATGGTCCAGGTGATGATCGAGGCGATGGCCAGACCGATCATCACGGCCTTCACTACCACATCGGCGTTCTTGTACATGCCCCACGGGGACAGGTCGTGGGCCATGCCCAGGGAGGTGTCCTCAACCAGCGCTTCGGTGGCTGGGTCCACGACTACCGGGGCATCGGCCGGAGCGGCTGCCTGGGCGCCGGCAGCAGGTGCCTGACCTTCGGCGGCTGGGGCAGCCGGAGCGGTGGCGGCGGCCGGAGCGCTGGCATTGGCGGTTGGCTCATCGGCCATGGCCACTGGGGCCAGCACCAGGCTGAACATCAGCGCGGCGATGGCGCGCCAGGCGCGCGACGGGGTTGGCGAAGCGGAAGGTTGAATACGTGTCATGCTGGCCGGACCTGATGAAGAAAAAAGTGAACGTTCTCCAAGGCCTCGAGATAGGCCGAGAACAGATAGGGCCGCATTATTGCAAGTAATTCTTGTTAACAAAAGTAATCTCGTTGCTTTTTTCGCCCATGGTCTAGCCGTCCATCGTGTAATCCGGCTAGCCTGACTCTTTGGTCTAGGGAGTTTTGTGATGTCAGACCTTTCTGCATTGATCGTAGGTTGTGGTGATGTAGGGGGGCGCTTGGCTCGGCAACTGCTTGCCCGAGGCTGGCAAGTCAGCGGGTTGCGACGTTCGGTCGAACAGTTGCCCCCAGGCGTTGCCCCCATCGCCGCCGACCTCTCCGACGCGGGTATGCCCCAGGCCTGGCCGCAGCGTTCGCCGGACTACCTGGTGTATTGCGTCGCCGCCAGCCAGCACGATGAGGCGGGTTATCAAGCAGCGTACGTCGAGGGTTTGCGCAATGTACTGGCGTGGCTGAGCGCACGTGGCCAGCGTCCTTGGCGTTTGCTCTTCGTCTCCAGCAGCAGCGTGTTCGCGCAAAAGGACGGGGAGTGGATCGACGAGACCGCTGCCACCGAGCCGGAGGGCTACTCCGGGCGCGTGATGCTGGAGGCCGAACGGCTGGCGCTGGAAAGTGGTATCCCGGCCAGTGTCGTGCGTTTGACCGGGATCTATGGCCCCGGCCGCGAGTGGCTGCTGAGCCAGGTGCGCCAAGGGTATCGAGTGGCTGAAGAGCCGCCGCTGTATGGCAACCGCATCCATGCCGAGGACGCTGCAAGCCTGCTGGCGTTCCTGCTACGGGCCGACGCCGATGGCGTGGCGCTCGACGACTGCTATATCGGTGTGGATGACGACCCAGCGCCGCTGGCCGATGTGGTGGCCTGGCTGCGGGGGTACATGGGTGTTACCGAGTGGTCGGATGAGCAGCGGGTGCGACGGACTGGCAGCAAGCGCTGTAGCAATGCACGGGTGCGGGCGTTGGGTTGGGTGCCGGCCTATCCGAGCTACAAGGAAGGTTATGCGGCCATTCTGCAAGATAGAGGCTGATTCTACTGGCCCTATCGCCGGCAAGCCGGCTCCCACAGGGAACCCACAGCCCTTGAGCGCAGTGGTGTACCTGTGGGAGCCGGCTTGCCGGCGATAGGGCCCGTAAAATCAGCCCAGGCCTGAAGCTAGTCCCGCTCCAGCACCCACTGACGATTACCGGCAGCCAATTGCGGCATCTCATCCGGCTTCGCACGGTTCACCGCCTGGAAAATCTCCAGCGTGTCACCCTCGCGCTTGAAGATGAACGGTGCGCCACGCTGGTTGCGCTCCAGCCACAGGCTGTCATTGCTGCCACCCATGCTGGCGCAGTCGCCGGCCAGGCACAGGGCGTAGCGGTCCGGGCCCGGCAAGCCGGTCACGCTGCCGTTGTCGGCGAACTGCACTTTGCTGCCGGTACCCTGGCCTTCGACAATCTTCCACTCACCGCCCAGGTACGCCTGGTACAGCGCTTTCTCGAAGCTGCCGCCCAGTGGCGCATTGCCCGGTTGCTTGGCGCGCACGAAGGTCTGTTCGACGCCAGACGAGTCGGTGGTTTTCAGTTCATTGCCATCGAGTGCCAGCTGTTCGGTCTGGCCGCCCTGGAAGGTGGCCAGCCATTGTTTGTCATTGGCGCTCAACTGGCCGTCGGCGGCCTCGAAACCATTGCTGAAGCTGGCTTGTTGATTGGCCACGTCGAGTTTCCACTCGAATACCGGGCCATGCTCGTTCAGGGCCTGGCGCAGGTTGCCACTTTTGGTGGCGGCCTTGATGGCGTTCTGGTTGATCCAGGTGCCGTTGAAATCTTCGGGTTTGTGGCTGGCGCAACCGCTCAGAAGCAGGGCTGCCAGCGCGAGGGGCAGTGCTTGACGCATGATGGGGTAACCTTGAACAGGAAGGTGACGGGCAGGGCGCCCGTCACCAGCGGCATCACTCGATGACCAGGATGGCGTCCATTTCGACCTGGGAGCCTTTCGGCAGCGCGGCAACACCAATGGCGGCGCGGGCTGGGTAAGGCTGCTCGAAGTAACGGCCCATCACCTCGTTGACCTTGGCGAAGTGGCTCAGGTCGGTGAGGAAGATGTTCAGTTTGACGATGTCCTTGAACGAACCGCCAGCGGCTTCGGCAACGGCCTTGAGGTTCTCGAACACCTGTACGGTCTGGGCTTCGAAGCCTTCGACCAGTTCCATGGTTTTCGGGTCCAGCGGGATCTGGCCAGACATGTACACGGTATTGCCAGCTTTGATCGCTTGCGAGTAGGTACCGATGGCGGCTGGGGCCTTGTCGCTGTTGATGACGGTCTTGCTCATGATGACTCCTTGCGGTTGGCGGACTACGTACGCATGCGGGTGATGCGGACCACGCCGGTCAGCGTACGCAGCTTCTTGATCACACGAGCCAGGTGCACGCGGTCGTGCACGCTGACCACCAGTTGGACAACGCTGATACGACCGTCGCGTTCATCCATGCTGATCTTCTCGATGTTGCCGTCGGCGGCATTGACGCTGCTGGCCAGCAGAGCGATCAGGCCGCGCTGGTGCTCGAGCTCGACGCGCAGCTCGACATTGAATTCGCCGGTGATGTCCTTGGCCCAGGAGAGTTGCACGCACTTCTCGGGGTTGTGGCGAATTTCACTGATATTGCGGCAGTTCTCCAGGTGCACGACCATGCCCTTGCCGGCAGACAGGTGGCCGACGATCGGGTCGCCAGGGATCGGTGTACAGCACTTGGCGTAGCTCAGGACCAGGCCTTCGGTGCCGCGGATCGCCAGCGGGCCTTCCGGGGCCGGCAGCTGTTCGCCTTCGGCCGACAGCAGGCGACGGGCGACCACATAGGCCATGCGATTGCCCAGGCCGATGTCTTCGAGCAGGTCTTCGATCAGTTCCAGGCGGTACTCCGCCAGAATGCCCTGGATGCGCTCCTGGGGGATCTGTTCCAGGCTGCTGTCGAAGCCGGTCAGCACCTTGTTCAACAGGCGTTCGCCCAGGCTGATCGACTCGGAGCGGCGTTGCTGCTTGAGCGCGTGGCGAATATGCGTGCGCGCCTTGCCGGTGACCACGAAGTTGAGCCAGGCCGGGTTCGGCCGCGCACCAGGGGCGCTGACGATCTCGACCGTCGAACCGCTCTGCAGTGGTTCGGACAACGGCGCCAGACGCCGGTTGATGCGGCAGGCGATGCAGCTGTTGCCGACGTCGGTGTGCACCGCGTAGGCGAAGTCGACGGCGGTGGAGCCTTTGGGCAGCTCCATGATCCGCCCTTTCGGGGTGAAGACGTAGACCTCGTCCGGGAACAGGTCGATCTTCACGCTCTCGATGAATTCCAGCGAGTTGCCGGCGCGCTGCTGCAGCTCAAGGATACCCTTGACCCACTGACGTGCCCGGGCATGGCTGCCCTTGGGCTGTTCGTCGTCGTTGGACTTGTACAGCCAGTGCGCGGCGATGCCATTGTTGGCCATCTCTTCCATTTCGCGGGTGCGGATCTGGATTTCGATGGGCACCCCGTGCATGCCGAACAGGGTGGTGTGCAACGACTGGTAGCCGTTGGCCTTGGGAATCGCGATGTAATCCTTGAAGCGGCCGGGCAGGGGCTTGTACAGGTTGTGTACGGCGCCGAGCACGCGGTAGCAGGTGTCGACCTTGTCGACGATGATGCGGAAGGCATACACGTCCATGATCTCGTTGAAGGCGCGACGCTTGCCGCGCATCTTCTTGTAGATGCCATAGAGGTGTTTCTGCCGGCCGCTGACCTCGCCCTGGATACCGTCGGCAGCCAGGCAGTTGGCCAGCGAGTGTTCGATCTTGGCGACGATTTCCTTGCGGTTGCCGCGTGCGCTCTTGACTGCCCGGTGGATCAGCGACGAGCGCATCGGGTGCATGGCCTTGAAACCGAGGTCTTCGAATTCAACGCGCACGGTGTGCATGCCCAGGCGATTGGCGATGGGGGCGTAGATTTCCAGGGTTTCCTTGGCGATGCGCCGGCGTTTTTCGCCGGACAGCACTTCCAGCGTGCGCATGTTGTGCAGGCGGTCGGCCAGCTTGACCAGGATCACGCGAATATCGCGGGCCATGGCCATGGCCATCTTCTGGAAGTTTTCGGCCTGCGCTTCGGCCTTGGTCTCGAAGTTCATCTGGGTCAGCTTGCTGACCCCATCGACCAGTTCGGCCACCGTCTCGCCAAACTGCTGGCTGAGGGCTTCCTTGGCGATGCCGGTGTCTTCGATCACGTCGTGCAGCATGGCCGCCATCAGGCTCTGATGGTCCATGTGCATGTCGGCGAGGATGCTGGCCACGGCCAGCGGATGGGTCACGTAGGGCTCGCCGCTACGGCGGCGCTGCCCATCGTGCGCCTGTTCGGCGTAAAAGTAGGCCCGGCGAACCAGGTTGACCTGTTCGGGGCCCAGGTAGGTCGACAGCCGTTCGGCTAGGACTTCTATGCCCGGCATGGTTTCACCTCTTGCCGAGGAAGAGGGCCTTGTGCCGCGCGACGTCGACCAGGCATGGATCAGACAGCCTCGTTGTTCTCGTCCTCGAACGCGGCGAAGACCGGATCCTCGGTGACGATCTCTTCGGCGGCGATGAACTCAGGGGTGACGATACCTTCGGCGATCTCGCGCAGGGCGACCACGGTCGGCTTGTCGTTTTCCCACGCTACGCGCGGCTCTTTGCCGCCGGTAGCCAGCTGACGGGCGCGCTTGGTCGAGAGCATGACCAGCTCAAAACGGTTATCCACGTGTTCCAGGCAGTCTTCAACAGTTACGCGGGCCATGGTCTTCCTCAGTAGCAAATGCGATGGGCGTGCAGCCCAATATGGGCAGGCGGACTCGATAGTTTAAAAAATCACCAGCCAATAGGGAAGCGCTGTTTTACCGGGTGGACCTGCGGTGGCTGCATCGCTGGCAAGCCAGCGCCCACAGATCCCAAGAGCACCGCCATCCCCGTGGGAGCCGGCTTGCCGGCGAAAGGGCCGCAACAGACGCCTTGAATGCTTGAACTCGACGATAACGTTTCCAGCCCCGGAAACACAACACCCTTACAACATGGCGTCGCGCAACCGCGGCGTCAGCTCCTCGAACAGCGTCTGCACCGAGCGCAATGCCCGGCAATCCGGCCGTGTCAGCAACCACAGCTGGGTATCGCAACCGGGCAAGGGCCCGCTCAGGGCCTCGACGCCAGGCAAGGCATCGACCATATAGTCAGGCAACGCCGCCACGCCAAGCCCGGTACTCACCAGCTGGGCGATGGTCGACATACTGCTGCATTGATAACGGGGGCTCAGTCCGGGGTACTGCTGGTTGCGCCAGACCACCGTGGGGTGGTCCTGCATCGAGTCGTCCGGTGCGATCCACGGTACGCTGCCGGCTGATTCGGTCAGGCGTTCGCGCCACTGGGGCTGACCGCAGATCACATAGGACGTGGAGCCCAGGCAGCGCCCGACCAGATGCTCGGGTGGGGTATTGGTCAGCCGCAGGGCGATATCGGCATCGCGCCGGCTGAGGTTGGCGAACGTGTTGGAGGTGCCCATCTCCAGCGACAAGGCCGGGTAATTCGGCATGAAGTCCGCCAGCGCCGGCAGCAGCAGACTGTGCATCACCGCTTCGGTACAAGTCAGACGAACGGTGCCACTGACCACTTGTTCGCCGCTGCTCATGGCAATGCGCGCGGCATCCAGCGCCTGCTCGGCGCGTTCCGCCTGTTCGGCCAGGGCCTGGGCGGTGTCGGTCGGCAGGTAGCCTTTGCGGCTCTTGACGAAGAGCGCGGTGCCGAGCGCCGACTCGAGGCGACGGATCGAACGGAACACCGTGGAAACGTCGACTTTGAGCAGCTCGGCGGCCTTGGCCAGCGAGCGACCACGTTCCAGGGCCAGGACCAGGGAGAGGTCGGCGTGAGTAATCTGATATTGCATTGATGCACGCTCTGCTTGCCGAATTGCCAATGTCTGTTGCGTTGCGGCCATTTTATAGTGAAACGGCCCCCGGGAATCAATGCGCCCGGTCGGGTAACCAGTCCCCACGATGGGAAAAGTTAAAAGAACAACAGCTGCAACCATCGTCGCCCGTGTGGCGCCAGCCGTATCCCCACATCGCCGCAGCACCTTCAAAGGATGTACACCATGACGTCGGTTAACCCGTGCGCCAGTTCTTCCAGCGAGATGAAAGACTTCCTCCAGGCCCATCCGGACACCCAGTACGTCGATCTGCTGATCTCCGACATGAACGGCGTGGTACGTGGCAAGCGCATCGAGCGGGCTAGCCTGCACAAGGTGTACGAAAAGGGTATCAACCTGCCGGCGTCGCTGTTCGCGCTGGACATCAACGGTTCGACCGTCGAGAGCACCGGGCTTGGCCTGGACATCGGCGATGCCGACCGCATCTGCTTCCCGATCCCCGGCTCGCTGTCCGACGAGCCTTGGCAAAAACGCCCGACCGCCCAGTTGCTGATGACCATGCACGAGCTGGACGGCGCCCCGTTCTTCGCCGACCCGCGTGAAGTGCTGCGTCAGGTGGTGAGCAAGTTCGACGACCTGGGCCTGGATATCTGCGCCGCGTTCGAACTGGAGTTCTACCTGATCGACCAGGACAACCTCAACGGTCGCCCGCAGCCACCGCGTTCGCCGATTTCCGGCAAGCGCCCGCAGTCGACCCAGGTCTACCTGATCGACGACCTCGACGAATATGCCGACTGCCTGCAGGACATGCTGGAAGCGGCCAAGGAGCAGGGCCTGCCGGCCGATGCCATCGTCAAGGAAAGCGCCCCGGCGCAGTTCGAAGTCAACCTGCACCACGTTGCTGATCCGCTCAAGGCCTGCGACTACGCGATCTTGCTCAAGCGCCTGATCAAGAACGTCGCCTACGACCATGAAATGGACACCACCTTCATGGCCAAGCCCTACCCGGGCCAGGCGGGCAACGGTCTGCACGTGCATATCTCGCTGCTCGACAAGAAAACCGGCAAGAACATCTTCAGCAGCGATGACCCGCTGCAAAGCGATACGCTGCGCCACGCCATCGGCGGTGTACTGGAAACCATGCCGGCGTCGATGGCCTTCCTGTGCCCGAACATCAACTCCTACCGCCGCTTCGGTGCGCAGTTCTACGTGCCCAATGCACCGAGCTGGGGCCTGGACAACCGCACCGTGGCGGTTCGCGTGCCGACCGACAGCAGCGAAAACGTGCGCATCGAGCACCGCGTTGCCGGCGCCGATGCCAACCCGTACCTGATGCTCGCGGCGATCCTCGCCGGCATCCACCATGGCCTGACCACCAAGGTCGAGCCGGGCGCGCCGATCGAAGGCAACTCCTACGAGCAGTTGGAGCAGAGCCTGCCGAACAACCTGCGCGACGCCCTGCGCGCACTGGATGACAGCGAAGTCCTCAACCAGTACATCAGCCCGGACTACATCGATATCTTCGTCGCCTGCAAGGAAAGCGAGCTGGCCGAGTTCGAAGTGTCGATCTCTGACCTCGAGTACAACTGGTACCTGCACACGGTGTAAGCCCATGAGCGCAAATGCGGTCCCCTTGATCGGTATCAGCGCCTGCCGCCAGCAGGTTGGGAAGAACTCCTCGCACACCGTTGGCGACAAGTATGTCGAGGCGGCAGGGTTTGCCGGGCTACCGCTGATCCTGCCGGCGCGTGACGGGGGCAGCGACACCCGGGCGCTGCTGGACCAGCTCGATGGCATTCTTTTTACCGGCTCGCCTTCAAATATCGAGCCGCATCATTACAATGGCGCCCCCAGCGCGGAAGGTACCCGGCACGACCTCGCGCGTGATCGGTTGACCTTGCCGTTGCTGCAGGCCGGGATTGCCGCCGGTGTGCCGGTATTCTGCATTTGCCGTGGTTACCAGGAGCTGAATGTGGCCCTGGGTGGCAGCCTGCACCAGCGCGTGCAGGAGCTGCCCGGTTACATGGATCACCGTGAACCGGAGGACGCGCCCCTGGAGGTGCAATACGGCCCTCGGCACCTTGTCAGCGTTACACCTGGCGGGATGTTCGAGCGCTTGGGCCTGGCCGCGCAGTTCGAGGTCAACTCGCTGCACAGCCAGGGCATCGACCGTCTGGCCCCAGGTCTGCGGGTCGAAGCACGGGCGCCGGATGGCCTGATCGAAGCGGTGTCGATGCCTGACGCCCCGGGCTTCGTGCTCGGTGTGCAGTGGCACCCGGAATGGCGTTTCGCCGAAAACCCGGTTTCGCGGAGCCTATTCCAGGCGTTTCGCGAGGCCTGCAATGCATACGCTGCACGGAAGGAGCGTGACACGAAAGTCCTGGATGACTAACCCCGAATCGCAAGCTTTCGATGAGTGAAAGCGCCTTGCTTGCAGGGCCTGTGACAACAATTCCAATAGTTACGGCATTTTCTCATGAGCAATTACACAGAAGCCGGCCGCCCACCCGACGCGGCCGACTCGGGCAGTACGCAACGCAGCAAAGGCCTGGCCAAAGGCCGTCTTGGCCTGTTGGCCAGCGTGGTGCTGGGCATTTCCACCATTGCCCCGGTCTACACCCTGACCGGCGCCCTCGGCCCCACCGTGCGGGAGGTCGGTGCTCACCTTCCAGCCGTCTTCATCGTCGGCTTCCTGCCGATGCTGCTGGTCGCCCTCGGTTACCGCGAGCTGAATTCTGCAGAGCCGGACAGCGGCACCTCGTTCACCTGGTCGGCCCGCGCTTTTGGTCCAATGATCGGCTGGATCGGCGGCTGGGGGCTGGTGGTCGCGACCACCATCGTGCTCTCCAACCTGGCAGGGGTGGCGGTCGACTTCTTCTACCTGTTCCTCGCCCAGATCACCGGCAACCATGAGCTGTCGACCTTGGCCGACAACCTGTTGATCAACATCAGCACGTGTTGCGTGTTCATTGCCTTGGCGGTGTGGATCTGTTGTCGCGGCATGACCACGACCATGACCGTGCAGTATGGCCTGGTGGCCTTGCAGCTTCTGGTCTTGATCGGGTTTGCCTTCGCCGCGTTCAGCGAAACCACCGCGCCGCCACCACTGGCGTTCGATCTGGCCTGGTTCAACCCGTTCGGCGTCGAGTCGTTCTCGGCCTTTGCTGCCGGATTGTCGTTGTCGATCTTCATCTTCTGGGGTTGGGACGTGTGCCTGACTGTCAGTGAAGAGTCGATCGGTAGCGAGGAAGTGCCGGGCAAGGCGGCGACCTGGACTGTCCTGCTGATTCTCGGCCTGTACCTGCTCACCGCCATCGCTACCCTGCAGTTCGCCGGGATCAGCGAGGACGGCCTGGGCCTGAACAACCCGCGTATCCAGGAAAACGTCTTTGCCCACCTGGCCGGACCGGTCATGGGGCCACTGGCGATCCTGATGTCCATCGCGGTGCTGGCCAGCACGGCCGCCTCGCTGCAGTCGACCTTCGTCTCGCCGGCGCGTACCCTGCTGGCGATGGGTTACTACGGCGCGGTGCCGCAGAAGTTTGCCAGCGTCTGCCCACGTTCACAGACGCCGCGTTACGCGACCATCTGTGCAGGTGTGGCTGCAGGCGTGTTCTACGTGACCATGCGTACCCTGAGCGAGAACGTGCTGGCTGACACCATCACCGCGCTGGGCATGATGATCTGCTTCTACTATTCGCTGACAGCGTTCGCCTGTGTCTGGTACTTCCGCAACAGCCTGTTCGACAGCCTGCGCCACTTCTTCATGCGTGGCCTGTGCCCGCTGGTGGGTGGGGTGATCCTGTCGGTGATCTTCGTGCGCACAGCGATCGACAGCGCCTCGCCAGACTTCGGCAGTGGCTCGCATGTGGGTGGGCTGGGTCTGGTGTTCGTGATTGCGGCGATCATCTCGGTGCTGGGGATCGTACTGATGCTGCTGTCGCGGATGCGCGCGCCGGCTTACTTCCTGGGGGCTACCCTGCGTCAGCAGGCGACCTTGCAGCTGCAGGAATAATTGAAAGGGGCTGCTTCGCAGCCCATTCGCGGGGCAAGCCCGCTCCCACAGGTTCACTGCTGACTTCGACACCAGCGCTGTACATGTGGGGGCGGGCTTGTCCCGCGAATGGGCCGCAAAGCGGCCCCTTTCGGTCTATCAGGACAGCAGTTCTTTCAGCAGCCCATTGTTGCGCTGTTGCTGTTTCTTCAGCAGCAACCGGTTGGCCACGAACACCGCCTTCAACTCCTCCAGCGCCACGCCGAAGTCATCATTGATGATGACGTAGTCGTACTCGTCGTAGTGCACCATCTCGCTGACCGCTTCCTTCATGCGCCCGGCGATGATTTCTTCACTGTCCTGACCACGTCCATCCAGACGCTGACGCAGGGCCTCCTGGCTCGGCGGCAGGATGAACACCGACAACGCTTCGGGCATCAGCTTGCGCACCTGCTGGGCACCTTGCCAGTCGATCTCCAGGATCAGGTCAAAGCCCTGGTCGAGGGTCTGCTGCAGCGCGCTGCGCGAGGTGCCATAGAAGTTGCCGAACACTTCGGCATGCTCGAGGAAGTCACCCTGCTCGATCAGTGCCTTGAATTCCTCGTGCACCACGAAGTGGTAGTTGACCCCGTGCTGCTCGCCCGGGCGCATGGCGCGGGTGGTGTGCGAGACCGAGACGCGGATCTGCTGGTCGTCCTTGGTCAGGGCGGTGACCAGGCTGGTCTTGCCGGCACCCGACGGTGCCGAAACGATATAAAGGGTGCCGCTGCTGTGGTTCATGGTAGGGGAGGCCTTACTCGATGTTCTGTACTTGTTCACGCATCTGTTCGATCAGCACCTTCAGGTTGACCGCCGCTTGGGTGCTGCGGTGGTCAAAGGCCTTGGAGCCCAAGGTGTTGGCTTCGCGGTTGAGCTCTTGCATCAGGAAGTCCAGGCGCCGGCCAGCGGCACCACCGGACTTGAGCACACGGCGCACTTCGTTGACGTGGGTGCTGAGGCGATCCAGCTCTTCGGCGACGTCGCTCTTCTGTGCCAGCAGCACCATTTCCTGCTCCAGGCGCTGCGGGTCGAGCTCGGCCTTCAGGTCGCCAAACCGGTCGATGATCTTCTGCCGCTGTGCGGCGAGCATCTGTGGCACCAGGGCGCGCAGGGTGGTGACCTCGCTGGCCATGTTGTCCAGGCGCTCGTTGATCAGCCGGGCCAGCTCCTGGCCTTCGCGCAAGCGCCCGGCCTTGAGTTCGGCCAGCGCCTCGTCGAACAGCGCCACGGCTTCGGCATTCAGCGCCTGCGGGTCGCTGGCATCGGCCACCAGCACACCTGGCCAGGACAGCACTTCCAGCGGGTTGAGCGGTGCCGGTTGCTTGATCAGGCCGGCCACCTCTTCGGCGGCGGCGACCAGCTGCGCGGCGCGCTCACGGTCGACTTTCAGCGGTTTGCCGTTGCTGTCTTCGTGCAGGCGCAAGGTGCATTCGACCTTGCCGCGCGACAGGCCCTGGCGCAGGCCTTCACGCACGGCGCTTTCGAGATCGCGCAGGGCGTCCGGCAAGCGCAAGTGGGGTTCCAGGTAGCGGTGGTTGACCGAGCGCAGTTCCCAGACCAGGGTGCCTTGGCTGCCTGCGCGCTCGACACGAGCAAAAGCGGTCATGCTGTGCACCATGGGAGTACCTCGCGTAGATGGAGTGAACGGGGGAAGCCTTACGGCTGCAAGGCGCAGGATTGTAGCGCAGTGGGGGCCATGGCGCCCAATCCAGCCATGTTACAGAGCACGGCTGAAACGATGGGAAAAGGCGACAGGCTGTCCGGGGCGCGACAATAGGCATGTCTTCGCCGGGCAGCGGGCTCTATAATGCTGGCAGATTCAAAATCCCAGTACAGGTATCCCAGATGAAACGTCCAAGTGGTCGCGCCGCCGATCAGCTCCGCTCGATCCGCCTCACCCGCAACTACACCAAGCACGCCGAGGGGTCGGTACTGGTCGAGTTCGGCGACACCAAGGTCGTCTGCACGGTCAGCGTCGAGAATGGTGTTCCCCGCTTCCTCAAAGGTCAGGGCCAAGGTTGGCTGACCGCCGAATACGGCATGCTGCCGCGTTCCACCGGCGAGCGTAACCAGCGCGAAGCCAGCCGTGGCAAACAGGGTGGCCGCACCCTGGAAATCCAGCGCCTGATCGGCCGCTCCCTGCGCGCCGCGCTGGACATGAGCAAGCTGGGTGATATCACCCTGTACATCGACTGCGACGTGATCCAGGCCGATGGCGGTACCCGCACTGCATCGATCACCGGTGCCATGGTCGCCCTGTGCGATGCCCTGGCAGTGATCAAGAAACGTGGTGGCCTGAAGGCCGGCAACCCGCTCAAGCACATGATCGCTGCCGTTTCGGTGGGCATGTACCAGGGCGAAGCGGTGCTCGACCTGGACTACCTGGAAGACTCCGCCGCCGAGACCGACCTGAACGTGGTCATGACCAGCGCCGGTGGTTTCATCGAAGTGCAGGGCACTGCCGAAGGCAAGCCGTTCCAGCCTGAAGACTTCAACGCCATGCTGGCGCTGGCGCAAAAGGGCATGGACGAGATCTTCGAACTGCAGAAGGCCGCACTGGCCGACTGAACCCAGCCAGGGAGGTGCGGGGCATGAGCGATCCTCAATTGTCGGTCACCCCGCCCAATGCCGATGTGCGGCAATGGGCGATGTTCTGTCACCTCAGCGCGCTGCTTGGCCTGGTGGTGCCCTTGGGGCATCTGCTGGGCCCGCTGGTGCTGTGGCACCTGAAGCGCGAGCAAGATCCTTTCATCGATGCCCAGGGCAAAGAGGCGCTGAACTTTCAGATCAGCGTGACCGTTGCCGGGTTCGTCTGTTTCCTGCTGATGTTCGTTTTCATCGGCCTGGTGCTGTTCGCCATGCTGATGGTGGCGGTGCTGATCCTGATCGTCATTGCGGCGGTCAGGGCCAATGAAGGGAAGCCTTATCGGTATCCCTTGATCTGGCGGCCGATCAAGTAGATTTTCTGTGTCCCCAATCGCCGGCAAGCCGGCTCCCACAGGTACAGCGCAGGCCTCAAGGCCAGTGGAGTATCTGTGGGAGCCGGCTTGCCGGCGATCAGGGCTGCAGGGCAGCCCTCAGGGGATCAGATAGTCAACGTCCAGTCATAGTCGACGATCAGCGGCGCATGCTGCGAGAAGCGCGGCTGACGCGGCAGGCGGGCGTTGCGCACGAAACGGCGCAGGCCCGGGGTAAGGATCTGGTAGTCGAACCGGTAGCCCAGGTTGAGCATCTCGGCCTGCTCGTTGTCCGGCCACCAGCTGTACTGGTCGCCTTCGCGACTGACTTCGCGCAGGGCATCCACATAGCCCATGTCGCCGGTAATCGCATCCATCCAGGCACGCTCGGGCGGCAAGAAGCCCGGCGACTGCTGGCTGTCACGCCAGTTCTTGATGTCGAGCTTCTGCTGCGCCACGTAGAACGAGCCGCAATAGATGTACTCGCGGCGTTTACGGCGCTGCTTGTCCAGGTACTTGGCGAAGTCGTCCATCAACTTGAACTTCTGGTTCAAGTCTTCGTCGCCGTTCATGCCCGAAGGCAGCAGCAGGCTGGCAATACTGACTTTGTCGAAATCTGCTTGCAGGTAACGCCCGTAGCGGTCGGCTGTCTCGAAGCCCAGGCCGGTGATGACTGCCTTGGGCTGCATGCGCGAGTAAAGTGCCACGCCACCTTGGGCGGGCACCTCCGCATCGCAGGCATAAAGGAAATAGCCATCGAGCTGGAAAGCTGGGTCGTCGAGTTCAAAGGCCGAGGCGCGGGTATCCTGAAGGCAGATGACGTCGGCATTCTGGGCTTGCAGCCAGCTGAGCAATCCACGCTCGGCCGCAGCCTGAATGCCATTCACGTTCACACTGATGATCCGCATAAATGGCCCCAAAAATCTCGTGCGTGTATGATACCCGAGCTCAACCCATTTAGCTAAATCCGTGGTGTCCGGGACTTTCCATGCAGCCGTATCAGCGCGACTTCATTCGTTTTGCCATCGATCGTGGGGTTCTGCGTTTCGGTGAGTTCACTCTGAAATCGGGGCGTACCAGCCCGTATTTCTTCAATGCAGGCCTGTTCAACACCGGTTCCGCCCTGGCGCAGCTGGGTCGTTGCTATGCGGCGGCCATCGTCGACAGCAAGATCCCGTTCGACGTGCTGTTCGGCCCTGCCTACAAGGGTATTCCCCTGGCGGCCACTACCGCCGTGGCCCTGGCCGATCAGCATCAGCTCGACGTGCCATGGTGCTTCAACCGTAAAGAAGCCAAGGATCACGGCGAAGGTGGCAGCCTGGTCGGCGCACCGCTGGCCGGTGACGTGTTGATCATCGACGACGTGATCACTGCCGGTACCGCCATTCGCGAGGTCATGCAGATCATCAACGCCCAGCAGGCCAAGGCCGCAGGCGTGCTGATCGCGCTGAACCGTGAAGAGCGCGGCAACGGCGAGCTGTCGGCGATCCAGGAAGTGGAACGGGACTTCGGCATTCCGGTCGTCAGCATCGTTTCGCTGACTCAGGTGCTGGAGTTCCTGGCCGATGACCCGCAGCTCAAGCAGCACCTGCCGGCTGTGGAGGCCTATCGGGCGCAGTACGGGATCTGATTCCGGCCTGGTAAACAAGAAAGGCGACCTTTGCGGGTCGCCTTTTTTGTTTGTGTTGCCTTTACCGGCCCTATCGCCGGCCGGCTCCCACAGGGTTCGGTGCGATCCTTGTGGGAGCCGGCTTGCCGGCGATGAGGCCAGTGCAGCCCAATCAGCGAGGCTTGCGATTGCTGATCAGGGTACCCACACCGCTGTCGGTGAAGATTTCCAGCAGCACCGCATTCGGCACGCGGCCATCGATGATGTGCGAGCTGTTCACACCGCCCTGGACCGCTTCCAGCGCGCACTTGATCTTCGGCAGCATGCCGCCGTAGATGGTGCCGTCGGCGATCAGTTCGTTGACCTGCTCGGTGGTCAGGCCGGTGAGAACCTCGCCCTGCTTGTCCATCAGGCCGGCGATGTTGGTCAGCAGTATCAGCTTCTCGGCCTTCAGTGCTTCGGCCACCTTGCCGGCCACCAGGTCGGCGTTGATGTTGTACGACTCACCGTTGGCGCCCACGCCGATCGGCGCGATCACCGGGATGAAGTCGCCTTTCACCAGCATGTTCAGCAGGTCGGTGTTGACGCTGACCACTTCGCCGACATGGCCGATGTCGATGATTTCCGGCTGGGTCATCTCCGGCGTCTGGCGGCTCACGGTGAGCTTGCGGGCGCGGATCAGCTCCGCGTCCTTGCCGGTCAGGCCGATGGCGCTGCCGCCGTGGCGGTTGATCAGGTTGACGATGTCCTTGTTGACCTGGCCACCGAGGACCATTTCAACCACATCCATGGTCGCCGCGTCGGTGACGCGCATGCCGTCGATGAAGTGGCTTTCGATCGACAGGCGCTTGAGCAGGTCGCCAATCTGCGGGCCGCCGCCGTGCACGACCACCGGGTTGATACCCACGGCCTTCATCAGCACGATGTCACGGGCAAAGCCGGTCTTGAGCTCCTCGCTCTCCATCGCGTTGCCGCCGTACTTGATCACCAGGGTCTTGCCGACAAAGCGGCGGATGTAAGGCAGTGCTTCGGACAAAACCTCGGCTACATGGGAAGCGGCATCGCGATCGAGGGTCATGCAGGGCTCCTGTCAGGAACAGATAATCGGTCAGAACGGCAGTTGCAGCTCAGGGGCAACCCGCAGCAACTGGGCGCGGAAAACATCCTTGATACGTTGCAACTCGGCGTCGTTTTCGGCCTCGAAGCGCAGCACCAGCACCGGGGTGGTGTTGGAGGCGCGTACCAGGCCCCAGCCGTGGGCATAGTCGACCCGCACACCGTCGATGGTGGTCAGGTTGGCTTCGCCCCAGTCGGCGTCGCGTTGCAGAGCATCAATGATGCTGAATTTACCCTCGTCGGTCACATCAATGTTGATTTCCGGCGTGGAAATATCGTCCGGGAACGCGGCGAACAGGCTTTCGGCGTCCTGCCCGGCCTTGCTGAGGATCTCCAGCAGGCGCGCGGCGCTGTAGATGCCGTCGTCGAACCCGTACCAGCGCTCCTTGATGAAGATGTGCCCACTCATCTCGCCAGCCAGCAGCGAGCCGGTCTGCTTCATCTTCTTCTTGATCAGCGAATGGCCGGTCTTCCACATCAGTGCGCGGCCACCGTGCTGTTCGATCAGCGGGGTCAGGCGGCGGGTGCACTTGACGTCGAAGATGATCTCGGCGCCAGGGTTGCGCGACAGCACGTCCTGGGCGAACAGCATCAGCAGGCGGTCCGGGTAGACGATGTTGCCGGTGTTGGTCACCACGCCCACGCGGTCGCCGTCGCCGTCGAAGGCCAGGCCGATGTCGGCGCCGGTTTCCTTGACCTTGGCGATCAGGTCTTCGAGGTTTTCCGGCTTGCCCGGATCTGGATGGTGGTTGGGGAAGTTGCCATCCACTTCGCAGAACAGCGGAATCACTTCGCAGCCCAGGGCTTCGATCAGTTGCGGTGCGATCACACCCGCAGCGCCGTTGCCGCAGTCCACCACCACCTTGAGCTTCTTGGCCAGCTTGACGTCGGCGACGATCTGCTGGAAGTAGCGCTCGAGGATCTCGACCTTCTGCACGCTGCCTTCAGCGCGGGTCAGGTCGTTGGTTTTCAGGCGGGTCAGCAGGGCCTGGATCTGTTCGTTGGCCAAGGTGTCGCCAGCGATGACGATCTTGAAGCCGTTGTAGTCCGACGGGTTGTGGCTGCCGGTGAGCATCACGCCGGACTTGCCGGCGAGCACGTTGGCCGCGAAGTACAGCGCCGGGGTCGGCACAAGGCCGACATCGCTGACGTGGCAGCCGGCGTCGACCAGGCCCTTGATCAGTTGCTCGACCAGCATCGGGCCGGACAGGCGGCCGTCGCGGCCAACCGAGATCTGCGGCTCGCCCTGGGCGAGGGTCTGGGCGCCGATGGCGCGGCCGATCCAGTAGGCGGTTTCGGCGTGCAGGGTTTTGCCGACCACGCCGCGGATGTCATAGGCGCGGAAAATGCTGTCAGGCAGTGCGGGGACCAGTTGGGCCATATCGTTCATCTCTGGAAACTCCATCATCAAAGGCTTTCTGGGCTGGCGCAAACTGAACGCTTGGACGGTGGTTTCGTCAGAGAGTTCGCCATCCTTGGCCTGAACGTCCGTGAGATGGGCTCAGTGGCTGCCGGAATGGCCGAAGCCGCCAGTGCCGCGCTGGCTCTCGTCGAATTGCTCGACGATGTCGAAATGCGCTTGTACCACAGGCACGAGAACAAGCTGTGCGATGCGCTCGCCGACGGCGATGGTGAACGGCGTGTTGCCGCGGTTCCAGCACGACACCATCAGCTCACCCTGGTAGTCCGAGTCGATCAGGCCGACCAGGTTGCCCAGCACGATGCCGTGCTTATGGCCCAGGCCAGAGCGCGGCAGGATCATCGCCGCAAGGCCCGGGTCGCCGATGTAGATCGACAGGCCGGTGGGGATCAGCAGGGTCTGGCCTGGCTCGAGGACGGTGTCCTCCTTGAGCAGGGCGCGCAGGTCCAGGCCGGCGGAGCCGGGGGTGGCGTACTGTGGCAGGGGGAATTCGGTGCCCAGGCGTGGGTCGAGGATCTTGGCTTGAAGAGCGTGCATGTAACTTATTGAACCTGATTGAGCCGTTCGGCGATGAAGGCGACCAGTTGCCGGGCGATCTTGCCCTTGCTGGTCTGCGCGAAGAGGGTCTGGTGCTGCTGGCGGTCGATCACGGTCAGGGCATTCTCCTCACTGTTGAAGCCGATGCTGGGGTTGGCCACATCATTGGCGACGATCAGGTCGAGGTTCTTGTCCTTGAGCTTGCGTGTGGCGTAATCGAGCAAGTGTTCGGTCTCGGCGGCGAAGCCGACGCTGAACGGGCGGTCGTCGCGGCCAGCGAGGGTGGCAAGGATATCGGGATTGCGCACCATCTGCAGCAGCATGCCGTCGCCGGTCGTAGGATCCTTCTTCAGCTTTTGCGTGGCGACGACCTCTGGGCGGTAGTCCGCGACCGCTGCCGAGGCGATGAACAGGTCACACGGCATGGCGGCTTCACAGGCTGCGAGCATGTCCCGCGCGCTGACCACGTCGATCCGCGTGACCCGGTCGGGTGTCGGCAGGTGCACAGGGCCAGTGACGAGGGTCACCCGAGCCCCGGCTTCGGCGGCCGCTTCGGCCAGGGCGAAGCCCATCTTCCCGGAGCTATGATTGGTGATGTAGCGCACCGGGTCGATGTTTTCCTGGGTCGGGCCGGCGGTAATCAGCACATGCTTGCCGGTCAGCGCCTGGCGCTGGAAGCTTTCGGCGGCACACCAGGCCAGGTCGGTGGCTTCGAGCATGCGGCCCAGGCCCACGTCGCCACAGGCCTGGCTGCCGGAGGCCGGGCCGAATACCTGGATGCCACGGCTCTTGAGCAGTTCGAGGTTGGCCTGGGTAGCAGGGTCGCGCCACATGGCCTGGTTCATGGCGGGCGCCACGGCCACGGTGGCATCGGTGGCCAGCACCAGGGTGGTCAGCAGGTCGTCGGCCATGCCTTGGGCCATGCGCGCCATGAGGTCGGCGGTGGCGGGGGCGATGAGTACCAGGTCGGCCCACTTGGCCAGTTCGATATGACCCATGGCCGCTTCGGCGGCGGGGTCGAGCAGATCCATGTGCACCGGGTGTCCGGACAGCGCCTGCAGGGTCAGCGGGGTGATGAACTCAGCACCACCACGGGTCATTACGACGCGCACCTGCGCGCCGTGCTCCAGGAGTCGGCGAATCAGCTCGGCACTCTTGTAGGCGGCAATGCCACCCCCTACGCCGAGAACGATGCGCTTGCGATACAGCCGCTGCATAGGCTTGCCTTTTTCCAGTGAGAGCGGGCGGCGACGAAAAATACTGCCTGCGGCAGAACGTCGCATGTACGAGGCGAAATAGATTAACACAGGGCCGAAACGTGCCGTAGTGGGGGCAAAGGAGCAAGGATGAATATCAGGGAATGGCCGGCGGATGAGCGGCCGCGGGAGAAGTTGCTGCTGCGCGGGGCGGCTGTGTTGTCGGATGCCGAGCTGGTAGCCGTGTTGCTGGGCTCGGGGGTTGCCGGCCGCAACGTGCTGGACCTGGCGCGTGGGTTACTGGTGCGTTTTGGTGGCCTCAGGCAGTTTCTGGAGGCGGATCGTGAAGCCGTTCTGCGCGAGCCTGGCTTGGGGCCGGTGAAGTACGCCCAGCTGCAGGCATTGCTGGAGATCGGCCGGCGTTACCTGGATGAGGGCATCGAGCGCACCGCGGCTCTGGAAAGCCCGGCGGCGGTGCGGCGTTATCTCAAGGCCATGCTGCGCCACGAGGCCAGCGAAGTGTTCGGCTGCCTGTTTCTGGACAGCAAGCACCGACCGCTGGCTTTCGAAATCCTGTTCAGGGGGACGATCGACCGGGCCAGCATCTACCCGCGCGAAGTGGTGCGCCGTGCGTTGATGCATAACGCGGCGGCCCTGATTCTGACGGGTTATGGTGTCAAGCAACGTGTTGCGGCTTTGCCTAATACCTGAGACAGAGCCATTTCATTGGTTCTTTGCTCGATCTGATGTTTCATCACCATTTGTTGCACCTCGGCTTTCCTCACCTGGACAGAGGAGGGCGGTGAAACGCTGTTCTTGTGGCGGCCAGTCACCGATCGATCCTGACCTCCCCCGCCAAGCGTGCTTCTCTACTTCCATGTTTTCAAGGAGGCCGGATCAAGCTGCTACGACAGCGTAGGGAGCTTGTTAACCACTTTTTTTAACTGTAAACCACCGTGGTTTACAGTTAAAAAAAGTGGTTAACACCAAGGCCGGTGAAACCGGTCATTCTGCCTGAGCACCAGGGGCTGATAGCATTCGGTTGCCCATTCCTGTACGCCATTAGCGTCACTTTAAAGCGCTGAGGCTTGCTCCTGAGCTCCGAGCGGCTCGGCCGCCGGAGCGCAATGGATCTCTCACTTTAAGGCGTTGTTAATCGCGGTGATGAGGTTAGAGCAATTGGCAATTTCGTCTGCGCTGAGGTCATCAACGCTGTGGTCCCTCGCCCAGCGCAAGAATGCTTTGGATAATTTATATTTAGAGAAAGCATTACCATACTTTTTCGTAAAAATGTCCACAATCGGACGGTCAGATGCTGCGGTCGCCTCAGCTTCGATATCCCACTGAAGCTCTGTTTTTGCAACGTTGATCAATGTGGCTCGAACGAGGTCTTCGATTTCTGCCCGGGCAATGGTGGGGTTGGTGAAGTCGGTAGTCCGAAGGATCTTTTTCGCTCCCAGACGATGGACCAAAACCTCCTGCTTAGCTGCCTGGTCCCCTGCGTTGTCGGAGTCGAGCAGCGCTGCTACTTTCAGATTTTGAGCGACCAAGATTGTGGCAAAGTACACAACCTTGCTGGCTGTATTGGCTGGAACCATTGCTACTTTGTCGTGGAGGGCAACTTTGTTACCATCTTTCAGTAGCCCTGAAATCGCCTCGATATACCAGTAACCGTTAACCCCTCTAGAATAAGGTTGCGTTGACTGGAAAAAAGGCTCTGTGCCAAGTCGTAACCGAGAGCCTCCTGCAACGGCAGAATCGCTGCGGGATCGGTAGAGGATAACGTAGTGTGCACTTTGGTGCCGGTGGCACGGTCTGCTAATTCGACAACTCTAACGATGTCTAGTTCGTCTGGCCCCACCATGAAAGGTGAGTGTGTCGAATAGATAGTTTGGTTGTCTTCAGCTAACTGAGAAATCGTCCTGCGGAATTCTCGTTGTTTCAACGCATGGAGGCTTACACCTGGCTCGTCCAAAAGAAGAACTGTGTTCGCATGCTTTCCCTTCGCCTCAGAAAAGAACACGATGAAGAAGGACACTAGCCATTGGAAACCCTCTGACCTTTGATCTAACTCTACTTCGACCCCGATACTGTCCTCTACGACAACTTTTAGATATTGACCGTCTGCGCTGATCCTGAGCTTGCTGACCTCTTGCTCATTTTTACTCGGATTCCAGACTTTGACAATCTGTTGGGTAAGTTCAACGCTCGCCGAGTTCAATTGATAAGCTCGTCGGTCTAGCTTTTCACGATATTTGTCAAGCTCAGTGGTATTGCTCGCTGGCTCTTCTGCTCGGCCTAGGTCAGAGAGCTCTTTGGCCGAGAAGCCAAGAAGATTCAATAAGCAAATGTTACCGTAATCGTAAGCATCATCTTGAAGGACGTTGGTTCTGATTCTCTCCGCCAAATTAGCAAGATGGAGAAGCGGTTTTACTCGAAAATAATTACTGTACAGTACAAATGTAGGCTTATTCGCATCCAGATATTCCATGAATTTTGCGTATTGGAGTGCGTAGTCACACTCGTCCTTCAAGCGCTGCCAGCGGCTTTCTTCATCTGCGTTTTTTTCATCAACCTTGGTATAGACTGTGTCTAACCACGTTATAAGCGCAGGTGCGAGTTCGTACAGGCTCTTTGAGTCAGCGGAGTCTCCAGTTATTTTCGCCAAGCTATCTGAACTGGCCTTTGGCTGGCCTTCTGGGATCTCTCTGTCGAGGTGAGCCACCATCCGCATGAGATCTTTTTTCACGCTTAGATAGTTAGGGTGTGCTACGCCTTCGATCCAGTGCACCCCCCCCGTTGTTCATTTTGCGATAAAAGATATATTTTAGCTCTTTTCCCTTTAGGCGATCAGGTGCATTAGATATTTCTTCATCGCTAAGTGAAAATGTACCTCTAACGACTTCCACGTTTTCGGCATCAACTTCCTTGCGCGAAATTTTATGGTACTTAGAGCGAGGGTAGTCGCGTAGTACGTTAAATTTTGGTGCTTTCGCTGGAGGGTTTAACTGTTGCAGGGCTTGCAGTATAGCGGTCTTGCCCGCTTCATTCGGGCCAACCAGAATGGTTTTAAGGTTCTCAACCTCGAACTCTCCCGTATCGATGATGCTGCGATAATTTTGCACCCTTGCTTTAATTAGCCGCATACTTCTTCCTTAATCATTCTGTTGGCCTTGCCATCTACCCATCGGTTGGCAATCACCGAGGCTACCTCAAACCGTGTGCTGGCAAAAGGCCTTGATTCATTTCGAGCGACGACGCCTAACCTTCCCTAAGGTGCTGAGCTTAGTTAGTCACCGCGCAGTCGAGCGGCAAGCTTCAGTCGCCAATCTTCGACTACAAGGGTTGGCAATGCCTTCGCATTTGCTCGGTCGGTGATCGCACCTAATGCGTAGTACAGGTTGTCAGCGAGGTCATTGCTAGCAGACATCCCTATTCTCGAAACCAGTTCTATGGTTTTTTTCGAGAGTGATTTTGCGTCCGCCCAATTCTGGGGCCACTCATGGCGGTGCTTGAAATAGTTCGCGGCTGCGTTAGCGATTTCCTGATAGCTGAGCCCCGAAGCGCTCGTTGTTGCTTCTAGACGAAGAATGGGCGTTTTGTTTTTTGCGTTGCCGTCTAAAATGTAGATGCGGTTTACAATAGAAATGGTCTCAGTGATGCCCGCTTGTAGTAGAACGAACATCGCTCCAAGGTGAATCCCTACCTCGTCATACAGCAGCTCTGCGGGAGTGTCCCAGAAGCGCCGACCTGGATCACCGATTCTCCGTAGGTGGTCCGAATGTTCCTCCTGAGCCCGTTCCGCCAAGCTGACTTGCTCTCTAATCACACTCGCCAACGGAAAGTGATAAAGCAATTCTTCCAGGTCCTGTACCGCTCCTGTTGCAATGAGCTTCGTATTCAATATGCCTCCCCAAATCCACAATCCACTGTGACTGAACACTCGCGCTAGGATCTTGCATCACCGGCTGATCGCCCGTCGAGTGGCTATTTTTCAGAGCATTGCGTCCGGTCTTCATAAGGGTAGGGGCCCGGCGCCTGAGCCGTTTAGCTGGGTCACCATGTCCGCCTGGGGGATGGTGTGAGCACTGAATGCAGAGTTGATCGATCTGATCCGTACCTAGAGAGTTCCGACACCAGCCCCTTTCTTCAGGGTAAGCCCCGAGCCCGGCTACACTCGCCATGCCAATACATTAAGGAGCAGTACCCGTGACTCACTACGATCCGCAGGCTAACTACGATGTGAATTATCAGGGGGCGAGGGTAGGGGAGCTGCGAAAGGGCCGCTACTTCGAAGGGACCTGGGAAGTCGGCTACATGGAGGGAGAGGTGTTTCACTACAACGGTAAGCCGCGGGGTAAGCGTGAAGGCCTGACCCTGACCCGAAATGACCCGCCTGGCGAGCTGACTCAGTTTGAGCTGGTACTTCAGGAAGCCGAGTAGGCTTGGGCCTGTCCCCAATGTGGAAGCGAGGCCTCCGTGGCCAAAGGTGCGGAGGCCTTTTTGTTGCCTGAGGGGATCAATGTGTTGAGAGCGATCGCCGATATGAAGCACGCGGGTCTTGTCTGCCTTGCCTTCTGTCTGGGTAACCTAAACCCATAACCTTGACCCTAGCCTTGCCGGGAGGTGTAGGCTCACAAAAAAGCTGACATCTGCGGTCCAGTGTTTTCAGCTAAAGTTGCATCTTTTCTGTGGCTCATCAGTAGAAATTTCACAGAAAAAATGAGAATTGCCTACCGCACTCACAAATAAGCTGATGCATCCAAAACGGCGGATCGTCATCTGCAACCTCAGCGTCGATTCTACCTAGGTTGGTACTGACAGCCCCAGCAACAACGAGCGCAAAAAAAAGGCACCCACGGGTGCCTTTTCAATATGTCCGAGGAGTAGTCGCAGCGATCCTTTAGCTCCCAGTCTAATGACCTTGGGTTCAGAATCCGACAGGCTAGGCCTGTCGTCACTACTTCAGAGAAACCAGCTTTCTCAGCTGCCAAAAACGCCGGGGGGCCTTTGCTGGTACCCAGTCACGACGAATGCGCGGTTGCAGTCCTCCGCTACGACGTTACCCGAGGAGGTAAGCTCGTTCAATCACATGCGATGAAAGGCTCAGATTCCTCACAACAGCCGGGGGTTTGGGATCGAAAGCGGTCGGTCGCGAATGACCGCTTTCGACCCATAGCTGCCTCTCGCGAAGGGCAGCAATCGGCCAAAAGCAGCCGTATCGGCAATGGCAACTTTTCGACCATAGACTCGTTGTGGCTTTGATCAGTCAGCGGTGCCGGGTTCCGAGCAAGGCAGCAGAACATCAGCACCAAGGATTGGTGTGTCCGGGACGATACTGGTTTCCAACTCAAGTAAGCGCTGATGCCCAGGGTGACTCTCCACTGCGAGCGCTACCAGCCGACGGCAGTTCACCATATCGTCCGCCATCCGGTACCGCTCTGCTAAATCCAGTGAAATTGCTGCTTCATAAAATCGTGGGAAACGTATTCCACTAGGAGAGCCACGTCGTTTGAAATAAGTCTTGATGGTTTGATCGTGTACCTCCAAGGTCCATACAGGAGCCTTACCTGCGACCGTGTGTACTAGGAGAGCTTCCGGTGAAGGCTGCGATAGGTCTTGATGGATCAGCTTTTCCATCTTCTCAGATACAGGCGCCTTCTGCTCCACAGGGACCACCATGTTAAAGAGTGTATAGAGCGCCAGGTACGGTAAACGCGGGTCTCTCTTAGCGCCCAACACATCATGAGCTACCGCACTCAAGACCGGGCGCAAGTCTGTAAGCACCGCACCCTCCTCACCCAACTGGCAAGAAACCAATTGCTCTAAAAAGCCCTCAAGCTTGCTTCGCCCAGCAGCCAGTAAGTCTCCTTCCTCATTACCCACCCAATACTGAGGGGCCATTCGCAGTTGAACGATGTTGGTCCTCTCCAAGTAGTAACCAGGGTATGGCTCTCGATCTAGGGATGGCTGACTAGCTACGAATTTAATAATCACGTTACGCATCAATCGGGATAACCCTTGGAGGGTTAGATAAGCCTGGCGTTCGTGAAGCACTGTTTCACCATAGCCATGACCAAGCACAACTACGCTAGGTAGTAGCATGAGCTGATGTACATATTTAGAGCGGGCCTGATAGGCCATGGACAAGGCCTCGGCAATGTCGGTGCTAGAAAGCGCCTGGCCTGGGACTAACGTTACGTCGCGAAAATATTCGGGAGGTGTATAAGCAATCGCGAACTCGCGGAAGCGGCGTGCCAACGCCGTATGCTCCACTTTCATCAGCGCATCCCGAACCCTTTGTCCCAACGCTTTGTCCGCACCTGTCAAAGCGTCGTCAACCGCTTGCCGCTTGCGCTGGTCGTAAGAGGCCCAATCGCTTACATGACCATCAAAATCCTGCGCTAGCGACTCTACCGATGCCACCAGCAGCGTGTACGCCAACTCCAGGTCATCCGCGATCCGATGCATACCGTTTATGTACGTCCGGATCGCTCTCATCACACCGCGATAGGTCTGACGCGGCAAACCGATTAGCTGGCCAACAAACTCTTGAAAGAAAGCCACTTCCTCAGGCTTACACCAAAGCTCTGGCTCGAAGAAGCGGCTAACAAATTGATGCGGAGATGCACGAGTTGCTAGGCCCTTTTTCCCACTGGTCAGGCGCCGAGCGAGATCGATATCTGGTGAACATACGCAATTCAGCGCGAATGAAGCCACAATTGCAAAATCGCTTAGGTAGGGTTCAGCGCCACAGGACACGAGTACTCCTGGCCCCTCCTCCTGTGCCTCTATCCTTTCCTGCATCTCATAGACGACTACAGTCGGCTGAATCGAACTTATTGAAGATGGCACCAGCTTTCCTGCTGCCGTTTCTACTACAACCTCAGGCGCTAGATTGGCGTTGGTATAAAACATGCCGCGTAACAAATTTTCTCTCCCTACGGGGAGACTGAAGAGCTTGCCAGTGGCAATCTGAAGCATACGACCTCCAATATTACTCAGTGGCTCAGCGCCATTAAGCGGTTCCTGCCTCAGAAACTACTCAGGAGTCTGGAACTCTTGCCTTGTCATAACGCTGTCGTCTATTCCTTCCAAGTACTCTGTCAAAGTCGTTATCACGCGGCGAAACGACATGCGCTTCACCTCCCCATTCTGCAAAAATATGCAGTGCCCAAGATCATAGTCGCCTTTATTTGGAAATCCGGCGGTATCAGCTGGCATGTTAATCATTCCCATAAACTCGCCAAGTACACCGACCACTACCCCAAAGCAGTCCTTGCCAGGAATAATGAGCACACAGGAGCAACTGCTTTGCTGCACAATCATTTTGAACATTTGTAAATTGCTTGGATCGTGTAGCTCTTGCTCGCTTTGGAAGCGGGTGTAAAGCCTGACATCTGGCCGAATATCAGCCAGAGAACTAGCGTTTACTATCTTGCGGGCTTCTGAATGCATGACGCCTTTTCGAAACAGATCTCCATATGCATAGAAACCCGCGGCCAGAGCTACCTTTGCCACAAATTTGATGTCTGCGTTTAGATCCAGCTTTAGGCCATCGATTTTTACCTGGCCTCCTCGGCGCTCCCCTTTTTCCACATATTTACGTTGCTTTAAGTCGTAAATCTGTAAGCCGCTTTTTGAAAAAGTTATTTGTACGGGGGAGCCGTCAATCAGTGTCGCTCGGCGGGCTACTGGCTGCGGCTGGGCTCCCGAGTGACCTTTGGCATTCGCCTTGTCTCGGTTAAAAAGCACCAAAAAGTCATTGGCCACAGCGCCATCGACTTTTGATCCCACGGCATTATTGAACTGCCTATCTGCCTGAATGCAGAAGCCGTCGAGCCCCCCGAGCGACATCGGGATGATGTGCTCTTTGCTCAGATCTGCACTGGGGCCATCTAAATAGATGCAGTAGTCGCTCAATACATCAACTCCGTGTTTGATTCTCCGGTGATTCGACTTCTGCTCTTGGCCGACAGCAGAAATCTATGGAGGGCTGCTTTGGGTGGAAAGCTGTCCCTCGCGAATGGCGGCTACCGGCCACAAGCGGTCGTTCCACCTGTCCACCAAGCTAGAGGCAATCCACCGTTCTCACATTATCAATTCACACAGCCCGCCGGTCAGAGACGTTCCTCAGTCAAAGCATTCCATGACGACGCGCATACTCAGCCAGCCTGAGGTACTCTGCACTGTCAGATAACCGCGCCTGCGCCTGAATAATTTCTTCCAAACATGGACAAAGATCAGGAGATAGCCAAGCTTGATCGTCCACCACCGCCGCCAGCAGACGCAATGCATCCGCCGGGAACGCGGTGCATAGTCCGGACTCGCGTAGCCTATGCACGGCATAATGCATATGCTCTGTGGGGACCAGCCAATCGTAGACGGCCTCCAAAGCGGCAGGGAATTCGTTCCCAGCCGCAATGGACATTCGTATCAATGACTCAGCGATGGTAGGTGTCACTAGCTCTTGAGATTTTGGCCAAACATGTTGCCAGAAGGGCAAAATCCGATTCTGCCAGTACTCCTCCCGCTGTTCCCCTGCCCCCTCCAGCGCTTGCGAAAGGGATTGAGCACAATCTTGTAAAGCCTTCAAAGGAAAAGCGGCAAAAGCGAGACGGAATTCCTCTGAGCTATATCCTTCAAGGGGGCCTAGAGCTGCATAGGTGAAAATCGCAGCGAACTGTTCATCGTGCTCCCCTAAATCCTCGTAATGGCCAGCGGTATCGAGGAAATCATCCTTGAAAGCCAAGAGAAGCGGGCGATATAGACGCGGCGACCAAAGGAACCCCTCCCACGCCCTTCTAGCTTCGGCTGAATGGTTAACCCAGCTGAAAAGTGGAAGTAGATTAGCTCTTGTCCAGGCCTCATCAACTCTGAACAGGGAGATGAGTCTTGACGCGAGCAAAACCCTGCCATGACGGTATCTCTCCACTCCTGTGTCACATAGCTCCGTGAATAACAGATTGATCTCCTCTGGGAGTCTATCGCCATCGCTAAGCTCAGATTTCTGCCATATATTCAGCAGTGCTTCGGTTACGTGGCCAATCGGATGGTTGATAGCTTCGGTAACCGGCTGATTGATCGGTTCGCCATTACTGGTCATGCCCGTATCCGCATCAAGAGGCAGCCCCATGACTCTGCGGCAAATCCTCAAGAATACTGCGAGGCCTTCAAAACTGGATTTGGACACCTCGTCAAGCCAACGTGTGACATCGTAGATGGCTTCGGAAAGAACCTCATCCGGCATGGCTTCAATCCATGGCGCGACGTGACGCCACGATTTCCGAGCAACACCTGTCTCACTCCATGCCTGGAGAGCCTCCCGCCAACGCCTCGTAAGCCACTGTCCCTCCTTCGCTAGGTCCGCCAGAGCATAGAGGCTGTTGAGAAGATGTTTTTTACAGACTTCCCGCCAGGTGTCCTGGTCGAAGAATTCATTTTCGGCTGGGGGATTTCGCAGCCATTGAACGAGCGCTTCACGCTTATAAGGCGCAAGCCTGATGACTCGTTGATCCTCATAATCGGGATCTCCGGTGCCGCTCATCCAATGAGAAAACTCATCGCTCTCGTTTTCCGCCAAGCGCAGATGCGGGTAAGCCGCAGATAACTCATCAAACCGTTGCTGAGCTCGAATACCGAGGATAACCCCACCCAATCGGAGCTTCGCCAAGGTCCTCCAAACCGCATGGTCTACACGCTGTTGGTAGTGTTCGTCAGTAATGTCCTCTAAGAAATTTTCTCTTGGAGGCCCGAGCAACACCGCCGCCTCCAGCATTTCTTGAGCCGCCAGGGGTAGCCTCTGCCCTTGCAACACAAGCAAGCGATACACCTCTCGTTTCGTGGAGATTGACCACAACCAGCGCCCATTCTCTATTACTAGCCATTTGGCCCACTCTTCTGAGGGAATAGCGCCATCCTGACTCGCTGCAAAGAACGCCAAACGCTTGAAAGTAGGGTACGGAATTTCAAACCAACCGCGCGCGGTCTTCGCGGCAGATTCAGGATGCTCTCCGAAATTGGCCAACCACGAATCCCGGAGCAGCTCAATGAGGACCACCCATTCGCGGAAGCCGCGGTTCTGCCAATGATGGCTAACCGAAGGCAGATCCCAGAATGAACGATCCTCAGAGGAGTCAGCACTCCCTAATTCCTGCAAAAGGTCCAAGGCATCACGAAGCAATACTTGGAAATCTTCAAGAAGCAATGGCAAGGCCGACGACCACTCTCCAGCAGAAGATTCGGAGAGCGTGGATCTCACATGATCAGAGCTTAATACCAACTCCCAATTCACTAGATGGTGCAGATTGGTTGTTGAGACGTCCACATCGTCCGACAATCGAAATGGCTTGGATATGGCAACCACGGGTGAAAGCAACATCCGCAGTTGTAGTCGAAGGCTTGCAGTCAATCCATCCCGTTTTAATCGCTCGGCCCAGCTGTAAAGATCCAGCTCCCTCCAAGGCGACTTGATCCGCTCAGCTAGGAATAGCCCCCACAGCTTGCGCATGAGAGGTCTTGGCACAGCCCTCGGGGAGCTTTTCCGGATGGCATTTAACTCAGAGGTGTTCCCTTGGTTCTCAAGCTTGGCTAGCTGCCCCAATTTATCCTGGATGAGAAATGCAAGACGCTCATGAATGCAGGCCCCTCGGGCAGAGAGCCAAAGTAAGAGGTCCGGATCATCGAGATGCCTCACAAGCCATCGAGCTATATGGAACATTACATCATCCCAGTAACCCGAACGCCCTCCCAGGAGCGTCATCGGCGCTGCCAAATGATACGGAGTTGGCCTTTGAACCAGACTGAAGTTGAGCTTCGTATCAGGCTCCGGGTGGGCAGGAATCCCAAAGCGCCCAAGATCTGAGTGGCTGTAACGTGGATCACTGAACGCGTCCAACAGCCACTCTAAGGACGGTGCGGGGTTGAAATCTGCAAACCTACGCGCCGGTATCCCTGACCTATCGGAGAGTGCCCACATCATACGTCCGACAAAATCATCCTGCCGAGTGCTAGCTGAGGGCTTTGAAAGAGCGTGGGTGGTTACGATCCGCTCCTTTCCAGTCGTCCCATCCTTATACGTCTCAGCCCAAGCTTTAAGAGTCTGATGCAACCCTCTATGTGAGTTAGCCCCAGGTTGGGTGTGATATAGAATGGGAGCTACGCCTTTGGCCTTCCACTCGGCAGTCTTCTGGCTTTCATCCCCAGGACTACATGACCCGAATGCCCATGCTTGGGGAGTGATTTCGCCAAGCATACGATCAGCCGCCAACGCATCCATCATGTAGCGCAGAACGGGATCACTGACACTGTATCCGACGAAGCAAACCACGTAGTTGCGGAATAGCTCACTTACGAATCGGGCTGCCCAACGCTCAGTCAGGTACGCAAGCCCGAAGTCACCGCTTGTGATAACGAGTCGGTTGAGTTCGTACACGGTAGGTTTACTCGGCAGCAAGCCGTGCAGGTAAACAATCCCATCCCAGCGACTATTTTTAGGAAGCGGAAGCATCGGCGCAGAGTATGAACTGAAGGGCTGCTTTGTGCGCCGCGCTGCGGCATCGAAGACTCGATCGAAATTTGTTGTGACAAGACGCAGCGCACCGGTCCGACACCTCCCCAAGTTCAGTAACGCTGCGTGCGTGTCTGTTGCCCCTTTGCGCCGAAGATTGGGCTTTAGTGCCCGTGCCAGCGCCTCTCGAACGGCGGCCCGCCCGTTCGGCAAGCGCCGCTCAAGAAGATCCAGGGTGGCATCGAACTGATAGTTCTCGAAGGCCTTCTGCTCTGCGCTGTCGAAATTGGTCAGCGCCTCTTTGTAAATGAGCTGTACTAATCCTTTGAAATCCAGGAGCCCAGCTGGATAGGAGATACCCGCTCCGCAAAAGAAAACTACCCTTCCCTCTTCATGAGCCTGAAGCAGCTCGTCTGGGATATCCGGACCGTTCGTTACAAATTGCATCCCTGCTCCACCTAGCGCCTGATGGCGGCAAGCCATCTATCGATGACCTGTTTAGCACGGGAGGCCTGTTTTTACCATCGAAGGACGCTAGCAGAATGTTGCCATCCGGAATATCTAGAAGATGAGACTAAGGCTTAGCCGTACACAGGCCAGTCGCCCACCGCATGCTCTGCTCGTTCAATCTCAGAGGCTATGGAACATCGCAATGCGTTGAGCATTCCTGGACTTCAAAAATGATTTCCACGAGAACTTTATCATGCCGGACCGAGACCATAGCTAGATGACAGGAGTCCACTATTGCTACCCGTCACGAGAGGCAGCAATGGGTCGATTGCGGCCACTCGCGACTGTCTGCTTTCGACCCAAAGCGAACATTGCTCAACAAGTTAACGGAATGCATCAGGTGATCGAGAGGCTTGTTAGAACGGCGAACGCTCCTGAGATAGCAATAACCTGGCCTATCAAACCTCGCATGGACGGGCTTGATCTAGAGTCCGCAGCCTTGCGAATCCTGTTGAACTATGTGGGAAAGCCATACAGCTTGCTCGGGTTCAACGACAATATCTGATTCCGAATTGATTCAGACGGTATCCATCCAAGAAGTAAGTCCGCCAGGAGTGCATCGTCTGGCTTAGACCCTTTTTCAGTGACGTGCGGCCAATCAGATCCCCATACGAAACGATCAGGGCGTTTTGCAACAAGAAGCCCTGCCAGCTGTCCATAATCCTCGTACGAAGGGGCTCCGACAGCAGAGCTGATGTAGGCGCCCGATAGCTTGATCCACACCTTGTCCGTATCCAGCAAACGCTGCAATACCTTGAACGGTTCAGAGTCAAAGCCGCCAGGTTGCTCTACTTCGCCTAAGTGATCGATGACCACAGTACCGGGGAGCTTGCGCAATCGCGCTTCTAAGCCGGGCAACGCCTTCCCTGGGGATACAAACTGAACATGCCACCCCAGTTCATTCACTCGAGCAGCTAAGGGCTCAAGATATTCGATGCCAGCTCCACCAAAGCTCAAATTGATGCGAACGCCGCGTACCCCGGCGGCATGCATCTTTTGTAGATCGTAATCGGTGATAGTCGGCTCGATTACAGCGACCCCGCGAGCGTTGCCGTTACTGGCTTCCAAGCCGTCCATCAGCACCTGATTGTTAAAGCCGTAGGTCGAAGGCGTAACTATTACCATCCGATGAACCCCCAGACGCTCCTGAAGCTGCTGGTAGTCAGCAAGGGTAGCATTCGGTGGTCGAAGCTTGGCATTTGGTACGGGAGGGACGCGGTCGTCGAACAGGTGCATATGACAGTCGACGCTACCGGAGGGAAATTTTAGTCTGGGCGGTTGCTCGCCTGTAGACCAGGGGACAGCAGCCAAACTTTGCCCTGCGGCTGCGAATCCTAAAAGTGAGGCCGAAGCCGCTACGAAATGCCGTCGCGTGAGGCTCATGAGTCATCCAGTGAAATTGAGGTCGAGCTTTACGTCAGTCCCCGCACTGACAATGACCGTCCATGCGGGGGCTCAAAGTTACTTACACAGCCTCGGGCTGCTCTAGCCGCCCTAGAACTTCTGAGCGCCGCGACAGGAACCGGTCCCAGACCTCAGGATTTAGCAGATGGGGAGGTCTAGTGCCTTCGAGCATGGAAATCAGCTGCTCTGCGGAAGAGCGCGCGACGTTGCGACGTCCGCCATGACTCACCCCTGCGGTATGGAAGGTCGCAACGACATTGCTGAGGCTGAGAAGCGGGGCCTCATGGCGTGGTGGTTCAACTTCCCAAACGTCCAAACCAGCACCTCGCAGGTGCCCGGTTTTAAGCGCTTCGTACAAGGCGGCTTCATCATGAATTCCACCCCGAGCGGTGGAGATAAACACCGAACCCGGCTTCATCATTGCGAATGCATCAGCGCCGATCATATGCCTGGTTTGAGAGTTCAGTGGGCAGTGCAGCGAGACGAAGTCACTGCGCTGCAGAAGGTCCTCCAGGCTAACCGGCTCTGCCCCACGTGACCGGATTTCATCCGGAGTCAGATGGGGATCGTAGGCCAAAACCTCCAAACCGAAACCCTTCGCGACGTTTGCCGTACGGGTACCAATTTCACCGATACCGATGATGCCGAACGTGGCTCCGTGAATTTCATCCCCCATCAGATCTTCGCGTGTGAAGCCGGTTTCGGTCCTGAGCTTTCTATCGGACTCAACCACACGTTTGACCACAGCCAGAAGTAGGGCGAATGTGTGCTCTGCCACCGAGTGGGCATTCGCACCAGCCTGATTCACGACAGGGATGCCTGCAGCAGTGCAAGCATCGACGTCCACTGTGTCGTATCCGGCCCCACCCGCCGACACACAGAGGAGGTTGGGGCAAGACTTGATCAACGCTTCAGTCACCCACCAGCGCTTGGGCAGATCATCTTTAGCTGCGCAAACGTGGTACCCATGGCTTTGTGCTAACGCATTAGCCGTGTCCGAGTCCTCTGGATCTCGGGATGCAATCTGTAGATCGACGTTGGCATTGCGTGCCAGCGTTTCGTCAAAGATGGGGTTGATCCAGAGATCCAGGCGGCACACCCGTGCCTTGAAAGCGGCAGTCATTTAAAAATCCTCTGTGGTGAAGCAAACCAGTAACAGTCGCTCGCAGTCGGCTCAAACCAACTAGGTATTGGACGGTTTCAGCTCAGCTTGATGTTGAGTGGTGGCGTCTGCGTCCAAAGTGATAACAGCAGCTGCGGGAACGGGCTCTTTAATAGTGAGCAGAATTAGGAAGCTGACGAACGATGCGATCGCCATGCACAGAAACACTTGGGACCAGCCGTAGCTGTCGAGAAGCAATCCCACGAGGAATGGCGCTGCTGCCCCGCCAAGCTGTCCACCCGTGTTAACGATCGAGCTCGCCACAGGGAATACCTTCTTCGAGGCCAAACCCATCGGGTAAACCATGTAGGATGAATAGCCGATGCTGATGAGCGTGCCCGTGAGGAACATCAGCCCTGCGTAGAGAAGCGGATCGTTGGGCGAGTTGATCAAGGCGTACATCATCCCGGCCGTTGCCAGAGCAGAGAGCATCATGCCCGGCTTCCGACGCTTGCCCAGAAGGCGGTCGGAAAGGATGCCGCCCAGCAGATTGCCGAAAATAGCGCCTACCCAAGGCGCCGCGGCCACGAACCCCATGTTCATGATCGAGAAGTTTTTGACGCTCACAAGATAGGTAGGGATCCACGACAGAAGGATCATAGAGATGCCGACCTGAAAGCTGTAGCCAAGTGAGCAGCCGATGACGTTCCAAGAGCGGAAAAGGCCCTTGCTAGTAGAAATGGGTTCTACCGGCGTGACACGGATAAATTTGTCGAGCTTTTTGAAGTCCCGGCGTGCAGCTTTGTCTTGATGGCTAATAACGTTGTTAGCTTCATCGGCGATGTATTCGAGCTCCTTGGAGTTTACGAATTTGCTTTCCGACGGCTGATTGGTAACTAGGAAATACCACATGATCGCCAAGATGACCCCTGGAATGGCGAAGAAGTAGAAAATTTCGCGCCAACCCCACATCGCAACGATAGCCACGCAAAGCGGTGGGACCAAGACTGGACCGAATTTGACGGCGGCTAGGAAAATGCCTGTCGCCGTGCCCTTTTCCTTGCCCGGGAACCAGTTGTTGATCGTCGAGGCGATGCCAATCGGCAGAGGCCCCTCGGCAATTCCGAGCAAGAACCTACAAATTTTAAGGCCCACAACCGAACTGACGGTGCCCATTAAGGCCGTGAAGACGGAGGTGGCGATCATGGAGAAGGAAAAAATCTTCCTTACGCCATAACGACTTGAAGCGAAGCCGGAGGGAATTTGCGCCAAAGCGTATGCCAAGAGGAATACGCTGAGCAGCGCTCCTGCTTCGGCGTTGGTCATTGGATATTCTTCCCGGATAAACGGGAGCGCCACTCCGAGGTTTGCTCTGTCAGCCGACGCGACTGTATAGACCAAGAAGAACAGTCCGGCGACGACCCACCGGAACCGAGATGGTTTTTGGGCGTTGTTGATACCGTTACTCATGCTTTCACCTGCTCTTATTATTAACGGTTGCGGGTTATCAGCAGGTCGCTCTTGGTTTGTTTACGGCAACAGCATGCCGTCGGACCTAAGCCCGTGCATTTAGCGACCTTACCTTGATTGTTCGAATGCCTGTGCGCTTTAGGACGCAAGGCCTTTAAGTGCTAAGTCGGCGGATCGAGAAGATGCAGATGCTGAGGATGGCGGTCGGGGCGTCGACGATGACTGAACCTCGGCACGGCGATAGCAGGCCATGACAGCATCGAAAGAGGGCGAACCATTCGGGAGGTTCGTGAACTGCTAAACAGGCGCGCAGATACAGGCAGTTGCGCGTCAGCCGTTTTTGGGGGGGTGGGGCTCATGGCTCCTCCGAAATTGTTCTTATGGAGCCGACTATAAACCAGATTGTACTGGGATTGTATTTTTTTTATGAGGGCCCTGTTTTTCCCGATCGGTGGGCCATGAAGCGCCGGTAGGCCATCCGAATATGCGTCGTCATGGCCTGCTTGGCGAGCTCCCCGTCTCCGATTTCGATCGCATAGGTGATGTCCAGGTGCTGCTGCAGGCTTCGGGCGAAGTCCGCTTCAGCGTAGAGAAAAAAGGACCGCGTAATCACAGGCATGTCGATAAGGGTCTGGAGCATGGAGCGCAATCGTTGGGAGCGAGCAGTCTCCAGCAACTGATGATGAAACTCCCTGTTTGCCGCCTGGACATCAAGCTGGACGTTCTCGTCACCCCGCTTGATAGCGGATGCCATTGCGTCATTTATTCGATGGAGAGCTTGTACGTCCTGCTCTGTAGCCCGCATGGCAGCTAGCATGGCGGCGTGCGGTTCCAGCAGTTCCCGCAAGCTGAACATCTCTTCGACGTCCCACTTCGTCCATCCCGCAACGAATACACCCCGATTGGTCTCCACGACCGCCAATCCGTCATCAACAAGCCTCTTGAGGGACGCACGGACAGGCGTGCGGCTCAGCTCGAACTCTCGACTGAGAGGCTCCTCCTTCAACTGAGTCCCAGGCTCATACTGACCGGCAATGATGCGATTACGCAAAGTCTCGTAGATTTGCTCACTAGCCATATCTGCCGCTCTCTCTCCTGTCTGTCTGAACTACCGCAGGCACCATGAAATCCTTGCCCGATGCACCGGCATAGCGCTCATTATCGCAACGGGCCCTACCGTTTGTACCGAAATTGTTTGCATAAACCATGATTGTACTTTTATTGTATTTGCAGACACTTTCTGTGTCCGCTCAAGCAACGGCGAAGCGTGATCATTGATCAGCGAGCAGTCCTCAAGGCTTGAGCCCGATCCAACCAGACGGATACAGCCATGCCCATCCCACAAGAACAAATCGAAGTCCTCAAGAAGCTCGGCTCAGCCACTATTCATGAAGCCCAAGGTCAGACCGGTGCGCTTGATAGCTGCTTCAAACCGATTGATCCGACTGTGAGGCTATGCGGCCCGGCCCTGACGGTTGACTGCCGCCCTGACGACAACCTCGCGATTCACTTCGCTTTGACCAAGGCTAAGCCAGGGGATGTGCTCGTCGTGGATGCCAAGGGCTTCATGGAAGCTGGCCCGTGGGGTGATCTGCTTACCCTCGCCGCACAAAAACTCGGCATCGCAGGACTGGTGATGAACGGCGCGGTGCGAGATGCGGACGCCATCATCGAAATGGGTTTCCCTACCTTTGCTCGTGGGTTGAGCATCAAGGGGACGAACAAATGCCAGCCTGGAAAAGTGAACGTGCCCATCGTCATCGGCAACGTGCATATCCGGCCTGGCGATATCATCGTCGGTGACCGAGACGGCCTCGTAGTCGTAGAGAAAGATCGCGTAGAGGAAGTCATTAGTCTGAGCAGGGCTCGCGAGGACAAGGAGGACGGCATTCGCCATGGCATCGAGGCCGGCATCAGTACCGTTCAACTACTGGGGCTCGAAGCTACGCTCGAACGGCTTGGAATGAAGTAACTGTCAATGCGCCTGGGGGTCAACCACGACTTGATCCCATCAAGGGTTCCCAGGCGCACCTACTCATGACTTATTTTGCCCGAAAACTACTATCCACCGGTCGCGTGGCCATGTCTCAATCGGTTGAATGAACGTCCGCTATGGGTCGATAGCAGACACTCACAGCTACCGCTGACGCCTCATGGCACCTCTATTTGGGTCCCATTATGAGGCTTGGAGGTGTCTAGGATACCAGGGGCGATTCAAGCGTAGCTTCCGCCCCTGGTTGCCAAGGCGTATGACTGATACCCGTACGCTCATCGAGGCCTGCTGCTCTACCCTGCTCGGGCAGCGCATTACGACAGGATGTACGCATCTAGAAGTTGACACTTGTGATACCGTTTTTGCTATAGTTGTGGCGTCGGCACAGACTGGAACCTTGGAAACAAGGGGTGTCGATCCGGAGGCGAAAGCCTCTCCGAGCCTTGGCTGGATAAGCACTACGGTGCGAAAAGGTAGACCTTTAATGAGATTCACAAAAAGCCCCTGGCGCTTCGGCACCAGGGGCTTTTTGCTTTCAGAGCACGATACCTTTGACCCGCTGGCCCAGAACCCACGAAAGGTTATGGTTTTTGCCTTTGGGCATCATCGATCGCCCCCACTGGTCCAGGGGGTAAGCCGAAATGATCACGACTTTAAGCTCATTGGTGGTGTTGCCAGGCTTCGTGATCTGAAAGAACAGGGCGTAGTCGTAGATGTCCAGGCAGAAATAGCGGCGTTGGTTCGAGCTGAGATGCAGGGTGACCTGAGCGTCCAGCATGCGCTCGCAGATCCAGCCCCGGAGGTCCTTGCTCGCTTCCCATCGAGAGGGCGAAAAATTGCGCCGCTCGCCCCGGTTGAAAATCAGTCCGCCGTCACCTTTCTCGTCCGTGAAACAGTGAAAGCCAAATGTAAAGTGGATCGTTATGTCACTCTCATCGACCCGAAAGACGTGTGTGAACGGCTGTAGGTGCGCCATGCTGTAGACGCGTCCATTGTCTGTGATGTCTGTCCAGCTCATTGCACACGTGCCCCGGGAATGGAGGCGTTGAGATTATGGTTTTGAGGCATGTTGTCAATCGTCTTGCTCGCTGAGTGACACGGCAGCTTCGCGTCACGACGCGCGTGCCAGAAGCCCACGAGGAAAAAAAGTAAGTTTTCTTCGAGGTCCCCAGCGTGGATCAAGGCGATCTCAAAACAGAACGTCTGTGGCTACGACTGGCACTGATTACCGGCAGGGTCGGGGAAAGCGGTTCTCCGCGTGTAAGGTGTATCAGCTCTGGCGGGTGGACTTGCCCAGTTCTGGCAAAGCGGCCTCAAGGCCCATGCGTTCAGCTTCTTGAGCGATCTGAGCGAGGAGGTCCTTCGCTGATCGGCTCTCCTTCAGGGCATAGCTACCCACCAGTAGCGTGACCGGATGGACCCCGAGCACTGGCGCGATGGTGTCCAACTTCTCGATGGTCGGAACGTACCGACCTCTCTCCAGTGTGCTGATGTAGGTACGGCTGCTCACATTCGCAAAGTCTTCTTGGGTCAGCTTCTGCTTGACCCGCATCCATTGCAACACCCTACCGAAGGCGCTTCTCAATTCCACTTTGCATCTTCCGCAAAAGGAAAGATGAGGCGCCAGCGAACAGTATATGACTACAATGTATGCTGTTCATTTGATAGGGGGTCGGGATGTTTATCACCAACCGATGGGCAGAGGTGGACCGTTCCTACGCTTGGCTCGCTGAGGATCAGCAGGCTTGGCATTTTGTAGAGCAACGGCTTTCATCGCCATGGCTCCACATCACAGTTACCAGATCACGAGAGGAGGACACATGTGTCGAGGTCTTTTTCTTGGAGGACATGCGAGGCCTTGAGCATTTCACACGGATGACTCTGGATGGTGCTGCTGAGCTGTCCCTGCAGATTGTCACCCCTGGGTGGATGAACGGTAGCGGCGGGTGGTCAATGGAGTACCTGGAGGTCATTCATGAAAGCGAGGATGGCCTCTACAGGTGTTACACCGTTCAAAGCGGCCGGCGGTACTACCAGCCTAATAGCTCTGAATGCCGTGAGTATGGCTTTTCCAAGGAGCTTTTCCGTCGAAAATAATGGGCTACTCAGCTTGTAGCATCTTCGAAGTACCGTCTTGGATCAATTGCATCCTCTGTCATTAACTGAGCAGCTTTGACGATCGTCTGAATCAGCCGATTGTTCTCCATCCGAGCTTTATGTAGCTGTGCTTCGAGAGAATAAATTCTGGCATCGATACTTTTGCGCCCGACCTTTTTGACATCTTTAAGATGGATCTGAGTTGCCGTATATAAAAATCGGATTTCCTCATCTCTCCAGAGCGTTTGACGACTAACACCCGCTTGCTGGGCAAGGCCATTTTGGGTGAGCGGTCCCTGACCCCGTCCGGCCTTATATTCGGCGAGAATAGACCGTACGTGGTCCTTCCATTTTTTTTCTTGCTTCATGACGAAGCCTTCTTAGTTTTTGAGTACGATTCTAGGGCCGTTTTGCAGCTCGTAACCATATCCATCACAAACAGAACGTGCTGATCGAAAGCATGAGTATTATCGAGTTCAGCCTCAATGCTAGACGTGATGTCAGTTTGATTGTCAAAAATTGCCTTCAAAATTTTCTCGTACTCGCTGTGTAAGCTCTCGATAGCGGCCTTTGCTTCCAGATCATCAGGGTTCAGGTGAAAGGATTTACATCCAGAATCTGTACCGAAGCCTCTGATACACATGAGGCCCCTGTCGCACGGACTGATATAGAGCTCACGTGTACACCCGCCCCAAGGCGTTAGGTTGAGAATGCTGAGCTTCTCGATGATCATCTCTTCGATTTGTTCGTCAGCGATTGACTCCTCCCGCCACCGGATTACTAGTCGGCCCAAAAAATCTTGAGGAGGGTCAACGGCCAGGTACAAAGATCTCACATATTCTGCTCGCTCTTTGGCAGTACGGTAGTCATATTGACGGCTTTGGCGTGGGGTTCGCCCCATCCATAGGTCCACAGCTGTTTCAGAGGGACCAGAACGAAGAATTGCAGTGGTAACCCAACGACGGATTTGATGAGGAGTGATGGAAAAGATTTCCCCGTCTTGCCCTCGTAGGTCAAGGCGCTGAAAGATTGTTTTTTTCGAGGAGTTCGAAGAGAGATAGTTGTAGAGATCGGCTCTAAATAGGGGGCGGGGGATGATCCCTAGCTCAGATATCGAGTCAAACTGGTTTTCCCAGATCACAAGTAAGTTGTCACTCAGCTTGCTAGGATAACCTTTGGCAGTGTGCTTCGCATGATAGGATGCTTCACCTCCATCATCAGGCATTGAAAATTGTTCTTCAAAATGGCGTCGTAGGTGAAATCTGTATTTATCTTCTAAAAGGCGCTTGAGCAGTCTGATATCTATGACCAGAGATGGAACTCCCGCCCCGAATCCTCTTTGAGATAACATAAGTTCTCTGATGCTTGCCCACTCATTCCGGATGTCGAAGAGTTGCGCATGTGAAGGTTTGTTTCCAGGCTTGAAAAGCCCGTCGTGAACCATTCCCTTGAGAAAGGTGCGCAGGTGGTCTACAAACCACTTGCTCTTTTTTACCGACGCTTCGGAGGATTTTGTGTGTTTTGCAATGTCAATGACGGATACACTATAACAGTTCTTTTTGTACTCATTGAGAAAGTTAGACCAATCCCATTGATGCATTCGTTCATCTATCCAAACTGCGATTCGAGCGGCCGTTATTCTAGGGAGTTCAACGCTGCTGCTGTAAAATCGCCCACCACTGTAGAGCTCTTTTGGAGATACGGGAAAGCACTTACATATCTCCTCAACAAAGTAGTGATGTTCTACGGGCAGGCCCAGGGATGAGAGTTGATCCACCGCGCCGGGATCTAACGGGTGGTCTCCGCGATAGGCTGCGAGTGCTTTATCTATAAACGAGAAACCTGTGGCTTCAATATCAAGAGCGCGCTCTCTAGCATCCTGGCTGGCAGCCAGTAAGTACTCGTACGCTTCGGTGAGTGGTGCGCTCCATAGGTCTGCGACGGGTACGGCGTTGGGGATGCAGTTTTTTTCTACAGGCACTCGTACGAACGTCGTGTGAGTGTTGGGATCCTGGAAAAGGCAATTCTTTGGAAGATTCGCGATCTCACCAACTCTCAAACCGAGCGCCATTCCGAAGCAGGTCGCCTCAAGTCGAATTCTATCGAAGCCCGCAGTTGGCTCCAGATGTGGGTTCTGCTTGATCAACCACCTGGCTTGTGCAATCCCTTTGTGCAAGTCAGAAGTGTATAGATTTTCTTCTCTTTGCTGAAACTCTCGTGATGTGAGTTCAAGCGCACTATGAGTCGGGTTGGGGATCCCAGTTTGCCATTTGATAAACCTATCGATGAATCGCAGCAGTACTCCATCGACCATTGCGCTAAGTTGGTTGAGGAAATCAACAAATGCCTTGAGGGCATTTGCTCTATGGTAAATGGTAGAGTCTGAACGTCCATGACTGATCGAGTCTACGGTGCGGTCGAAGACTTTGCGCGTTATGTCGCTCCACTCAATGTTTTCGCTATCCATTACTGCGGATAGATGCCTAATCGAGGCCATTCTGCCGATGATCAGCTCTGCTGACGGATGTGCCAGAATCTCTTTGACTATAAAGCAGCGCGCGAGCTTGCCAATCACTAACGGGAGAGGGGGTTGGTCATGATTTCGCCTGTTGAGAGGATCGAGTGATGTGAAGGGAATATTACTCGATCGATACTGCCATACCTTGCCCTCGAAATCTCCTGCTACTAATCCGTTGGCCTTGAGGTCATTAAATTGTTGCTCTGCATGTTTGTATCGGTCGTCTAAGACCATCATTGATATGCTCATTCTTTCAACTCCTTCACGGCGATGATTACTGACTTGGCACCGTGAATTGCTGCCTCGACCTGTTGGGCCATAGCGCCAGTGGAATTGCTCCCGAGCATCTGTTGGAATTTAGTAATGTCTGCTAAAGCCCCTTGATGATTAGCATGACGGCTAGGTCTGAATTTGGGACATGCATAGCAAGTGACCGTCGGGTGGTAAGGGCACGGTTCTTTAGAGTTGCATGATCCTAGTCCGCTTATTGGTCTTAGCGAAGATCTGTCAGAAATTTCTTCCACAAATTTCCCGCACCACATTTGCACAGCGGCATTGATCTCCGGGCTTGCCATGTGAGTCGTATTTATAAACTCTTGCAGCTCAAGGTTGTAGTTGAAGTAGTGCTTTATAGAGTTCAGGTTAGAATGATCTAAAGCTTCAGCGACTTCTTCAGGGGATGCACCGGAAAGAACCATTGAGGTAGCCTTGGTCCTGCGCAGTCGGTACGCTGTGATCCGCATGAATGGCTCTGATTTTTGTATGGCCCGATGAGGGTCTGGTAACTGGAGTATCCAGGTCAGAGATGTTAGCGCATAACTTATTCTATGGTTATCGAGATGTAATGTGAACGGTGTCAGCTTGGGGTTGGTTAGGAAGCGTAAAAGGCGGTTTTCGGTTTTGTACGCGGAGGGAAACAACGGTGTAGGAAGCACTGGAGTGCTTATTCCATGCCTAGCACATATTGCGTTAATGTCCTTCAATGTGGCATGGCATTGGGTCTCAGCTAAAGTGCACTGAAGTTCTACTGCCTCTGCAGTATCGTTGGCGATGTAACGCTTTACCAGGTTGCTCGGATGCCTCCTGAGCCTTGAGCGTCTAATTCCTTTAACACTCGGCACCTTTACAAAGGGGCCGCCCTCATCAATCCCGAAGTCAGTAACCTGCATTAAAGCCAACTGTATAGGGCGAAGAGCCCAGTCGCGACAGAGCAAAAAAAGCGTGCGTTGGGCATGAGTGATGAGCGGATTGTTGGCAAACTTCATCTCAATGTTCGCGAGTTGTGCCCGAGTGAAAGGGCCAAAGTCATCATCTCGCATCGTGACCAAATGCTTGTTATCAAGCGCCTTTACTTTAAGGTGGGAAAGTTCAAGCCCGTCATGTTCGTTGAAGCCTGAGACCTCATCGTCCAAGCACCATCGATAAAATGCTCGAAGAGCAACTAGATCCTCATAGCAGTTTGCTGCTTTTAATCGGGTACATTCACGCACAGCAAATGTCGATAATTTATTGCCAATAGTATCCGCGTCATTCCCCGAGAATTTATGCGGGGCCAGAAGCCGCTGAACGACAATCAGAGGCCTAAGGTCAATGTGGGTTTGGATTCTGTCGACGAACCACTCTCTGAGTAGCCACTCAACTAACAAATTGGAATGTAGCGGCATGCTCCACGCAATACTTATCGGAGCACACCCGACAATTTCCACCGTTAATTTTTCAATCCATGCATCATCGTTGTGAATGGTTATTGTCTGGCCAAAGCTAGATTTAACTGCGAAAGGAAATGCATCAGTCTCTATGCCGAAGCGGAATTCAATCTCGGTTACAAGTTCGGCAGGCGAAAATTTAATCATCTTCATTGCCTCGATAAAGTGAGCTGTCGGAGTTCCTGATGATTTCGCCGAGCCGGTCAGATATGGCTTGCCGAGAGTAGCGCTGAACACTTTCGCTGTTCGGACTCCATCCCCCCAGATACGCCAGGGCATCTTTTAAATTAATGCTGGGGACGCCGCTTTTTTCAAGTTTTTTGCGAGCTATATTCGCTCCGGTCGCCCTCAATCCGTGCGGATGGATCCGTGTTGAAAATTTTGGCAGGCCGAGGCTGGCGGCAACCGTACGAAGAATGGTGTTTACGGTTCGCGCAGATAGCCGCCTTCCATCACGGGAACTCACGAATAGGGCTGTACAAGGTCTTTTTGGTTTAATCAGTTTAGGGCGATGATCGGAAATGTATTCGTTCAAAACCGCGGCTACCGATGCGGTTATGGGGACTATCCGACCGCGCGTCTTGAGACTAGCCCCGTCCTGTCTCCGCTCCCTGTTGATATCGCTGGGGCGCTTGATGCGTATTGTAGGTGACGGGCCAAGGTCAACGTCGTCGAGTTCTATGAGTACCACTTCGCCACGCCTGGCAAGTGTTTCAAGCATTACCAAGAACAGACTGTAATTGCGTGCCTGTATCTGCTTACTGTGGAATGGGTTCCTAAAGTCATCAGGACTGAGCACCCCTTTGAATAAGGCTTGTCCCCCGGAGTCAAGTGGCGTTGCAGGTAGCGGCGGTTCTGATTGATATGCAATCTTGGTGATTTTTTTTTGAAGATTTCGCAGATTCTTGGCTTTGTTTTTTTCTGCTTGGCTTTGCTCAAGTAGGCCTAGTCGATTGAGCTCAACGTAGTGCTCGAAGGAGAAATCTATGAATGATTTGATAGCTTCGAGTCGTCGGGTGCATGTCGATTGGCTCGCACCCGCACCGCGTTTGGTGGAGCAGAGGCGTTCGGCCAGCGATGTCAGTTCCGCTGAGCTGAACACCGCTAGGCGCTCAAGCTTCGCTTCCAGTGGAGAACCTCGGCTGAGAGCCCACTCGTACGCGATAGCGATGTCACGTAGGTAATTTTCGACGGTATTGAGACGCGATCTGTGGAGCAAATCCTCCGCCCAGAGGTTTGCTAGGATCACTGGAACCCCCTGCACCAGCAGGTATGGCCTGAGGCCGCTGGAGGCAGTGCGGATCATTCGGATTTCGCAGAAAGGGACGTCTGGCATTGGTAGCTCCAGATCTGCAACGTTTCCGAACATATACCATAAGTGCCACAACCACCCTTCGGGTAACAGCGAGCCCAGCCAGGACGATGTGCACATGACGCTCTCATTGAAGCGGGGGTTGGGGCTGATCGATGTGCGGGTGCTCGATCACATCATCATCGGCGACGGTGAGCCCCTGTCGATGGTCGAGCAGGGGTGGATTGTGGCCTAGTGCATGACTGGCCACTTTGTGCTGTCGGTACCGGCCCGATCGCCGGCAAGCCGGCTCCCACAGGTTCCCCACGGTTCTCAAGCTCAGTGTGGGAGCCGGCTTGCCGGCGATTGGCCGGGCCTGCAGGCGTGGAGTCAGCGGTTAACCGAGACCTTGCTCAAATCCAGCCGCCCAAACGGGCTCACCTGATACCCCTCGACCCCCTGCCGCAGCAAGGCCGCCGCCGTCGGATGCGCCAGCGGCACCCACAGCGCCTGCTGCTGGATCAAGGTCTGCGCCTGCTGGTACAGCCGGCTGCGCACGCTCTGATCGTTGGTGGTGCGCCCGGCACTGATCAACTGGTCCAGCCGGCTGTCACAGAAGCGCGCGAAGTTGGTCCCCGACTTGACCGCCGCACAGGAAAACTGCGGGCTGAGGAAGTTGTCCGGGTCGCCGTTGTCGCCGGCCCAGCCCATGAACAGCAGGTCATGCTCGCCGGCCTTGGCGCGGCGGATCAGTTCGCCCCACTCGACCACGCGGATCTCGGCCTTGATGCCGATCTTGCCCAGGTCGGCCTGGAGCATCTGTGCGCCAAGGCTCGGGTTGGGGTTGAGCAGGCTGCCCGAAGGGCGGGTCCAGATCGTGGTGCTGAAGCCCTCCGGCAGGCCGGCCTTGGCCAGCAGCGCCTTGGCCTTGTTCACGTCCAGCGGGTAGCCGGGCAGGTCCTTGGCGTAGCTCCAGGTGTTGGGCGGGTAGGGGCCATTGGCCGCGGTGGCGGTGTCTTCGAACACGGCCTTGAGGTAGGCCTGCTTGTCGAAGGCCAGGTTGATTGCCTGGCGCACCTCGGGTTTGTCCAGCGGCGGGTGTTCGCTGTTGATGGCGACGAAGGCGGTCATGAAGGCCGGGGTGCTGGCGACCTTGAGGTTGCTGTCCTTGCCGGCTTCGGCAATGTCCAGGGGCTTGGGCGACAGGGCCACCTGGCATTCGCCGCGCTTGATCTTTTGCAGACGCACGTTGGCATCGGGGGTAATGGCGAAGATCAGCGGGTCGACCTCGGGCTTGCCGTCGAAGTAGTCCGGGTTGGCGCGGTAGCGCACCACGGCGTCCTTCTGGAAACGCTGGAAGACGAACGGGCCAGTGCCGATCGGTTGGCTGTTGAGCTTCTCCGGGGTGCCGGCCTTGAGCAGGTTGTCGGCGTACTCGGCGGAGTAGATCGAGGCGAAGCCCATGCTCAGGGTGGCCAGGAACGTGGCGTCGGCGTGGCTCAGCGTGAAGCGCACGCTGTTCGGCTCCGGCGCCTCGATCGATTTGATCAGGCTGCCCAGCTGCAGCGATTGGGCGTGTGGATAACCGCCCGGGGCCGTCTTGTGCCAAGCGTGGGCGGGGTAGAGCATGCGCTGGAAGCTGAACAGCACGTCGTCGGCATTCAGCTCGCGAGACGGCTTGAAGTAGGGCGTGGTGTGGAATTTGACGCCTTCGCGCAGCTTGAAGTCGTAGACCATGCCGTCAGCCGACACTGTCCAGCTCTGTGCCAGGCTCGGAACCACCTTGCCCTGGGCCGCGTCGAACTCGACCAGACGGTTCATCAGCACGTCGGCCGAGGCATTGGTGGTGGTCAGCGAGTTGTACTGGACCACATCGAAGCCCTCGGGGCTGGCTTCGCTGCAGACGCTCAGCGGTGCAGCCTGGGCGAGGCCGGCTGCAAGCAGAGAGGTGAACAATAAGGAAAGGGCGGCGGCACGCATCGTGACTCCTTGGCTGTCAGTGGCCCATCTGCCAGTGCAGTCTGGAAACGTCCTACCCTAGTGCGCGCTGTTGGAAATGGCCACCCTCTTTTTCAGTGGATCGGCGACGAGCGGTCGACAGTTCGCCGGACTAGTCGCTATGCTGCTCGCGCGCCATTTGCAGCAAGCAGATGCTCATATTCTGTTGTTGTGGCGTAGTCTTTCTGGTATAAAGCAGCGCTCTTTTCTAGGGGCTCGGCCTGTCGCATCAGCGGATCCGGTCGATAAGACCTCCAGAATCACGGCGCCTGGCGCCAAAGACTGAGAGATTAAGCGGCCAACCCATGCCGGGTTGGGCATGTGGTTTTAGAGGGCTGAGTCATGTCGAGAGTCTGTCAAGTTACTGGTAAGGGTCCAGTAACCGGGAACAACATTTCCCACGCAAACAACAAAACCCGTCGTCGTTTCCTGCCGAACCTGCAGCACCACCGTTTCTGGGTTGAATCCGAGAACCGTTTCGTGCGTCTGCGCGTTTCTGCCAAGGGCATGCGTATCATCGACAAGCGCGGCATCGACGCCGTTCTGGTTGACATCCGTCGCGCTGGCGCCAAGGTCTAAGGAGAACATCATGCGTGAATTGATCCGTCTGGTTTCGAGTGCCGGTACCGGCCACTTCTACACCACCGACAAGAACAAGCGCACCACTCCGGACAAAATCGAGATCAAGAAATATGATCCGGTTGTTCGCAAGCACGTGGTGTACAAGGAAGCCAAGATCAAGTAATTGATCGGCGACCTGAAAAAAACCCGCTTCCGTTCAGGAAGCGGGTTTTTTTTTGCCTGCGAGGGACTCATCGCCGGCAAGCCGGCTCCCACAGGTACAGCAATGCCCTCGATAGAGGCTGTGGGAGCTGGCTTGCCAGTGCTTATTTCTGCTCGAACATCACATAGATCTTGCGGCAAGGCTCCAGCACTTCCCAGGTGCCCTTGAAGCCGGCCGGGATGACGAACCGATCACCGGCACGCAGCGTTTTCGCACCGCCATCCTGATCGCGCAGCACCGAAACACCCTGGACGATCTCGCAGTATTCGTGCTCGGTGTAGTTCACCGTCCACTGCCCGACTTCACCTTCCCACACGCCTGCGGCGAACTGCCCGCACGGGCTGGAATAGTGGTTATAGACCGCTTGGTCCGGCTCGCCCTTGAGGATTTTTTCCGCCGCTGGGCGGTAGCGTTCGGCTTCGGTAAGGACCTGGGCGAAGTCGATAATGTTGGCGATATCCATGGTGCGGCTCCTGTTGTTGTTTAATAAAATGAACATCAGTAGGCTTTTGAGCCATTCGTGTCAAATATATTGATAGTTTACCCGGCCTGGTTTAGGGTATCGCTTGCCGGTGTGCGCGTGTCGCCCGGCCCGAATTCTGACAACGCCTGTGAGTCCTCAGTGCGGCGTTGCACCTAAACAAGAGGAGGAGTTTCGTATGACCACCCTGACTCGTGCAGACTGGGAACAACGTGCCCAGCAATTGAAGATCGAAGGGCGTGCCTTCATCAACGGCGAATACACCGACGCCGCATCCGGTGAAACCTTCGACTGCCTGAGCCCGGTCGACGGACGCTTCCTGGCCAAGATCGCCAGCTGCGACGTGGCCGACGCCAACCGCGCCGTGGAAAACGCCCGCGCCACTTTCGATTCCGGTGTCTGGTCGCAACTGGCTCCGGCCAAGCGCAAAGCCAAGCTGATCCGTTTTGCCGACCTGCTGCGCAAGAACGTCGAAGAGCTGGCCCTGCTGGAAACCCTGGACATGGGCAAGCCGATCGGCGACTCGTCGACCATCGACGTGCCGGGCGCAGCCAATGCCATCCACTGGACCGCTGAAGCCATCGACAAGGTCTACGACGAAGTCGCCCCGACCCCGCACGACCAGCTCGGCCTGGTTACCCGCGAAGCGGTGGGTGTGGTCGGCGCTATCGTACCGTGGAACTTCCCGCTGCTGATGTCCTGCTGGAAACTCGGCCCGGCCCTGGCCACCGGTAACTCGGTGGTGCTCAAGCCGTCCGAAAAATCCCCGCTGACCGCCATCCGTATCGCCCAGCTGGCCATCGAAGCCGGTATCCCGGCCGGCGTGCTCAACGTGCTGCCAGGCTACGGCCACACCGTGGGCAAGGCCCTGGCCCTGCACATGGACGTCGACACCCTGGTGTTCACCGGTTCCACCAAGATCGCCAAGCAGCTGATGGTTTATGCGGGCGAGTCGAACATGAAGCGCATCTGGCTGGAAGCCGGCGGCAAGAGCCCGAACATCGTCTTCGCCGACGCCCCGGACCTGCAAGCTGCAGCAGAAGCGGCCGCCAGCGCCATCGCCTTCAACCAGGGCGAAGTCTGCACCGCCGGTTCCCGCCTGCTGGTCGAGCGTTCGATCAAGGACAAGTTCCTGCCCATGGTGATCGAGGCCCTCAAGGGCTGGAAGCCAGGCAACCCGCTGGACCCGCAGACCACCGTCGGTGCGTTGGTCGACACCCAGCAGATGAACACCGTGCTGTCGTACATCGACGCGGGTCACCAGGACGGCGCCAAGCTGGTGGCCGGTGGCAAGCGTACTCTGGAAGAGACCGGCGGTACCTACGTCGAGCCGACCATCTTCGACGGCGTGACCAACGCCATGAAGATCGCCCAGGAAGAAATCTTCGGCCCAGTGCTGTCGGTGATCGCCTTCGACACCGCTGAAGAAGCCATCGCCATTGCCAACGACACCCCGTATGGCCTGGCAGCCGGCATCTGGACTTCGGACATTTCCAAGGCCCACAAGACTGCCCGTGCCGTGCGTGCTGGCAGCGTCTGGGTCAACCAGTACGACGGCGGCGACATGACCGCACCGTTCGGTGGCTTCAAGCAGTCGGGCAACGGCCGTGACAAGTCGCTGCATGCGCTGGAGAAGTACACCGAGCTGAAAGCGACCTGGATCAAGCTGTAATCCAGAGGGGCCGCTTCGCGGCCCAATCGCTGGCAAGCCAGCTCCCACAAGGACTTCACTGAACCCTGTGGGAGCTGGCTTGCCAGCGATGGGCTGCCCAGCAGCCCCAGCCACAGCCGGGCCGGTTCTCACCGTCCCGGCTTTGTCGTTTCTGCTGTTCAAGAATTCTGCCTGGGAGGCTGCAATGCGCTGGGGTACCTACTTCGCCGTACTGGCATCGGTGTTGAGCGTCGGGCTCGCGCTCGGGGTGAGCATGCCGCTGGTGTCCCTGCGCCTGGAGGCCTGGGGCTATGGCAGCTTCGCCATCGGGGTGATGGCCGCCATGCCGGCACTGGGCGTGCTGCTCGGTGCCAGCCTGGCCAGCCGCCTGGCCGGCTGGGTAGGTGTGCCCTCGGCGATGCGCCTGTGCCTGTGGGGCGGCGCCCTGTCGATCGGCCTGCTGGCATTGCTGCCGAGCTACCCCTTGTGGCTGGCGCTGCGCCTTCTGATCGGCATGTCGCTGACCGTGGTGTTCATTCTCGGTGAAAGCTGGATCAACCAACTGGTGGTCGAGCAGTGGCGCGGTCGTCTGGTAGCGCTGTATGGCAGCAGCTACGCCCTGAGCCAGCTGGCTGGGCCGCTGGTGCTGGGTTTTCTCGGCTCCGACGACGATTTCGGTTTCTGGGCCGCGACCGGCCTGTTGCTGTGCGCCCCCTTGGTGCTGCTCGGGCGCGGTGGTGCGCCCAGCACCGAGGCCTGCAGCGTGACTTTCGGTGACTTGTTCGGCTTCTGCCGACGCCTGCCGGTGATCGCCTGGGCAATCGCCTTGTTCGCTGCCTTCGAGGCGATGATTCTCACCTTGCTGCCGGTGTACTGCCTGCAGCAAGGCTTCACTACCGAAATTGCCTTGTTCATGGTCAGCACCGTGGTGGTGGGTGATGCTGTGCTGCAATTGCCCATCGGCGCGCTGGCCGACCGCATGTCGCGGCGCAGCTTGTTCACCGGCTGTGCGGTGACCTTGCTGTGCTCCAGCCTGGCGATTCCGCTGCTGTTGCAAACGCCAGCGATCTGGCCGTTGTGGGTGCTGTTCGGGGCCAGTGCCGGTGGCTTGTTCACCTTGTCGCTGGTGCTGATCGGCGAACGCTACCGGGATGATGCGCTGGTGCGCGCCAACGCCCATGTGGCGCAACTGTGGGGCATTGGCTGCTTGCTCGGGCCGTTGCTGGCAGGGGCGGGGAGCCAGTGGGTCAGCGGGCATGCGCTGCTGTGGCTGATGGCGGCGGGGGCGGCGGGGCTGGTGTTGCTGACTCGCCGGCGTGGGGCGTTCGAGCCGGCTTCGGCCTGAAGTATCTTGGGGCCGCGTTGCGGCCCAAT